>JAFUSD010000259.1 GCA_017480685.1 Bacteroidaceae bacterium
ATCTCCGAAGCGTGTTGCCGCAAGCGTGCCCGTCAGCCGTCGTGCCGTCGCCAACGCTGCCTTCGACATCATCGCCTTCATCACCTACAAGTTCCAGAAGGGCTGGGCCATGTTCCGCGCTCTCCACATCTACGCCCACGGCAACTACGCAGCTCTGCAGTCGCCGTTCGCACAGGTGACCGTGGAGACCCTGACCCTCGACGAGAACATCGGTAAGAACCTCGCCAAGAAGATTGCCGCCATGTACGACCTCGGCTTCGAGGGTGATCCCGAGCTCATCATGGACAAGACCACCGAGGTTGACCTGAAGTTCCAGAAGCTCATCCCCGGCACTACGGACAGCAACCGCACCGTCATCCAGGACGGCCAGTGCGTAGGCTACCGCTACCACGTCAGCCCCTACATCGACTACACCATCAACGCCAGCGGCGTAGCCACCAAGGAGAACGACCGCTACATCGGTATCGGCCACTTCGGCTACCTGAACGAGCAGGTGTACGCTGACGGCATCGAGTTCAATATCGACGGCACATCTTCGGCCAACTTCGACCGCAACGTGATTGCCCTCGGCATGGGTCTCGACTACTCGCTGGTTGAGATGTCCTCGAAGGTCAACGGCAAAACCTCCGGCAAGCCCCAGGCCTTCAAGCTCATCAAGCTCGTGGAGCCCGCATCTTCTAACGAGATTGGCGACTAATCTCTCTAAGGTTCAAGTTCATCATAGTTCCTGCAGGAGCGAGGACTGGAGGTGAAAGCCCACCTCGCTCCGCTTATAATCAATAGAATATGAGTTTACAGACGGACATTGTATTTGTTGAAGCTATAAGAAGCAATACCGACCTCATTGCGCAACTGCCCGCTGGCGACGTATATAATACCGCCATCGCACTGCCCGACGAGGATGCCGACAACGCACCGCTGCCCTACATTATCGTCAGTTTTGACGGGCTGAACCCTCAGGACACGACAAAAGATAACAGATGGGACAGCTTGACTGATGTTGTGACAATCGGTATCGTGATTGTAGCTCAGACCAGACCGCTGCTTGCCGAGCTTGCCATTAATGTGAGGAAGTCCATCATCGACTACTTTACTGCACAGGTGCAAGAAGGTGGCGAAAATGCAGAACTGATCCCCTACAGCTATACGATGCAAGCCGAAGCCGTGCAGTATGACCAACTAAAACCTTGCTTCTGGCAGAAACTCGTATTCACTTGCAACACAGATCCTGACTATGAAGAAAGCAGAAATTAAGGAACAGCAGGAGAAAACGACTGCGGCCGATACACAATCCGTGACGCCGGTCAGTGACACACCGCAATTCCCCGTGACACTGCGGGGCAAGACACACGAGGAACTGACCGACCAACTCGACAACCTTACAGCACCCGAAGGTGCTACTCTCCATGCAGGCTGCATCGCTCGTGACTACAGCGATGGCAGTTATATTATAAGAGTTGATATTCACTATTAAAAACTCAGACAACATGATACAGAAAGGTGACAACCTACGAATCCTCATGATACCCGATGGGGTGCCGGCACCGTTGCAAGTCATTGCAAAAGCCACAAACTGCACGCTGAATCTCCAGACCAATACGGAAGATGCTGCACATAAAGACATCGTGGGCATGTTTGGTCAGCCCGTTGTCATAAGCAAAAACTGGAGCATCAGCGTCGAATCCTTCGACGTGACCGATGCCGCTACATTGCTTAACGCGATTAAGGCCGGTACGAAGTTCAAGGTGCTGTTCAGCGAGACGGCCACCACGAACAACCAGACGCCTGTCGTGACATCATACATGCGCCAGGGCCTTGCCTACATCAACGACATTACGTTCAACTGGAACGACCGCGAACTCAGCACGAAGTCGATACAGCTTACAGGAGCGTCGCCGCTCGAGGTTGTGGAGACTGCACCTCAGACTATCGAAATCTCAGTCAACAGCACCTTCACACGTGGGCAGTTCGTGCGCTTGTTCATCTCAAGCAACAACACCGCCACCCCAAGCCGCGTGATTGGAGCTGCCCGCCAGCTCTCGCTTCATGTCAGCACCACCCTCGAGAACGCCACGACAAAGGACACCGAAGGCGATTGGCAGATTCAGGAGCCTACTGCTGTCAACTTCGACATCACATCGTCAGCCCTCGTCAATGCCGACGAGACAATCACGAGTGAAGTGGAAGGAGCAGACCTCGGCAACCTGATGTCATACTACGAGGCAGGACTGCCTGTCAAGTTCGAGATAGCGAATGTGAGCGGTGCAAACCAACGCACCAAGGGAACCGTGCTCATATCGGGGTCGGTCATCATCTCGCAGTTGCAAGTCAACGGACCGACACGACAGAATGCCGACTACACCACCACCCTTAACGGCTTCGGGCCGTATGTGGTCGGTGCATAAACATCAGCAGCCCCCGACTCGTTCAGTTCTCACTTACCGCGTCGGTGCGGCTGCTTTTTAATCACTATAATAAATAAAGGAACTATGATCAAGAAAGAAATCACCATCCAGGGCAGACAGTACCCCGTCTGCTTTGACATGCAAACCATCATCAACTTTGAAGAAATCACCTCACAGCAGTTCTTCACAGGAGTACAGTTCAATACGCTGAAAAACCAAATTGCAATCGTCTTAGCTGCCATCCTGTCGGCTGACAAAGACACATATCTCACCTTCGACACCTTCATGGGAAAGAAAGACTTCGACACCATGCAGCAGATAGTCAAAGCCTACGTAGTCGTGGCAAAGCTCATGGCCGAATTTTTCAAGTTGTCGGACGTAGAGAAAAAGAACACGCACGAACCATCCAATAAAGAAAAGGGGAAATCAGAAAAAAACTAACCAACGCCCACCAGCTCTATCAATTACTGGTGGGCGAGATAGGATTCCCACGACGCGAGTTTCTGCACGAGCTGCGATGGTGGGAGATACTTAGTATCATCCGCGGCTACCGAAAGCGCAACCACCTTACACACCAACTGCTCGCCGAATGCGCCTATGCCGCCATCTACACGATGCGCGACCCGAAGGGCAAGACCGTCAAGGACGTGTTCCCAGCATTATTCGCCGACGAAGAGGAATACCACGAGCCCCTCGACGAACAAGAACGCAGCGAACTCGTGGAACTGATGTGCTCAATCAACTCTCAGAACGAAAAAAGCACCGAAGCATAATGCCTCGGTGCTCTTTCATTGTTTACCATGTCAATGTCTTTGCTTGTTCCCAACTTGCGTTCACGCTCACGTCAAGACCGCCAGCGCTCCCGAACAAGTTACCCGAGTACTCCGTCGCCCTGTTGCGTTTGAACGGAGCTCCCGCGATATTCGCTGAGCCCAGCACCTTGCCGTCTGCATCCGTGGCCGTCACTGCCACGTTTGTCACCCATTCATCGGCTCCGCTCACGCCGAAGATGCTGACGGCCATCTGCCCGCTTGTTCCGATGTATGACGACGGGACGCTCACCGTCCGCGTCTGCTTCTTCGCGGTCACGGCCTCGCCCGTCACGTAGTCCAGTCCGTAGTACCAGCGGTCGGGCGTCACATTCACTGCGCTGCATCCTGTCGGAACCTCGTCCTGTATCGTCAGGCGCAACTTCGTGGCCACGCGGTCGAGCGTCACGGCCCTGTTGCCGTTGCTTGTATTTACCACCTCCACCTCGTAGTCCTTCCAGAAGGCATCCCTGGGCGTGCCCCAGGTAATTGTATGTGCATCCTCGCTGATTGTCGGCTCATCGCCCCGCGATGCCACAAAATAGACATGGTGGCTCCCGTAGGACAATGCCATCGACGGCTTGCCCCAGTCCGCATCTTCCGCCGTCTGATGCACCGTCTGCACGCAAGTCCCCTCCACAAAGTCGAACACCCACAAGTCTGTCATGTCCTGACCATCGGCGGTAAGGTAGCCACGTGTGAAAGTTGCCGCGCCAAAATCGCCCTTAAGCGTGAACGTGAACTTCTTCGCCTTAGTTGCAGGCGTCTCGGTTGTAACTTCTTCTTCATTCTCAATGATGTCGGCCTTCTGGCACGACCATGCGAGGCATATACATGCCGCTAAAATAAAGTAATTCTTCATTTATGTTGTGTTTTATTAGTTAGTAACTGATTTATTCGCTCATAATCCTCATGGACCGACTCAGCCAGCACCTTCGCATACCGCTGCGTCTGCGTAATGTTCGTATGTCCAAGCATTTTCGACACATTCTCGATACGCACCCCATGCCGGAGCATGTAAGTCGCAAAGGTATGACGTGCCAGGTGCGAGTGCATCCTCGTCGATATATGCGCCATTGCGCCCACAGCCTTCAGCATGTGGTTGTAGTCGGCGGCATCGATGCGAGGCACCTTCCACCCATACTTTTCCAGCACCTCCACCGCCGGAGGCAGCAACTGGCACACAAACGGCACACCCGTCTTGATGCGCTGGATGGTACAAGTCCACATCCCCTTCACTTTCCGATACGACGAGATGTCGAACGCCTGAGTGTCGCTATAAGACAGCCCAGTATAAAGTTGGAACACAAACAAGTCGCGCGAGCGAGCCAGCATTGTCCCATCATCGAGTTCTATTTGCATTATAGAAGCCACCTCATCCTCCGTCAGGTACTCCACCGTTGGATTGTCACACCGCTTGAACTGACCACGCAGGCGATCATAAGGATTCGACCTTATTACACCGAACCGCACAGCACGATTGAGCAAGGACTTTAGCTGCTTATGATAGTTATACACCGTAGCCCCGCATATTGTGCCTTCGCCCGACTGCGCAGGTCGTTGCCGAAGCCAGGCGTCGAACTTGTAGATGTTCTCAAC
>JAFUSD010000260.1 GCA_017480685.1 Bacteroidaceae bacterium
ATTTATGCATTTACTATTTAACTATTGATTTCCTTTCGGATGGAGTTCCCCTCCTTCGGAGGAATTAGGGGATGTTTCCTACTTCACAGGTATTTCATCTATTCGTGCTTGATGGCGCCCGCCGGCAAAATCGGTGCCGAAGAACTCGTCGAGACACTGGCGGCAAGTCTCTTCGTCGATGAACCGGCCTGGGAACACGATGACGTTAGCGTTGTTGTGCTCGCGTATGAGGTGGGCAATCTCGGGTCGCCACACCAGTCCTGCGCGTATCGACTGATGCTTGTTGAGGGTCATCGAGATACCCTCGCCGCTGCCACACATAGCAATGCCCGGATACACTTCGCCGCTCTCGATGCCACGAGCCAGCAGGTGGCCGTAGGTGGCGTAGTTGCAACTCTCCTCGGTGTAAGTCCCATAGTCCTTGAATGCCATGCCCTTCTCTTCGAGGTAACGCTTCACAAATTGTTTGAGGCGGAACGCAGCGTGGTCCGATGCGATGCCCACAGTCTTTATCTCCATATCGTTTCGTTTTTAGGTTTACTCCACAAAGTTATGAAAACTTTTTCAAACACAGCCCCACTCATGCACATTATTTTCATTTCCACACACATTTCTTTGTCTTCTGCCCCTGCATTTACCTGCTTTCATCATCATCACCTGCCATCTTGTGCCGTCTGTCACCCATCTTCTTTCATCAAAACTTTTGCTGCACAGATACAGAAGTTTTGCTGCGCAGATACAGAAGTTTTGCTGCGCAGATACAAAACTTTTGCTGCACAGATACAGAAGTTTTGCTGCACAGATACAGAAGTTTTGCTGCACAGATACAGAAGTTTTGCTGCGCGTATGTAAGAAAACTTAAATTTACGTCGAGAATTATTAAATTTACGTCGCAAATTTACTGTTTTTCCACCGAAAATTATTAAATTTGTGTCGAAAATTAAAGAATTAGGATATGCTTGCAACAAAATTTCGATGTAGTTGCAATAAAATTTCTATATTCTCGTGGAGAATATTGATATGTGCTGCGATGATATATGATTTTTGGGTGTCAGCCGGCTGAAAAAGTTGTGTCAGAATGCTGCTATGTCGTGATAAATGTGTAACTTTGCATCCACAAAGTTATTAATAATCGTTTTTTTATGGTACGACACATCATCTTATGGACCTTGCGTCCTGACCTTAGCGAGGCGGAGAAGCAGGTGGTGAAACGGGGCATAAAGCAGGGTCTCGAAGGCCTGACGGGTGTGGTTCCCGGATTGCGTAGTGCTGTGGTGCATATTGACGGAAGGCTCGACTCATCGAATGCCGACGTGATGCTCGATGCCTCTCTCGACTCGCCTGAAGCTCTCATGGCTTATGCTTCTCATCCGGCTCATGTGGCTGTGGCTGACGAGTGTGTGAGGCCTTTTACTGCTCAGCGCACGTGTCTTGACTTCGAAGAGTGACCCCGTCGCATCTCTATGCAAAAAAGCCAAGCCCCCTCCCTGCTCCCCCAAGGGGGAGTGATAGGCCCCCATCGCATTTTTATGTAAAAGCCAAGCCCCCTCCCTGCTCCCCCAAGGGGGAGTGATAGGCCCCCCCCGTCCCATCTCTATGTAAAAAAAGCCCTGTCTCAATCGGTGAGAAAGGGCTTTTGTTTGGTAGCTGTGGATTGAAGTAGCCCCTTCCTAACCTCCCCCAAAGGGGAGGAACTCCATCCGGATGGCATCATCCCCCCTTGGGGGGATAAGAGGGGGGCTTGAGAGGATAAGAGTGGGCTTGGGGCTGTCTCTTTATTCTTCGCCTACGGTCTTCCAGATTCCGGCTGCAACGACTGCACCGATGAACGGACCTACGATGAACACCCAGAGCTGTGCAAGGGCGTCGCCTCCGGCGAATACAGCAGGGGCGATGGAGCGTGCGGGGTTGACGGAGGTACCGGTGTAGTGGATGCCTACGAGGTGGATGAGGATGAGTGAGAGTCCGATGGCGAGTCCTGCAAAGTTGCCTGCTCCTTTCTTCGAATCGGTTGTTCCGAGTACTACGAGCACGAAGATGGCTGTGAGTACGATTTCGGCGATGAGGCCGTTGACGACTGTGCCGGAACATGTGTTGGCGCCTGTGGTGGTGCCTTCAGCCAGTTCGGGGCTTGTGGCTACGAGTGCGTAGAGGATGGCTGAGCCGATGAATGCTCCGATTACCTGGAAGAGCATGTACATGCCTGCGTCTTTGGCGCTGATGCGCTTGGTGAGGAGGCAACCGAGGGTGATGGCGGGGTTGATGTGGCAGCCGCTGACTCCACCGATGGTGTATGCCATGGCTACTACTGCCAGGCCGAATGCTATGGCTGTTCCTACTACTGATGCGGTGTCAACTCCGCAATTGAGGCTCACGGCGGTGCCGCAACCAAGGAGTACGAGTGTCATCGTACCTACCATTTCTGCTAAGTATTTCTTCATTGTCTTTAATGGTTTGAATGGGTTAATACTATGTTAATTTATGTTTGGTCTGTTTAGATATTTACTCTATCTATATTTAGCCTATTTTATGACGACCTTGCATGAGCAAGTCTCGCCATCGGCATTCGTGGCACGGGCTATGTAGATGCCTGCGGGCAGGTTGCCTGCCGTGGTGTATGCTACATGGCGGCTGAGGTCGAGCTGTGTGGTGAGCACTGCCTGACCGGTGGCTGTATAGACGATGAGTGTGGCTGCCGGCGATGTCTCGCTCTTCACTACGATGCTGTTGCCTTCAGCCATGATGCGCATAGTGCCGCTGTGGGCAATGAGCGATGTGACTGGTGTGTCGTCGGTGCCATGGGGCTGAGCATAGAGGGTGTCGTAGCTTGTCAAGACGTTGTGCTGGCCAATGGTCGGTGTATGCATCACGTATGTGTTGTTGGCTCCGTCGGGGTATCGACCTACGCTCATCGTGCCGTCGTGTGCTGTGTAGCATAGTGTGTCGGTCCATGAGAGGTCGGATGCACTGATGAGCACGGCACCGCCGTCGGCATTGAGCTTGAACGATGTGTGGAGTTGCGATATGGGTTCGAGCTTGTCGCACCATACGACGAGATGTCCGTGGGAGGGAATGATGGTGTTCACCTCGTCGGTTGCGGGTATCTGATATTTCTCTGGCTTCTCTGGTTTGTCGCTGACGAACATGCCTGCTATGTCGATGTCGGCATCGGTGGCGTTGTAGAGTTCGAACCAGTCGTCGCGTTTTGCGTATTCGTTTACATACACGCTGTTGGAGGCGCTTATCTCGTTGATGCGTACGGGGGTCATGCCTGCGGCAAGCATCTCGTCGGTACTGATTGGTTCGTAGACGGCGATGATGTTATGGGTGCCGGTTGCTGGCACTGTGTAGTCGTAGTCGGTGCTTACGATTCCTTCTTCATCGTTTTCTTCGTCGACAACCACTGAGAGTGATGATGCGAACCAGATGTCGGACGAGGTTGCGTTGCAGTCGTGTACTTCGAAGCAGATGACGTTGGCTCCCTTGCGAAGCAGTGTGTTGTCGATTTCTATGGTTCCTTCGTATGGATCGTCGCCTACCCACACGTCTTCGTATGTCTGTACGTAGTCGCTGAACTTTGCTCCGGAGGGCATGATGTATTTGCCTACTTCAACTCCGTTGACGTATGCAATCATACCGTCGTCTACCTGGTATGTGAGTATGTAGTGCTCGTTGTCGGCTGGTTCGTTGTCGAGGTTGAAGTTGCGGCGGAAGTAGTATGTGGGTTGTTTCGTCTCTATATCGAGCACGGTTGTAGCGTTGGCCATGGGTTTGCCTGCACTGCCGTGACCGAAGGGGGCTTGTCCTGAAGACCATCCGGTGCGGATGTAGGAGCGGTTGTACCATCCGGTGCTGTCGAGCGAGCCTTTATCATAGTAGCTCCATGTGGACTCTATGGGGTATATCTCTTTCGAGGTACGTATCACGCTCTCGGCCTCTTTCCATCCCTTGAAGCGATAGCCGGCTTGCTCGGCTGCGGTGAGGGTGATAGGTACGAATCCGTATCCTTTGAACTTGGCTTTTGGTATCTCCATGCCGTTGTACATGATGTTTGCATTGTCTATGTTGGCACTGATGCTGAGCGCTTGCAGTTCGGTGGTGCGCAGGTTGAATGTGCTGTAGTTTTTCATCACATTCATCATGGTCTGCTTGAACGTGCCTGTGATGGCGTCGATGATTCCTTGTGAGCGTTCCTTGCTTGAACCTACTGGGTTGTTGCCTTCCCATTGCAGTGCGGGGCGTACGTATTCTGCCATCTCGTTCACGATACGAGCATTTTCGTCGTCATCGCGGAATACACATCCGCCGATGAGGCAGTAGGTGTCGATGAACTTCTTGCGGTATTCGTCGTTCTTTATCATGTTGAGGAAGATGGTCACCAGCTCTACCTCCTTGGTAAGGCTTGAACCTCCATACTCTGGGCGTCCGTAGAATGTGTGTGTCTGTTTGTTCTGGAAGTCGTTGAATATGTTGTTGCCGCTTCGGTCTACGCAGTTGTCGAGGTCGAATACCACAAAGTGGAACTTGCCGTCGTTGCGGTCGCGGAATGCCTTGCAGTTGTTGTGTGGCCAGTCCCAGTCGTTGAGGAAGAACTTGAATGCCATGTAGTTTGTGTAGTTGTCGATATCTACCACATCGCATATCTGACTGAGGATGTCGGCATTTTGTGGGTCGGCCGATAGTTCGACGGTGAGGTCGTACCAGTGGTCGAATGCCTCGCGTGTACCGTTTTTCTGTACGTAACCCGAGTCAACGCTCATCTCGAAGCAGTCGATTTCGTCGGTATCGATGCCGTAGTTTGCATATCCGTAGTGCTTGTTGCTGGGTTCGCGCATGTTGAGCATTGCAAGATATGTGCCGTTGATGAATACGTGGGCTGGCTGATATGATTGCAGGTCGAAGTACATGCCCGAGTTGCGTGCTATGGCTTGTAGTGCTGCATCCTTGATGCGGTATTTGTTGTAGTTGTCGTTTCCTCCGTTGCGCATCAGCACCGACTTGTTGCGGTTGTAGGGCTTGTCGCTGAAGAATGGGTATTCGTATTTGTTTTGTCCGTACACGCTGTTGGCTTTCAGCTTGAACGAGCGTGGCTCATACTTGCGGCTCCATCCGCCTGCGATGGAGAAGTTGACTTCCTGGTTCACCACTTCTTGGTTGTCGACCATATATTCGAAGTTGACGGGACGGTCCCAGTCCATGTTGAAGTTGCGCTTGGTGTAGTCTTGGTTGGCTGTCTTGCCGTTGCTGCCCGATACGTAGACCCCGATTGTGTTGTCGTAGAGGTTGAGGGGGTCGGTCACTACAGAGACTACGGGGAGGTAGTAGTCGCGGTTACGATATATGTATGAGCGTGTTGCTACGCCGCTTGGCAGGTATCCGTCGCGGAAGAGTCGGAAGCGGAATATGGTTGTCTCGTCTATGCTGAATAGTCCGGTTTCGCTCACATTGCCGTTGTCGGTGGTTGGTGTGGTTCCGTCGGTGGTGTATTTCAGTGTTGCTCCTTCGGGTATGCTCACCACGATTTGCATTTCGCCTTCAAACAGTTGTCCTGGTTTGTCTATTTCGGGCATGGGCAGTTGTTGGTTTGCAAACATGCTGGTGGTGTTGGTTGCCGATGGTGTCGGGAATGCGGTGAGGGCCCATTGGTCGCCTCCGTCGGTGGTGCGTGCCCACGATGCTCTCATCACAGCTGGTGGGTAGTCTTGGCTTGCGATAAGGTTGCCTGCGTCGTCGCTTATGTATATGGTTCCGCCGTCGGTGTTGAGTTTCATGTTGACGTTGGTGTTGAGCCAGTTTTCGCCTATGTCTTTGCGTGTGTCAGCATGGTCGAACCACAGGGTGAAGAATCCGTGTGCCGGTATGCTGCCTATGCACATGGGCAGCATGGCTTTCTTCAGGTTTTGCGGGTC
>JAFUSD010000261.1 GCA_017480685.1 Bacteroidaceae bacterium
GCCGCACTGCATGCTACAATGCCGACATGCGTGCATTCTACCACAAATGGATGCGCGACTTGCGCAGTGCACAACGCGAAGACGGTGCTGTGCCCGATGTGGCTCCGCTCGGACGTTACGGAGACTTCGGCAATGCTGCATGGGGCGATGCAATCATCATCGTGCCATGGAACGTCTACCTCATGTACAACGACACTGAGATTCTCGACGAGAACTACGAAGCCATGCAACGCTACATGCTGTGGCTGCAATCCAATACCGACGAAGAGTATCTCTACAACGGAGCAGGCACCGCATACGGCGATTGGCTTGCCTATGAAGACCTCGACAAGCGCTTCGTCAGCGTGTGCTACTATGCCCATGTGGCCGAACTCATGTCACGCATCAGCATGGCACTCGGCAATGACGACATCGATATGTATATCAACCTGGCAAGCGAAATACGCGAGGAATTCCAAAAACGATATACATCGGGCGGACACCTCACCGAGAAGAGTCAGGCTGCATACGTGCTGGCACTCCACTTCAACATGCTCGAATATGGTACACAATACGAAAATGCAATCAAGGACCTGCGCGAGAAGATAGAGAAGAACAACTATTGCCTCTCTACAGGATTCGTAGGCACCGCCTATCTCTGTCCTACACTCAGCGAATACGATATGACCGACCTCGCATACGACCTGCTGCTGCAACACAAGAACCCCAGCTGGCTCTACTCTGTCGACAACGGAGCCACAACCGTGTGGGAACGTTGGGATTCGTTTAAGGCTGGTGAGGGATTCAACAAACACGAGTGGAACATGAACTCGTTCAACCACTACGCTTACGGAGTGATAGGTGAATGGATGTTCCGCGATATGCTCGGCATGAGTCCCGACCACGAAGACCCTGGATTCCACCACATCATACTCGCACCGAAACCCGACATGCGCACCGACGAGCAGATACCTGCCGGACAGAAACGCATCGACTGGGCACGCGGGTCGATACCTACACCCTACGGCACACTCACCTCGTCGTGGGAGCGTGGTAAGGATGGAAAGATAAAGTATTCGTTCATCATCCCCTACAACACCAAAGCTACATTCACCCAACTGCACGAGGACGGCACCACCACCGAGCACGAACTCACCGCCGGCAAGTGGAGTTTCTGATGCAGCCAAGCGGCTGTTAGCATCATCAGCCGTTCTGCCTTGACTCAATAAGTACATAATATTTCCCGTGAGGATGTGCAAGAATCGTTGCACATCCTCTTTTATTGTATATTTTTACTGTCAGATCAACGCTGTGAATCATATATTGTGTGTGATTATAGAGCCATACACGCCTTACCCATTAGCATGGCAACCCCTATCCATTAGCATGACAACCCCTATCCATTAGCATGACAACCCCTATCCATTAGCATGACAACCCCTATCCATTAGCAGAAACCTACCCATTATGTCATCCCGAGCAACAGCGAGAGGATCTGTGACAGTCCGAAGGACTGCTAATAGCGTGCACTTTGTTGTCTGATGACTTATCGTATTTATTTCCCTGCGCGTACACAAGAATTTCCCTGTGCGTACACAAGAATTTCCCTGCGCGTACGTAGTAATTCTTAAATTCTCGTCGCAAATTATTAAATTTTCGGTGGAAAATTAATAAATTTACGTCGCAGTTTTAATAATTTGCGACGTAAATTTAAGTTTTCCTATATATGCGCAGCAAAACTCTTGTGGTCTTTCAGCAAAATGATTCTGTACTTTCAACCAGACTTTCGTGTATTATTTTATAGGTTTGCACTAAATTTCTACTGCTTATTTTTGCTCAATCGACTGCATTTAACATATTATATTAGTATTGATGATGGTTCATGCAATGATTTTTCGTAACTTTGCATGTGATAATAATAAGATCCTCTCACAAGCCATCCACTTATATGAGGCAGTGGACCATCCGGAAGGCATCCTCTCCCCTCTCTCCCTCGGGGGAGTGCGAGGGGGAGAAAACCGAATTGTCACCCCTCAGTCCCCTCAAGGGGATGAGGGGAGAAAAGAGAGAGGTCTGTGTAATTAATATTAATTATGAAAACAAAGATGCTTCTTATGATGGCCACCATGTGTATGGCCCTGGCGCTCAATGCGCAGAAACAATCGAAAGTGTACGTCACGCGCGACATATCGCCCGAGGCGCTCGTACGTATCTACAAAGCTCTGGGCCGACCGGCCAAGGGACGTGTGGCAATCAAGATTTCGACGGGCGAGGAGAACAACCCCAACAGCCTCAGCCCTGCGCTCATCAAAGACCTCGTCGACTTGACCGACGGCACACTCGTCGAGTGTAACACCGCCTACGGAGGCGAGCGCGGTTCGATTGCAGCACATCGCCGTGTGATCGAGAAACACGGATACGACCGTATTGCAACCGTTGACCTCATGGACGAGGATGGCGAATACACCATACCCGTGCGTGACACGAAATGGATAAAGCACGACATCGTGGGCACACACCTCAAGCGCTACGACTTCATGATAAACCTCGCTCACTTCAAGGGACACCCTATGGGAGGCCTCGGCGGAGTGATAAAGAACCAAAGTATCGGTGTTGCGTCGGCCAACGGAAAGGCTAACATACACACCGCCGGACATCAGGAAGTGGTGGAAGGCATGTGGAACCACGTTGAAAATCAAGACGGATTCCTCGAGTCGATGGCTGCTGCCGCTCAAGGTGTGGCCGATGTGTTTGGTAAAAACATCATCTATATCAGCGTGATGAACAACATGTCGGTCGATTGCGACTGCGTTGACCATCCCGAACCCGTGAAGCTGAAAGACTACGGAATACTGGCATCGCTCGACCCCGTGGCCCTCGACCAGGCATGTGCCGACATCGTGTTTGGCATCAAGCCGAGCGAAGGAAACGACAACCGACCACTCATCGAGCGCATCAACAAGCAACACGGACTCCACACCATCGAATATGCTGAGCAGATAGGGCTCGGCTCGCGCAACTACAAGCTCATATCAATCGACAAGAAACTGCAGAACGACCTGTCGAAACGACTCGTGCTGCACTACGACTTCAGCAATGCCGACGGACAGACAGTGCCCGACCTCACACCCAACCACTTCGATGGCAAACTCTATGGCTCTGCACAGGTCATTCACGAAGGCAAGGAACACTACGTAAGTCTGGGCAATGATCAGGGATATATCGACCTCGGCGAGGCAATAGGCTACCGCCTGAAAGGCATGACCACGTTCAGCATTGCAGTGAGATACAGAGTAGCAGAGACAGCATCGCTCCAAGGCAACGGATACTTCCTCTGGGCATTCTCCACCCTCGAGCAAAACACACAAGACCGCGGTCGTTATCAGGCATATAAACTCAACGTGCAGCGCAGCGAGAACTCGGTCGGCGGATGGAACCGCGAGACGATGCTCGATGTAGGACGTCAGTCGCAAAAAGGAGAATGGAAATACGTTGTATATACCCAGGAGGGACAAGAAGGCCGCCTCTATATCGACGGAAAACTCGTGGCACAAAACCCCACGATGTACACCATGAGCGAGACATTCCCATGGACCGAAGTGCCTAAGTTCAACTGGATGGGACGTGCTCCTTTCCGCGGCGACGCCTACCTGGCAGGTGCATCCATCAGCGATGTCCGCATCTACAGCACCGCCCTCAGCCCCGATGCCGTGAAGAAACTATGCAAGTAACATCGAAAGCATAAAGAAGTTATCGGTAGTTAAAGGGAAGTTATCGCTTCGCTCACTAAGTTAAAATGACAAATGAAACCGCTGGTAGGTATCGTCCCTTTAACCTCTCCCCCGCCTCCCCCAAGGTGAGGAGCCCTTTCCATCCGGATGGTATCATCTCCCCTTGGGGGCAATTGCGGAATCGTAGCAATTGGGGAGCGAAGCGACGGAGGGAATAAGAGAGGGGTTTCCCTTTAACTTCCCTTTAACTCCCCCTTTAACTTCCCTTTCAAACAAATACATACTATGAACACAAAACCGATAATCACAATCCTGATGCTGATGCTACTGACATCAGCAACAAGCCGTGCTGCAAGAAGCAACGGCATTGCAGCCAAGGCAAAGACCCTTGAAGTGACATTCAACTACAACCGTCAGAACGGCCCAGGCAGCAACCAGTATGCAGTATGGATAGAAGACGAACAGGGCCGTGTAGTGAAAACCCTCTTCGTCACCTCGTTCACCACCAAAGGACGTCCACGCCCAGGCGAGGCCATCCGACGTGGATACACCTTCCGTCCCACCTGCGTCCCCTCGTGGGTGAAAGCCGTGAAAGCCGAAGAACGTACCGATGCAGAACTCGATGCCTACACAGGAGCCACACCCCAAAGCGGCACCCAGACCTTCACATGGGATCTCACCGACCAAGCCGGCAAGCGCGTGAAGAAAGGCAACTACACACTCCGCATCGAAGCCACCCTCATCAACGACCGCATCGTGACCTACACCGGCCTCGTCCGTGTAGGCAGCAAGCCCTCCGACGTGCCCCTCACCCAGTCACTCGCAGGCAACGACACTAGTCACGACACGATGATAACCGATGTGAAAGCATCGTTGAAGTGAAGTATCATTCTGCATAAAAAGCTATGCATAAGTGAATATCATTCTGTATAAATAACAACTGACACACCGTAAAAATGATGCACAAAACGGTGTGAAACCATTTTTTTCCCCCCTTGCTGTCACTGCTGTCACCCTGATGTCATCCTTGTTTGTCGTCCAACCCCATGACAATCAATAAGTATGACAGCTGTGATAGCAATGACAGCAGTTTTTATAATATGTTATCAAAAACCTCCCTGTCAAGGTTCACATGACATAATCATGAAAACAACAAGCTCACCGACCTTTAGCATTTCTGCTAAAAACAAGTGGGCTTGCTTTATTTTGATGTTATTATTGAATATATAAATAATTCAATTTATAACATGTCACCGTTAAAGAACTTCATCAATTCATTGTTGTAGGAGTGACTCCGTATTTAATAGAATTTTTATACGTTTCAGTGCATGGAACATATGATAATTGGGTTCTTCTTACTCTACAAAGTGACGTTCCTCATCTTCCCGAAGATAGTTTAAACAATATTGATGTCCTTAAGTTCATCGTCTTTTAGTAGCTGCCTGACGATAAACTTAGACCTGCTGAAGCCTGCCTCTATTATCCAAGGATTTTCTTTTATCAGATTTTCTTTGGCTTCTACTTTATCCTTTGCTTTGGCATTTCCAAGCACTTGTCAGTTCTCCACTTCAACATGCTCATTTGTAGCAATAGTATTGCCTTCTGTTGTGTAGATGATGTATTTGTTCATAAGATTTCATTTTTATCTGTTCAATACTCTCCCGAGGAATGTGTCTGTGAATGCGTGTTGGAAGTTCAGGCTTATCATCTTGTATTCAGGCAGGCTTTCGAGATACTCCAGTTCGAATACCAGACGTGGGGCTTTATCGTCTTCTACTTCGGGGTGAATTTCCGTCTTACTACCTACGCGTACAATCTTTATCAGGTAGAGGTCACGAATGCCCTTGCCTTTGATGTGTGGCATGAAGTAGTAGAGTTTATTCAGGGCAATGGTTGACGGAAATAAACCGACATTACCAGTATAATAAAGCTTTGATGGTTCTTGATTGAGGAAGTACTCTTCATTATCTTTTTTTACAAGACCAATAAGCA
>JAFUSD010000262.1 GCA_017480685.1 Bacteroidaceae bacterium
CAGATTGCCTGTCACGCGGTCGTCGAACCTCATGCCGACAGCTATGAGCAGGTCGCACTGGTTGGTCTGCACGTTGGGCCCGAGGTTGCCGTGCATGCCGAGCATTCCTTTGTTCAGACGGTGGTCGGACGGCAGGTCGGAGAGTCCGAGCAGTGTGCATCCCACTGGTATGTCGGCTTTCTCAACGAGTGCAAGCAGTTCGTTGTGCGCGTTGCCCAGTTCGATGCCTTGTCCTGCGAGCAGGAGTGGGCGGTCGGAGTGGTTGATGAGGTATGCAGCTTGCTCAATGGCCTCGTGGTTGATGGCAGGTTTGGGCTGATAGCTGCGTATGTAGTCCACCTTCTGTGGCTGGTAGTCGACAAGTGCTGTCTGTGCGTTCTTGGCGAAATCGAGCACTACGGGGCCTGGTCGTCCGCTGCGTGCAATGTAGAAAGCACGACTCACAGCCCATGCCACATCCTCGGCACGGCGTATCTGATAGCTCCATTTCGATATAGGGTTGGTCACATTCACCACATCGACTTCCTGAAATGCGTCGGTTCCGAGCATAGCAGCGCCCACCTGTCCGCAGATGACCACCATCGGCGTGGAGTCGATCATGGCATCGGCAATGCCTGTGATGGTGTTGGTGGCACCTGGTCCGCTTGTCACCAATGCGCATCCCACTTTGCCCGAGACGCGGGCATAGCCTTGTGCAGCGTGTACTGCACCCTGCTCATGGCGCACGAGTATGTGGTTCAGTCGGTCTCTGTAGTCGTAGAGGGCATCATAGACGGGCATGATTGCTCCTCCTGGATATCCGAAAAGTGTTTCCACGCCCTCGTTCAGTAGCGATTTCATCAATGCCTCTGCGCCAGTAATCTGTTCCATATTCACTGTCTTGTCTGTTTGTGTCAAAAAAGCTTGCTTTGTCGATTTGAGTTGCAAAGTTACATCTTTTTTGCCAAATGCCCAACGATATTGCAGTAAAATCGTGCGAAATGCTAACATTATTCCTGCCAAGGGGAGGTGTTTGCATCAAAAGTGTGATACGAAATAGCATCTTATGTGTCAAAAAGGAAGTATGCAGGCCTGATTGCATCGAAGTGTGTGAGAATGAAAACCACGTTGAATGCACTTTTTCATCGCTACCCACACTCTCGTTTGTCTATGCTTGTTTGCTTGTATGATAATGGGTGTTGATAATGAAGCAGATACATTCTCAACACGGTCCTTGTGCTTGAGAAAGTCGTCCCCCGTACAGGGGACGACCGTACTTTGCGTAAAGTACGACCGTACCTTGTGCGGGGGACGAGCCGCGAAAGCGCACTCGCAGGCTCTCACCGATAGCCTCATCATCACTTAAAAAAGCATACACACATCATCGTTTGCGATAATAACAATGCAGGCCTAAGGACTCAGCCTCAGACCTGCATTGTGTTACACATTATATATATATATTATATTATTCTCACTCCGCCCTTGTCGGCGCTGCTCACACTCTGTGCATACGCACGCAGGGCCTTGCTCACGGTGCGCTGGCGGTGCAGTGGTTGCTGGGGGCGTTGGTTGAGTTCTTCGTCGCTGAGGCGCACATTGATAGAGCGGTTAGGTATGTCGATATCGATGATGTCTCCATCGACTATTTTGCCTATGTTGCCGCCGCTGGCTGCCTCGGGCGATATGTGGCCTATGCTCAGTCCGCTGGTGCCTCCCGAGAAGCGTCCGTCGGTGATGAGTGCGCACTGCTTGCCCAGGTGCATCGACTTGATATACGACGTGGGGTAGAGCATCTCCTGCATGCCAGGGCCCCCCTTAGGTCCTTCGTGGGTGATGACCACCACGTCGCCAGCCTTCACGCGCCCGCCAAGTATGCCCTCGCACGCATCTTCCTGCGAGTCGAACACCATGGCAGGACCCGAGAATCGCCAGATGCTTTCGTCAACACCAGCGGTCTTCACCACACATCCGTCTTGCGCAATGTTGCCGAAGAGGATGGCCATGCCGCCGTCGCGTGTGTAGGCATGTTCGATGTC
>JAFUSD010000263.1 GCA_017480685.1 Bacteroidaceae bacterium
GGAACCCGCGAGGCCAAACCTCGCGGCACTGACGCAGGGAGGGAGGGCGGGAAGCGAGGAGCGGCGGGGAGCGCTGGGGAGAGGCGGGAACCCGCGAGGCCAAACCTCGCGGCACTGACGCAGGGAGGGAGGCGGGAGCGGGAGGGCGCGGGAAGGCGCGGGAGGCGCGGAAGGGGCGCGGGGGGCGCCTCAGAGATGGAGGAGGTGGCCCATGCGTTCTTTCTTGGTGCGGAGGTAGCGCTCGTTGTAGGGGTTGGGGGTGATTTCGATGGGGACGTTCTCGACGATTTGGAGTCCGTAGCCTTCGAGGCCCACGCGCTTGACGGGGTTGTTGGTGATGAGGCGTATCTTGCCTACTCCCAGTTCGCGGAGTATTTGTGCACCGACTCCGTAGTCGCGGAGGTCGGGGTCGAACCCGAGGTGGATGTTGGCGTCGACTGTATCGTAGCCTTGCTCTTGGAGTTTATAGGCTGCGATTTTGTTCATGAGGCCAATGCCGCGTCCTTCCTGCATGAGGTAGACGATGAGTCCGCAGCCTTCGCGCTCGATGAGCTGCATGGATCGGTGGAGTTGTTCGCCGCAGTCGCATCGCTGACTGCCGAATATGTCGCCTGTGGCGCATGATGAGTGCATGCGTACGAGTATCGGTTGGTCTGGTGTCCACTGTCCTTTGAAGAGTGCGACGTGTTCGAGACCGTTGCTTTTCTGCCTGAATGGTACGATGCGGAAGTGTCCGTAGTCGGTTGGCAGGTCGGCTTCTTCGCCTCGTTCTACGAGTGACTCGCGCTCGAGTCGGTAGGCGATGATGTCTTTTATCTGTATGAGTTTCATGCCCCACTGTTGTGCTTTCTCGTACAGTTGTGGCAGTCGTGCCATGGTGCCGTCGGGGTTGAGTATTTCGATTAGTGCAGCGGCTGGATTCATGCCTGCGAGTCGTGCGAGGTCGATGGCAGCTTCGGTGTGTCCGGCGCGTCGGAGCACTCCCCCGTCTTGTGCGTAGAGAGGGTTGATGTGTCCGGGTCGGCCGAATGTGTCGGGTGTTGACGATGGGTCGGCCAGTGCTTGGATGGTGGCAGCTCGGTCGTGTGCCGACACTCCGGTGGTGCATCCCTCGAGTTTGTCGACGGTGATGGTGAATGGGGTTCCGAGCATGGAGGTGTTGTGGTCGACCTGATGTGGAAGTCCGAGCTCGCGTGCACGGCTGATGGTGATGGGGGCGCATAAGACTCCGCGGCCTTCGCGCAGCATGAAGTTGACGGCTTCGGCTGTGATTTTCTCGGCTGCGATGATGAAGTCGCCCTCGTTTTCGCGGTCTTCATCGTCGACGACGATTACCATCTTTCCTTGTCGGAAGTCGTCGAGTGCTTCGGGTATGGTGCTGAATGTTGTTTGCATTATATGTTGTGGGTGTTATTGTTTTAGCATTTGTTGTATGTGACTGACTATTTTGTCGGCTGCGGCTGCTGCCTGTTTCAGTTCGCGTCGGAGCCGGTTGTGGAATCTGGGCTCTTGGCTGATGATGGGCAGTTGGTTGAGGTAGATGAACATCTGGCGGTCGCGTGCGTTGGATAGTTCTTCGACGCATGCTTCGAGTTCGTTGGCCAGGTGGGCGAGGCGCGGGTCGCGGCGGTTGCTCACCACGTTGATGATCCATCGGTGCAGGTGCCAGCGTCGTGTCTGCTTGCGGTAGGCTCGTAGGTCGGCGGTGAGTTGGGTCATGCGATTGAGCAGCGATGGATAGTCGGGGTCGTAGATGATGACTTCCTTTCGGTAAAGGTGTCGCTTTTGCGGTATTCCGAGCAGGCGGTTGAAGAATGTTTTGTAGGAGTCGATGTTGAAGACGACTGAGTCGTTGTTCGACTTTATGGTGAGGAATGCGCCTATCGGCGCCAGCACAATGGTGCTGAGCCACTTGCCGAGGAGTACGGGTATGGTGCCTACCTTGGCCATTTTCTCGCCTCCGATGTCGATGATGTAGTATGCGATGAATATGACTACCGCCACTACGACTGGCAGGCCGAGGCCGCCCTTGCGGATGATGGCGCCGAGGGGAGCTCCGATGAAGAAGAAGACGAGGCATGTGAATGCCAGTGTGAACTTCTGCCAGAATCGTATTTCGTGCATGCGTATGTCGGTGTCGGTGCCTTTCATGATGGCCGCCTTGAATTCGGCATCCATCTGTTGTTGTTCCACTTTGCCCAGCGCTTTTCTCACCATCTGCTGTTGCTCTGCCGGTGTAAGGTGTGCAAACAGTGTGTCTAAATCCAGTTCGGTCGATGCATATCGCTCGGCGTCGGTGAGTTCGGGTTGGCCTTTGTATACATAAAGTGTGGTTTGCAACGATTCGTCGTAGTAGCGCCACGCGAGGCTGTCGGCATCGGCCTTGAGCGAATCGATGGCCGATGTGAGTTGCTGTATGCGTTTCGTTTTGGCCGACCCCGAGAATGTGTTGGCATCTGCCATGTTGAGGTTGGTATCGAAGTCGATGAGCAGGTATTTGCGTATGAAGGTCTCGCGGCGGTATGGTACCACCTTGGTGAGTAGTGCTCCGCTGCGCATGTTCTCGAATTGTTCTCCGCTGTAGAGCTGCAGCTCGAGCGACTGCTTGTCGACGCTTGTCTTCAGGTGTGCTGAGTCGGCCAGGATGATGTGGGCATTGTCCACTCCGTCGCGCAGGTTGTAGATGACCACATCATACATCATGCCCGTGTCGGGGTTCTTCTGTTTCACGTAGAGGTTGATGCCGCTTATGCCGTTGTAGAACACGCCCTCGGGTATGTCGAGTTCGGGCGACTTCTGTGTGATGCTGTACCGGAAGAGTAGCACCTGATTTTCGGCCTCGGGGGTGACTACATCCTGAAAGTAGAAGGAGGCTCCGGCCAGTGCAAACATCATGAGCAACAGCGGCCGCATGGTGCGCCACAGGCTGATGCCGGCAGCTTTTATGGCCAGCAGTTCGAAGCGTTCGCCCATGTTGCCAAACGAGATGAGCGACGCAAGCAGTATGGCCAGCGGCAGGGCCAGCGGCACAAGAGTCTCGGTGGCATAGAAGAAGAACTTGGCAATGACCATTACGCCAAGGCCCTTGCCAACGAGTTCGTCTACGAATTTCCACAGAAACTGCATGACTACTGCAAAGAGACTGATGAAAAACGTGCCTGCAAACAGGATGGCGAAGTTCTTCAATATGTAGAGGTCGAGTCGTTTTATTATACGCATAATTGCAAACCGAGGCTGGGCACCGAGCCGCACCCTATGCCTAAAACCGGTGCAAAGATACGAATAAATCTGCAACCTGCAAACGCTTCACTACAATTTAATAATAAAATAAGGTGTAGATTAGGCGCAGGGCAGAGCAAAAGCAACCTTAAGAAACACTGCGAAGATATAGAAAACAAAACGCACGAATATCGGAAAAAGGTTGCGAGGATATCGGAAAAAGGTTGCGAGGATATCTGAAAACTTTAATTTTCGACGTAAATTATTAAATTTGCGACGTAAATTTACTGATTTTCGGCCGAAAATTATTAAATTTGCGACGTAAATTAAAGTTTTCGGATATCGACGCAGAAGTTTTCCGACGTTCGCGCAATGGTTTGCCTGTATGTGTTTACAAAAAAACATGAAGACAAGACGAAGAAAAACACCGCAAACGTGTAGTTTTCCGGCAGACAAAGCGTCAAAGAAAATAAATCGACACACTACAAAACCACTGTAAACAAAAACATGAAACCAGACGAGAGGGCATTCGCCAACATAGTGCGCCAACACAAAAGCACCATCTACACCGTGTGCTACATGTTCTCGAAAGACGAGGACGAAGTGGCCGACATGTTCCAGGAGGTGCTGGTGAACTTGTGGCGCGGCTACGATAAATTCCGCGGCGAAAGCAGCTTGAACACATGGATATACCGTGTGAGCCTCAACACATGCATATCGGCCGACCGCAAACGCAAGCGCATAGGCCGCCACGCCGAGCTCGACATGGAGGCCAACCTCTATGAGGACAACGACCAGGACACACGGCAGATACGCCAGCTCTACGACCGCATCAGCCGGCTCGGAGTCATCGACAGGGCCATCGTGCTGCTGTGGCTCGACAACCTGAGCTACGAAGAGATAGGACAAATCATCGGCATCTCGACCAAGAACGTGTCGGTGAAACTGGTGAGAATACGCGAACAACTAAAACACATGAAGTGATGACTATGGAACAGACTACTGACTACAACGAAATGGAAGAGATGCGCCGCCAGATGGCAGTGCTGAAAGAGAAACTCGAGAAGGAAGAAATACTGTCAGACCGCCTGCTGCGCAACACCATGCAAAGCCAGGTGCGCAGCATCCGCCGCCGCGCCAACTGGAGCATCGTGGGCGGAGTGTTTGTGCTAACCGTAGGCCCCATGGCCTTCAACAACCTCGGAACATCGACCACATTCATAGTCGTCACATCGCTCATGATGCTCGTCATGATGCTGCTGACGGTCATGATGCACAGCCGGCTGAGGGAAGCCGACGTGCGCGACGGCGAGCTGCTGGCCGTGGCACGCAACGCACGACGCCTGAAGGACGACTACCGCCGCTGGCGCTACATAGGCATCCCGCTCATGATACTGTGGCTGGCATGGCTCGTGGTCGAAGTGATGCACGGACAAAGCGACCCCACCGACAGCCTCATAATGCTCACACCCGTAGTCGCAGGAGGCATCATAGGCGGAATCATCGGATGGATGCGACACAACCACCTCGTAGGCATGCTCGACGACATCATACGCCAGATAGAAGAGAAATAACGGAACGACAGAAGGGAAATAACGGAACGACAGAAGAGAAACAGCAAAACACGGAGGCACAACGGTGCCTCCGCGTTCATTTATGGCACCCACAAACACTCCATAACCCACCCTTTCACACCCCGCACACAGTCAAAACCACATTTTTTACACCTTATATTATATATTATAAAAAGTTTTTCGTAACTTTGCGGCATAATCAAATCAGGATAACCGACAGAGAGTATGAATAGCGACGCCGTAATAAACCGTATAAAAGACACAGCCGCACGTGTGATGCCAAAGGGTAGCACACTGTACTTGTATGGTTCGCGTGCACGCGGTGAAGCGAGGACCGACAGCGACTGGGACCTGCTCATACTGCTCGACAAACCACGCATAGAGCAATCCGACCGCGACATAATCGTATTTTCTTTCGTAGATTTAGGATGGGACATAGGTGAAGACATCAGTGCCAGGGCATACACCAAGCAACAATGGTACGAAGGTCGGCATCCACTTTTCTATTTCAATGTAGAACAAGATAAGAAGGTGTTATATGAGTCTTAAAGAAGAAGACAGACGCATCATCGTGCAACTGGAACTCGAAAAGGTTGACAAAACACTGCGACAACTCTACGTACAGCTCGATGCCAAGCTATGGGATTTGGCTGCCAATCGTTTGTATTATGCTTTGTTTCATGCCGTGAGTGCTATGCTAATACTCGACCACCACGAAATCGGGACACATCGCGGAGCTGTGAACAGGTTCAGCATGTATTATGTGAAAACCGGTTTGTTTTCAAAACAAGAGGGACGGCTGTACTCACAATTGCAATCACTGCGCGAAGACGGCGACTACAACTGCTCATTCGACGTAGAACAAGACGAAGTGGAACACTACATACAGCCCACACTGACACTGATAGATAAGATAAAACAATACATAGAGAACACACAATCAAAGGTCTAACACACAAAATCATAAATCAGAATGAGAAGGTTTACAACTACAATCCTGTCAATAATCTGTATTGCACTCGTAGCAGAAGCCAAGCAGGAGATTCCGTTTATCGACGCAGCTCCGTTCGATACCATAGTCGATGGTAAGCAAATCAAGCTCTACACCATCACAAACGGCACGGTAGGCGCACAAGTGACCAACTTCGGAGCATTCATCGTGACAGTCTTTGCCCCCGACCGCGACGGAAACTATGCCAACCTTGTCACATCATACGGAAACATACGCCAGTACCTGCGCTACAACCTGGGGCAGGTGGGGCCGGCCGTCGGACGATATGCCAACCGAATAGCAGGCGCACAGTTCACCCTCGACGGACAGACCTACGAACTCACACGCAACAACGGACGACACACCCTGCACAGCGGAAACCAAGGATTCGACCACACGATATGGGATGTCGTAAGTGCGGCTAAAGACAAACTGGTGCTGAAATGCATATCGCCCGACGGTACCGACGGATTCCCCGGTACACTGACCACCACACTCACCTACTCAATCACCAAAGACGGAGGCCTCAGCGTGGAATACGAAGCCACGACCGACAAGCCCACCGTGGTGAGTATGACAACACACTCATACTTCAACCTCAACGGAGTGGGTAGCGGCGACATACTCGGACATCAGCTGCAAGTGCTGGCCGACAACATCACCGAAGCCGACCGCGACCTCATACCGACAGGCAAACTGACACCCGTGGAAGGCACACCCTACGACTTCCGCAAGCCCGTCACACTGTCCGACCGACAAGTGGCAGTGCAGGGATTCGGCTTCGGGTTCGGACAAAGAGTAGAGATACCCGAAGGCAAAGTGCGACAATACGACACCAACTTCTGCCTCAACCACACCGAGCAGAAGAAGGTGGAAAAGGTGGCAGAAGTCTATGCACCCGAGTCGGGACGAGTGATGGAAGTGTGGAACAACCACCCAGGCATGCAAGTATACACCGGAGGACGCACAGCACTGGCACTGGAGTCGCAGATGTATCCCGACACGCCCAACCGCCCCGAGTTCCCATCAGCACGCCTCGACCCCGGACAGAAATACCAACATACATGCATATACAAGTTTAGTGTGAGATGATACAGATATACTGCAAGAACACCCAGACCTCGAAAAGCGTAGCCGAAGGTACTACACTGCTCGACCTCATCAGCGAGTTCGACTTCCCACAACCACACCGCATCATAGCCGCCAAAGTGAACAACGTGGTGCAAGGCCTGAAGTTCCGCGTATATCAAAACCGCGACGTGGAATTCCTCGATATGCGCGACACCAGCGCCATGCGCGTCTACAGCCGATCACTCTGCTTCGTGATGGCCAAAGCAGCACACGACCTCTTCCCCGAATTCCGCCTGTATATCGAGCATCCGATATCCAACGGACTGTTCATCAGTGTGAAGAAACCCGACGGACGAAGCATAACCAAGAAAGAGATAGTACGACTGAAGAAGCGCATGCAAGAGGTGGTAGACAAAGACATGCCTTTCCGCCGCAACGAAGTGCAGACCTCAGAGGCCATCCGAATCTTCCACGACCGCGGATACGACGACAAGGTGAAACTGCTCGACACCAGCGGACAAGTATACGTCGACTACTACACACTGGGCGACTACGTCGACTATTTCTACGGACGCATACTACCCTCGGCAGGATACCTCACCGTGTGGAACATCATCGCCTATCACGGCGGCATGCTACTCCAACTGCCCTACATCAGCAAGCCCGAACAACTGGCACCATTCAACGACCAACCCAAGACCTTCAACATGTTCTCGGAGAACCTGCGGTGGAACCTCATCATGCGCCTCAACAACGTGGGCGACGTGAACCACGCATGCCTGGCAGGATATGCAAGCGAACTCATACAAGTGTCGGAAGCATTGCAGGAAAAGAAGATCGTGCAGATAGCCGAAGAAATAGAACGCCGATACAACAGCACGACACCCCTGCGCGTGGTGCTCATATCGGGGCCGTCGTCGAGTGGAAAGACCACCTTCTGCAAACGTCTGAGCGTACAACTCAAGGCATGCGGCCTCCGACCCATATCGATGTCGACCGACGACTACTTCGTCAACCGCGTCGATACGCCCCTGCTGCCCAACGGACAATACGACTTCGACAACTTCGACACCGTAGACCACGATGCCCTGCAAGCCGACGTGATGCGAATGCTGAAGGGCGAGACAGTCGAAGTGCCCGAATACAACTTCAAGACAGGCATACGCGAATACAACGGCAAGAAGATAAAACTGGGCAAAGGGACCGTGCTGCTCATCGAAGGAATACACGCCCTCAACCCACGCCTCACCGACCAGATACCCACCGAGAGCAAGTTCAAGATATTCATCTCGACACTCACCAGCATAAGCCTCGACAACCACAACTACATACCACCGACCGACAACCGCCTGCTGCGACGCATAGTGCGCGACTACAACAAGGGCGCCTTCACTGCGCGCGAGTCGATTCAGCAGTGGCCCAACGTGTGTGAAGCCGAACACAAGTGGATATACCCCTATCAGGAAGAGGCCGACGTGATGTTCAACTCGGCACTACTCATCGAGTTTGCAGTGATGCGCAACCATGCCGAACCCATCCTGGCAAGTGTTCCGAAGAACTGTCCTGAATACAGCGAAGCGCACCGCCTGCTGAAGTTCATGCACTACTTCACACCTGTGCCCGACAACGAGATACCGCCCACAAGCCTCTTGCGCGAGTTCCTCGGCGGAAGTTCGTTTAAGTATTAAGATGTCAGTTTAAGTACTAAGACGTCCATTTAAGTATTAAGATGTCAGTTTAAATACTAAGACTGTATACTGCACAATTATTGAGACGGTATACAGCACAATCATTAAGAAGGTATACAGCACAATCATGCCGAAGTTGCACCTCTTCAATCCATCACACGAGATGGCACTTGCTGCCAACGTAGCGCAATATACGCCGACGAAACACGTGGCGCAGATGGAGCGCGACATGTGTAGGTTTCCGCTCAAGTGGGCAGCGCCTGGCGATTTTGTGCTCACACCCGATGGCATCATCGACAAGCGAGGCAACATAGTGCCCTTGTCGGCCGACATGATACCTGCTCCGTGGGGATGGAACAAAGCAGTGAAGCAGCAGTTTCTGCGTCTCGGAATCGACCCACAACTGATGCCTACCGACGACGAGCTCGACCTCTGGCGCACCTTCGCCTCGCGACGATGGGCGGCACAGATAGCCAAGGAGCTGTACTCCATGCTTCACGACAAAAGCTTTGTGGTGGAGAATCACGTATGCTTCTGCGACACCAATGCAGGTCTCGATGCATGGTTTGCCGTGAACGCAGGGCAAAGATACATATTGAAGAATGAATATTCGAGCAGCGGACGCGGCAACAGCATAGACCGCCGACAGTCGGCGCCTGTGCTTGCCGACCGCTTTTACGACAAAGCAATCGACTTTGCCCTCGAATATGAAACGACAGAGACCGAGGTGCAATACCTCGGTCTCTCTGTTTTCAAGGCGTCGACATCGGGACGCTATGAGTGTAACTACTGCCTGCCGCAGCCGCAGTTGCACGATATGATTGTGGAGCAAATACCCCACGGCGGCTCTCAACACCTACAGACACTGGTCGATGCATACCACACGTTGCTTTCCACACATCTGCTTCACCGCTATCGCGGCATCGTGGGAATCGACATGCTGGTCACTACCGACGGCCTCATCCACCCTTGCATCGAGATTAATCTGCGCATGAACATGGGTGTAGTGGCTCTTCTTACATGTTGAGCATCGGCACTGCTTGTTCTACCACCTGAGTCTGCTGCAACGTTTCTTGTTCTACCGCCTGAGGTTGCTGCAGCACTTCTTGTTCTACCACCTGAGCTTACTGCAGCGTTTCTTGTTCTACCACCTGAGTTGAGCACAGGTGCTGAAGCTATCAATCCAGATACTTGCTGAAGTCGATGGTGATTATCTGCTGCTCTTGCTTGGCTGGTTTCTGTGCTTTTTGTTGCTTGGCAGGTTTGGCTGGCTTTGTGGCCTTCTGTGTCTTTGCAGGCTTTGTGGTCTTGCTTTTTTCTTGTTTTGGTTGTTTCGACGTTTTGGTTGTCGGTGTTTCGGTGCCGGTTGCCGGTGTCTGATAATGCCGGCTCACCGCTTCCATTATTTCGTCGTAGGTGTGACTGCTGATGTTTGTTATTGTTTCTTGCAGTGCTGTGCTTTCGTTGCCATAGCGGTCTATTGCCCTCACGGCAAAGTAGCGTTTTGTGGTTCCACGTCCGGATATGGTGTATTTTGTTTCGTGTACATGGTGTTGCAGCAGGTTTTCAGCCGCTTCTGTATCTACAGGGTAGGTGTTGCTTCCGTAGATGTTGAAGCTTATGAATGGCCATCCGTCGTGTTCTAATGGTTCGGCATATTGCCATGTGATGCATCCGTCGCGATGGCTCATGTTGGTTGGCTGCTTGGGTTCGCAGCTTTCCTGCATCCATGTCATGGGTGTGGTCAGTGCCACATAAGGGAAGAATTCCTCGCATGTGGCGTCGTACAGTCCTTTCAGGTTTCGTGTCAGGAAGTCGCTTCGGTAGAAAGCGATGCCTCCCACCCCTGAGTTTCGTGCTGCATGCATCTCGGCGCGCACGTCGTTGAGTTGCCATCGGCCTTCGCGTGGGTCAAGGAAGTATATGCCGAGTCCGGCTGCAATGGGGTGTCCGTAGTTGTTTTCTGCCCAGTCGTACAGGAAGGGGTAGTAGTTGTCGCCGAGGAAGTACATCATGGGGAAGAGCATGTCTTGCAGGTTGTCGCGCAGCCAAGCCTGCGGGTCTTGGTATACGGCATCGTAGCAGTCCCATCCGCCCGAGCGGTATCGACTCAGGTTACGGTATTTTCCTATGGGGCTGCTGCTGAGTTTCACCCATGGTTTTATGGCTTTCACTTCGTCGTGCACACGTCGTACGATTCGGGTTATGTTGTCGCGTCGCCAGTCGGCCAGGGTCATTCCGGTCGATGTGGTGTAGAGGTTGTCGTCGTTGAAGTGGTACTGGCTTTCGGGGTAGCGTATGTAGTCGAGGCTGATTCCGTCTACATCGTATCGGGTCACTATCTCGCGTGCTATGCTTGCCACGTAGTCGGCAGTGGCAGGCTTGCCTGGTATCATGAATACTTCGCCGCCTATGGTCTTGCAGAGTTCCGGGTGTCGTTTTGTTACCGACATTTGTCCGTATGCCTTCTGCCTGCTTGATGTTCCGAGCGGGATGGTTACGAGCCATGCGTGGAGTTCCATGCCTCGACGGTGACATTCTTCGATGGCAAACTGCAGGGGGTCGTAGCTCGGTGCGCGGCCGGCTCGGCCGGTTATGGCCTCGTCCCAGTTTTCGATGTCAGAAGGATAGATGACGCTGCCCCTGATTCGTGTCTGCAACAGCACCACATTTATGTTGGCACGTTGCAGGAGGTCAAGTATGTCGGTCAGTTCCTGCTTTTGACGTTCGGTGCTGCGTTCGTCAACGGCCTTGGTGCGTGGCCAGTCGATGCCGCCGATGGTGGCGAGCCACACGGCACGTTCCTCGTGTTTCGGATAGTTCACGCTCCATATATCGTCGGCATGGGCCATCGTTGCCAGGGCCATCATGCAGCATGCAATTGTTATCTTAAGTTTATTCTTCAGCATACAGTTTTCGAAAATTTCTGCAAAGTTACAACATTTTTAATGAATAATGAATATCGAGTTAAGAATAATTCACATTATTTTCATAACTTTGCAGAAACAAAAACACTTCTATGAAGAAATCCACATGGCTTCCGCCGGCATTGCTGCTGGCTGGCATTGCGTTCTACGTCAACTACGGCATTGAATATAATGCATGGGTCGAGAACCTGCCACTCATCATCATCGACCTGCTCATCTGCGTGGCCCTGTTTTTTGCTCTGCGCAAGAAGGAGCGCCTCAGCAGGGAGCGGCAATCGAAGAAATGAGGATATCCTCAACACCATGCGAGGATATCCTCAACACCTCGCGAGGATATCCTCAACACCCCGCGAGGATATCCTCGTTTCAGTCAGCACACACAGGCATGTCAGTGAGGGGGCGGGCAATGTGTGGGTCTTGAGTCTGGAATGAACTACATATAACTACATCTGCCATTGCAGATACATGATGCAAAATAAGGAAGGAGACTGTGATAGAGTTATGAATAAAGAGACGTTTTATCCTACAAACCGTTTGTCAGAAGTCATCGAAGCCGACTACCGCATGATGCAGGTGGTATGCCGTTTCGGCATTGCTATGGGCTTTGCCGACAAAACCATAAGCGAAGTGTGCCACGAACGCGGAGTGGATGTCCACACATTCCTCGCTGTAATCAACACCGTGAGTGGACATTTGCAGTCAAAATCCAAGCCCATATCGCTCGACCTGATTGATGTGCGTGCGCTGCTCGAATACCTGAAACGTACACACAGCTACCTGCTGCACCACCAACTGCCACGCATGCGCCGCAACCTGCTCGGAGCCATCGACTGCTCGGGCACAAACGATGTGGTGTTCCTCCTACTCAAGTATTTCGACATGTATGTGGCAGAAGTAAGGAAACACGTGGCATTCGAGGAATCAGAAGTCTACGCATACGCCGAATGCCTGCTGGACGGCAAGCAGGGCGGATGTGAAAAAAAGACATTCCACCGACACAACGACGACTTCGTGAGCCGGCTCCATGAACTGATAAACGTCTTCCTGCAGTATTGCACACAAGACGAAGGACGCAACGATGCACTGAACGAGGTGGTATACAACATATATCGCATCGAAGACGACATAAGCATACACTGTCGCATTGAGGACGAGATGCTCATGCCGCTCATCCACAGGCTTGAACACCGACGCCCACGCACCATCACGGCCGACAACACCGACAACAAAACGGCCACGGCCACGCAATCGCCAATACTCTCCGACCGCGAACAAGATGTGGCAGTATGTGTGGCCAAAGGTATGTCGAACAAGGAGATAGCCGAACAGCTCTTCCTCTCAATCAACACCGTGACCACACACCGACGCAACATAGCACGCAAACTCAACATACACTCAGCCGCCGGAATCGCAATATACTGTGTGGTGAGGGGACTTGTGAAACTCGAAGAGATAAAGATATGAACCTGCGCATCCGACTACTCATCCTGCTGTGCACCATGGCCGCAGGCATCGGCGCCCAGCCGCTGACCCTGCACTACGACCAGCCAGCCACATACTTCGAGGAAGCCCTGCCCATAGGCAACGGCTTGCTCGGGGCAACCGTCTACGGACGTACCGACACCGACCGCATAAGCCTGAACGACATCACCCTGTGGACCGGCGAGCCCGACACCGAGGTGTATACACCCCAGGCATGGCGGGCACTGGCCGACATACGCCAGGCACTCGACCGTGAAGACTACCGACGCGCCGACCAACTGCAGCGGAGGGTGCAAGGACACTACAGCGAGAACTACCAGCCACTCGGCACCCTGACTATCGAATACCTCGACGAAGACGGGCGCCCCGACACACTGCCAATCACAAACTACAGCCGATGCCTCGACCTCACGACTGCCACTGCCACAACCCAATACCGGCGCGGAGGACACACATTCACAACGCAATACATAGCATCGGCACCCGACACTGCAATCATAATCCACATCAAGGCCGACGGCATGTTCAGTGCGCGCATAAAACTCGAATCACAGCTGCCTCACAACACATTCACATCTGCCAACGAAATCATAAGCGACGGATATGCAGCCTACAATTCGCGACCAAACTACACCGACGGTAAGTTCCTGTACGACGAAAACCGAGGCATACACTACCGCACCATCATTCGCGTGTTGGCCGACAACCGCTTCTACGAAGAAGACGGCACGATACGCCTGCGCAACAACCGCGACGTGATGATAGTGGTGAGCAATGCCACGAGCTTCAACGGATTTGACAAGAACCCCGTGACACAAGGTCGCAACTACCGCGACATCTGCCGGCGACGCATCGACCAGGCAGCGAAACATCCGTGGTTCGACATACTCGACCGACACATAGCCGACTATCAGACTTACTTCAACCGAGTGAAACTCGACCTCGGCATGACCGACACCGCCATCGCATCGCTGCCGACCGACCGCCAACTCTACGACTACACAACCCGCAACCAACGTAATCCCGAAATCGAAGCACTCTACTTCCAGTATGGGCGCTATCTCCTCATCTCCTCGTCGCGCACCATGGAGGTGCCAGCCAACCTGCAAGGACTGTGGAACGAGAAGTTGCTGCCGCCATGGTCGAGCAACTACACATCCAACATAAACCTCGAAGAAAACTATTGGCCGGCCGAGACCGCCAACCTTGGCGAGATGCACATGCCGATGCTCACCTTCCTGCGCAACCTGACCAAGACCGGAGCCACCACGGCCCGCGAGTACTACGGAGTGGAGCAAGGATGGTGTCTGGCGCATAACACCGACATCTGGGCCATGACCTGCCCGGTGGGCGAACACGACGGCGGACCACAATGGGCCAACTGGAACATGGGCGGAGCATGGACCTCAACCCACATTTGGGAGCACTACATGTTCAGTCACGACCGTCAGTTCCTCAGCGAGTATTACCCAATACTGAGGGGTGCAGCACTCTTCTGCCTCGGGTGGCTCGTCGAGAAAGACGGACAACTCATGACATCGCCATCGACATCGCCCGAAAACGAATACCTCACCCCCGACGGCTACCGAGGCTACACCATATACGGCGGCACGGCCGATATGGCCATGATACGCGAATGTCTCGCCGACACCCGCCAGGCGGCCGAGGTGCTGAAATGTGATGCCGACCTCTGCAGGCAAATCGACGAAACCCTCGACCGACTTATGCCCTACCGGGTGGGTAAGGAGGGAAACCTGCAAGAATGGTATCACGACTGGCGCGACGCCGACCCACACCACCGCCATCAGTCACACCTGTTCGGACTCTACCCGGGTCATCACATCAAGGCCGACGATCCACTGGCATCGGCCTGTGCCAAGACCCTCGAGATGAAAGGCGACAACACCACGGGGTGGAGCACCGGATGGCGCGTCAACCTCTATGCACGTCTGCATGATGCAGAAGGCGCCTACCACATGTATCGCAAGTTGCTCAACTACATAAGCCCCGACGACTACCGAGGCCCCAACCGCCGCACCGGTGGCGGTACATATCCCAACCTGCTCGATGCACATTCTCCGTTCCAAATCGACGGCAACTTCGGAGGCACAGCTGGCGTGATAGAGATGATTATGCAATCCACCGAAGGCAGCATCACACTGCTTCCTGCCTTGCCGCAGCAGTGGGCCGACGGTTCGGTGAGCGGCATCAGGGCACGTGGCGGATATGAAGTCGACATCAGGTGGCAGGGCGGCAAGGTGGTGCGTTTCACACTCAGAAGCCGACACGGCGGTACTACCACAGTATTTTACAATGGAAAACGTCAACAGATAAAACTGAAACAAAATGGAGAAAGAACAGTTGAAGCATGAGATTCGTAGCATGCGACAAGAGAAGAATGCAGTAATCCTGGCTCACTATTACACCGAACCCGACCTGCAGGATATAGCCGACTTCGTGGGCGACTCGCTCGCCCTGGCACAGTCGGCAGCCAAGACCGAGGCCGACATCATCGTGATGTGTGGCGTACATTTCATGGGCGAGACATGCAAGATACTATGTCCCGACAAGAAAGTCATCGTGCCCGACCTTGCCGCCGGATGCTCGCTGGCCGACAGCTGCCGTGCCGACGACCTCAAGGCATTCATCGACGAGCACCCGGGCTACAAGGTGGTGAGCTATGTGAACACCACAGCCGAGGTGAAGGCTCTGAGCGATGTGGTGGTGACAAGTTCGAACGCACGCCGTGTGGTCGATAGCTATCCCAAGGATGCGAAACTCATATTCGGTCCCGACAAGAATCTCGGAGCATACATCAACTCCATCACCGGCCGCAACATGCTGCTGTGGAACGGTGGATGTCATGTGCACGGACGCTTCTCGCTACAGGCAATACTCAGGCTCAAGGCCGAGCATCCCGAAGCCAAGGTGCTGGTACATCCTGAATGTCCTGCCGCCATACAAGCCGTGGCCGACGAAATCGGCTCAACTGCCGGCCTGCTGAAATACTCGACCGAGAGCGATGCCCGCGAGTTTATCGTAGCCACCGAAAGCGGAATCCTGCACAAGATGCAGCTGGCAAGTCCCGACAAGACCTTCTATCCGGCACCGCCCGAAGTGACCGAAGGCATCGGATGCTCGTGCAACGAATGTAGCTACATGCGACTCAACACACTTGAGAAGCTACATCATGCCCTCCTCACCGAAAGCCCCGAAATCGTCGTCGACCCAGCCATAGCAGAGAAGGCAGTGCGTCCCATCAACAAGATGCTGGAGCTGTCGAAATAAGGGGTGGACCCTCTCCCCAGCCCTCCCCCTCTATGGGGAGGGAGCGCTATCCAGGGAGGGAGTGGACCCTCTCCCCAGCCCTCCCCCTCTATGGGGAGGTA
>JAFUSD010000264.1 GCA_017480685.1 Bacteroidaceae bacterium
AGCCACCATCGAGAGGAACCACCTGGTGAAGAGATGAACCCAGTGCTTGTTGTTGTTCGGAACTCGTGCGGCCAGTTCGCCTATATAGTCGCGTCCGTCCCATGCGCCTACCGACCCCAGGAAGTCGGCCACGGGGTTATATCGCGGCACATAGTTTGACTCGAGCAAACCGTTCACCTCGCTGTCGAACGCTTCTATACCCTCGAGTGCTGCCTCGTGGCGTATGGTGTTACGGTCGCGTTTGGTCAGTTCGTGATACATGAAATCGAGGCTCTGACGTCGTTTGTATTCCGTCACACCCTTCACCTCGTTATATCTTATCTCGTACCTGCGCGACAGAAACTCCCTGAGCATCAGCGCCACCGCTTGTTTCTTAGGCATGGCAGACTTCACACCAGCCTTGTTCTGGTCGTATGCCACACGCACCATGCTCCTCACGTCGGTCTCACGTTCCTTATAGTAATGCCACAATATGTGGCGGGTGGCCTCCTCTTCGGGCAATCCGGCACACCTGCAGCACCGCGCAATGACCGATACCTCGGCCATGGGGTCGCCGGCCAATCCGTGCTCGGTGATTTGAATCATTGCCTCGCTATGGCATGCGGCAAACATCTCATGCATCGACACAACAGCTCCTGCATCCATGCTCAGGCGGTCAAGCGGATTGCATGTCAGTCCCACATCGGGCATCAGGTCGGCATCATACCTCAACGGTTGCTCAATGATGAACGGTGTGGCATGATGGTTGACGTACGGCTGAGCATCGAGCGGCATCTTCACTGCCATGTCGGGCGCCGGACGCTTTATGGTTATAGGGAACGAAAGCATCGGTGCATAACACATCACCGCGGTGCGGTAGGCCTGCATCAGAAACATGTCGAGCTGTTCCCCACCCTTGGGCACACCGCCATCGGGCAGTGTCACACGCGCAAGCACCACGACCGAATGTCCGTCGCATCCCTCTATGGCACAGAGAGTCTGAGGCAGCAAGGCAGCCTCACGCTTCGTCTCCTCAACCTCAATCGAGTTGTTCAACCCCTCAACCTCAATCATCACCAATCCGTTGTATTCCACCATCTTGATCTCGCCACTTCTCTTCCGGCAGTACTGACACAGCGGCCTCACATCGGGTATCTGTTCGTAATACCTGTAGCGTGTCAGCCGCCCGGCAAGCCTGTAATATTCATCGCGCAGCATCACTATATAGTTTGACGACGTGTCGTGTGATATACGCTGAATGAATTGTGCGAAATCCATCACGCTGAGGGCAAATCCGCCCTCCTTATCTTTATTTCTAAGTGTAGTTACCTTCATAAAATTCTTTAAATCGGCTATAGTTAATACCTAATTTACCTCTATTTTCGTTTTTCGACTACAAAGATACGAATTATTTTCGACAAATGCAAATAAAAACACATATATTTTTGATATTTGCAAAATATTATTCACATTGTTCACACCACCACATACCACGCTATATATCAGCGGTTTATAACATGAATAATGGTGTGTACGATGTGTGAACAATAACTTTTTTATTCATACATCATACACACCAATCATACACACATTATCTCATTATATCTCAATGACTTATACCTATGTGTGAATAATATGAACAGGGATTTTATAAACTTTACGAGAATTATTTTTCAGTATGCACAGCTAACTAATCGGCCCTTCATAGATATCTCCTCAACCATGCGCAGACGTCTGTGCATACGTTCGCAGACGTCTGTGCATACGTTCGCAGACGTCTGTGCATACGTTCGTACACGTCTGCACGTATATATCTTCACCCCTTCACGTATATACGCGCAGGCCTGAAACACAGGGCACGCTAGCCTGAAACACAAAGCTCGCTGCACCAAAAACCCGTTATTAATTATTCATCATTAATTTCTTATGTCTTAGCGGTCCATACATAAGCTATGGAGTTATAGGTTTTGCAAGTAATTCGCATGCAAAGATAGCACGCACTCTTAGCATACCCCCACCCACAACGGACGTGCAGTTTATGCTCTATGTGGAAACTATCGGTCGGTGGAATTAATCCTTCATAGCCTGATTATCCATCCTGGCATATATGCGGGCAACGATAGCACCGCTGATATTGTGCCACACACTGAACACAGCGCCGGGAATGGTGGCCATGGGATAGGTGGCAAAGTGGAGGGTGGCAAGGCTGGAAGCCAGGCCGCTGTTCTGCATACCTACCTCGATGCTGACAGCCCTCCGCTTGGCATCGGGCAGGTGTAAGAGGCGACCGACGAGCCATCCCAAGGCCAGGCCGCAGAGGTTGTGGAGCACTACAACCACGATGATAATGATACCGCTCGTGAGCAACTTCTGCGCATTGGCAGCGATGATGATAAGCACTATGAACGCTATGGAAAGCGACGAGACGGCAGGCAGGTAGGCAGTAGTACGTTCGGTAAACTTAGGCCAAAGCGCCTTCACTACCAATCCCACCACGATGGGCAGGATGACCACCCAAAGTATGCTGAACAACATGCCCGCCACATCGACATCAACGCTCTTGCCCACCAGCAGCCACACCAGCAACGGTGTCATCACGGGTGCCAACAGAGTGGAGGTAGCAGTCATACCTACCGACAGGGCCAGGTCGCCCTTAGCCAGATAGGTAATCACATTGGATGCTGTGCCGCCAGGGCAACATCCCACAAGCACCACACCCACGGCCAGTGCCTCGTTGAGGTTAAACACTCGCGATAGCACAAAGGCCAGCAGTGGCATGACGGTGAACTGTGCCACACAACCGATGATAATGTCCTTCGGCCGGCTGAACACAATCTTGAAATCCTCCAGCCGCAACGACATACCCATACCAAACATGATGATGCCCAGAAGCGGGTTGATGACGGTGGGCTTGATGCCGCTGAACGCACCGGGAAAGGCAAGACCCACCCCTGCCGACACAAGCACCAGCACACCCATATAGTCGGAAATCAGTTTACAAAGTCGTTTCATATCATGTACAATTCTCATGGTGCAAAGTTACAACTTTTTCGTCATATTTATGCAACCGGCTATACGAAATAAAGCAAAATAATCATGTTAGGTCTGGTTTCGTACACAAAAGTGTAGCAATCTTCATAAAACTTACGTGATAGATAAATTGATTCGACACCGCTCGTATATTAATTCTTCTCCGGGAGTGCGCAGTCGCATACTACCCTACGACCATACATGTTTTTTGGGCAAGCAGAACAACCATACCAAGCAACATAGGGTGCAATCTCTCACCACATGTATAAGACACCTTATTATATTTATAATATATCGTCTGCATTTTCACTCAAAACCCCAAAAAATTCAAAAACTTTTCGTAACTTTGCGGCGAAATAAAATTCATCATTGAACAAAAACAAAGAGCAAGATGCGCAGGCAAAAGAAGTACTGACCATAGCTGCGCTGTACCGAAACCTATGACAGAATTAGAGAAATGTATGGCAGGGGAACTATACGACTGCCATGCGCCAGAATTCCTGAAAGGAAAGGCACGGGCATCGGAATGGTGTGCCCGATACAATGCCATTCCCTACGAACGGCGTAGCAAACGCTACCGTATGCTCTCAGAGCTGTTCGGCGCTGTGGGTTCGAATGTAAGTGTGGGCGACGGCTTCACATGCGGTTTCGGTACTAACATATATATAGGCTCCAACGTAAGCATCAACCTCAACTGTACGTTTATCGACTGCAACCGCATCACCATTGGCAACGACGTGCTGATTGCCCCATGTGTTCATCTCACCACTGCCACACATCCAGTAGAACTGGCCGAACGGCTCACACACACCTGGTCGCCCCACAGCGGTGAATATCGCTGGCGGACCTATGCCCTGCCCATCAAGATTGGGAACGGATGCTGGATAGGTGCCAACGTAGTCGTACTGCCAGGTGTGACCATAGGCGACGGGACAGTAATCGGAGCAGGCTCGGTAGTGACAAAAGACATACCAGCAAATGTTGTAGCCATAGGCAATCCTTGCCGGGTGATAAGGGAGATAAACCGCTAATCTGCAACTCATGACAGCAAACCAGCTCACACTCATATATCTCGCAGCCATCAACGTGATTACGTTCTTCATTTACGGTATCGACAAATGGAAAGCCAGGCGCTCGAAATGGCGGATACCCGAAGCCACGTTGCTGGGATTGGCCATCGTGGGAGGCAGCATCGGTGCATGGCTCGGCATGAAGACATGGCATCACAAGACGAAGCACAAGAAATTCAAGTATGGCATCCCACTGATACTCATTGTCCAGATAGCATTAGTCATTCTCTGCTCGTGCCGAACAACATCGTCGGCCTTAAATAAAGCAGAGCAGCATTCCGCCACAGAGCAAGCCGATACAATCCCCGTCATGGCCGAGCATTCGCCCGACGTGTTTCTTGTGATGTATGATGCCGAAACAGGCAAGGAACCACTGCTGAAAGCCATCAAAGACTACGGATGTGAAGTCGTCTATGACTACAAAATCATCAACGGCATGGCATTGAAGAAGCCTCGAAGCAAATCGCTCGAAGCAACGATGCAACACTTCAAAGCCGTCAAAGGCGTACTGACGGTGGAATACGACCACATCACCCGCCTCACCGACCCCGTGAAACCACGGTTGGAGACGAAATGAGTAATTGGAAAAACCGAGAATGAGAATGAAAATAAGACAAACTATCGATGCCGTTTTCCGTGTAAGTATTTATAGCTGTCGATTCGTTTCTTTAGCAGTTTATGGAGATGTGTCGGCATGAAAAGACAATAGAAATATGCAGTAGCCTTGGCATGTGAATAACCAAGCACTTTTTCGTAAATACGGATGTTGTATTTTATGAGTCCAATCTTATTACTCGACACCGAACCGGAACGGACCCTGTAATACACCAACGGTTCCTGCAAGCCGAGTGCCTTCGCACGTGTGTCGCGCAATATGGTTAGGAACAACCCCCAGTCCTGACGTTTGCGGATAAAAGGCATGAAATATTTTTTCCCGAGAAGCTTTATGTCATACACAGCCGTAGAGCAACCTATCTTGTTGTCACGCTTCAACTTCGAGAAAGTCATGTACTTTGGTGCTGTGGTAAAACCTGTTTCACATCCGTTATCGTCACACATTATGTATGAAGTATAGCTCAAGGGACAGTTGTTTTGCTTCATAAACCGGATTTGTCGCTCCAGTTTCTCCGGGAACCAACAGTCATCGCTATCACAGAACGCTATATATTGACCTCTTGCCCTGCCTATTGACTGGTCGCGAGTATAGCCCGGCCCCTTGTTTTCAGAAAGAAATACGACATCAACACGCTCATCCTTCTCGCTATATTGCTGCAGGATGGCGTGTGTCATCTCATCCGTCGAATTATCGTCAGTAATGAGAAGCTCTATGTTCCTATATGTTTGGTTTAGTATACTGTCTATGCTTTCTGTTAAATGTCGGCTACCATTAAATGTCGGCATAATGACAGATACCAGGCCTTCGCGTATTTCCATCTCTATTATTTGAATGCAAAGTTACAACTTTTTTGGGATATCTATTTTGTTTTACACAAAAAAGTTGTACCTTTGCACACATAAATCATATATTATTGCAATTTGAGATGAATTTATTGCGTGATTTGGCAGAAACGATTTGTGAAAAATTTCCTGTAACAACAGTGCGTTTGCGCTATCTGCTACGTTTTGGTCGCATGCCCAATTTAAGACAACCTAAAGACCTTAACGAGAAAATTCTATACATGAAACTTTTCACCGATACTTCGCAATGGACTCAAATGGCAGATAAATACAAAGTTCGCAAATATGTTGAGTCGTGCGGTCTTTCCGACATCCTGATTCCGCTTTACGGTGCGTGGGAACATGTAGAAGACATTCCTTTCGATAAGTTACCTCAAACTTTCATGCTGAAAGCCAACAATGGAGATGGCAAAGGAACCAACATAAAGGTTGACAAGTCGAAGATGGGCGATGCCGACTGGCAGCTGTTACGAAATCGTCTGCACAGATGGTTAACCCAAAAGCACATTGGTGCATTGTCTGGCGAACCACAATATCGCAATATCAAGCCAATGATAATTGCAGAAAAAGTGCTTCCATGCAATGAAGGCGAAACATCACTCATTGATTACAAGCTATGGTGCTTCAATGGCAATCCTCATTCGTTCCTAATTTGTTCAGAGCGGAAAGACGACGGTTTCCACACATCCATAGATTGCTATGACCTTGATTGGAAACGACACTCCGAGAATATAAGAGCAACATCACATGTAAGCGTAGCCGCTAAAGCACTGTCACGTCCTGAATGCTTAGACAAAATCATCGATACAGCCCGCATTCTGTCTAAGCCATTTCCAGAAGTGCGCGTAGATTTGTATGCCGTAAACAACAAAGTTTATTTCGGAGAATTAACTTTTACTTCTTTAGGAGGTATGATGAACTATTATACGCCAGAATATCTGGAGGAAATGGGAGAAATGGTAAATTTGAATACAAAAAATTGAAGATTGGAACTATGAAAGGACAAAATGTTTTAATAATACTACTTGTATTGATTGTTTTCTCGGCCGACACATTTCAAATAAAAGCACAAGAAACTCAGTGGGAATTGGTGTTTAGCGATGAATTCAACCAGCCAAACGGAAGTCGCCCCAACCCTGCGAAATGGAGTTGTCATCGCCGTGGTACAGCTACATGGTCGCGATGGATAAGCAATGTGCCTGAAGTCGCATATATAAAAAACGGACGGCTTATCTGCCGTGCCATCCCCAACACCATTGCCCCAAACGATACAGCACAGATGCTTACCGGAGCCATCAACACCAAGGACAAGTTTTCAATCAAATATGGAAAAGTAGAAGTAAGAATGCGAACAAACGTGAAACAAGGAAATTTCCCAGCTATATGGACAGGAGTGCAATCTGAGGTCCGGATGCCATACGCTGAAATCGACATTATGGAGTCGTTTGGTCAAAAAGTAGAAGCCACACATACTGTGCATTCGCAATACACACAAGACAACCGCCAACATGTTGAAAATAACAGTTTCCGCATACCAATCAACATAAAGAAGTGGCACATCTATGGAATGGAATGGAATGAGAAACAGATTATCTGGACCATCGACGGAGATGTGACTGGTATTTACAACAAATCCACCGACCCCGACAAACTGGCCAAAGGTCAATGGACTTTTGACGTACCACTATACTTCATTCTCAACCAGAGTGTTGGCAGAGAAGGAAGCAATAATCCACCCAACATACGCACCACCTATGAGACCCAGTTTGACTGGATTCGTGTTTATCAGAAAAAGGGAGAACGACCAAACGAACACTAAAAGCATGAAAGCCGAGAGGGCGCAGTCGCTAAGATTCACGGTGATGTCTGATGGGATATGATTTCATGATATAGTTGCTGGGTCTGCAAACTAATTCTTTCCCAATCATAAAAATCATGTATACGACTCCATCCTGCATTGTCAGCCTTTATACTTTTTATCTTTTCTTGACTGTTTAATATATGCAACAGCATGTCTCTCAGTTCCTCCTTATCACACACGTCGTTTATCATCCAGCCGATGTCTGCTATTTTGAGAGGATCGGCCAAACCGCCTACATTCGAAACCAAAATTGGTATTCTCTCCGTTATCGCTGTCATCAATGCTCCGCTCTGCGAAAAAGAAGTCTTACGATAAGTCAGCAGATACACGCTGGCATGAGTCATCAGGTAGTAGTATTCTTCATTCGGAATCTTTCGGTCGTCAATAATAACATTGCCAAACTGCTTTAGCTTAGACACGTCAATACCACGCTGCCTGCCTACCATTATCAACAAGCATTTTTCGTTTTCGTTCAGTTCTGGGGTCTCTGCCCATACATTGGCAATGATGTCTGTACCCTTGTACTTACTTTGTTCACCAAGTGATGTGAAAACTATCTTGCCGTCTAGATGATACCTTCTGTCGAAGCCGGCTTTCATAGATTTATATAATCTATCATCATATTCTAGCTGCAATCTACCATGTTGAATGACTGAAAGTTTCCCTGGTTCAAGTCCAAACAACTTCATCAGCTGCATCTTCGTATCTTCGGTGTGAACTATGATTTGGTTTGCAAGATGATAAAGCAGTCCATATCTGGCTCGGTCTCTTTCGCCCGAATGCAATGGTAGTACGTTGTGAGCCGTATATACTAACTTTATGCCGAACACACTTTTCACAAATTTATAGAAATAATAATCATAGCGAGGAAGCCTCATCCACTGTAAATGGATGAGTGCAGGCCGATATCTTACAATCAGCATCAAAACACAAACATAATTCAGAATATAGCAAAGTGCCTTGAGCCAATTATTCCCAATACGGTTATACGAAAATACAGGATGGAAATTTACCCAATCATGTCTTTTGTTGTCATAATATTTACTACACAAATAATGTACATCAAAATCCCTTACATTGCTTAGCAGTGAATAATCGTATGTAGATAGATTGTGATACGATTGAGGGTCTATATAGAATATCGTGGACTTAAGTGACTGAGATTTCATAATTTCAATATACTGTTTTCTACTTGCAAAAGTCGGGAAAAGATTTCAATAATACGATTTTATATAATTTATTTTCGTACAATCGTTATAGTTACGGAATATATCTCATGAACCACATTTTGAAGACTGCATCCTCCAAATGGATATCATACTTGTCCATTTCGATTTATTCCCTATCTATCAAGGCGGTCTTAATACGAGTATACAAAAGCTCAATTCATATTTCTTCCTTTTTTTGTTTGCGCTGCAAATTTACAACAAATATCCCAAGTACACAAGTTTGTGGCCCACAAACTTGTGTACCATGCAAAAAAAAAGTAATTTACGCCTACAACATCGTGATTCTGTCAGCAGAATAGTATATACACTGTCAAGGATTATCGATTGGTAGTTTGGTCAAATGTCCAAGCATGAGTCGAAACTCCTCGGTATAAAAACCGTTAATTCCTGATGAAGAGGTAAATGTCATCTCACCGAAATATAGTTTTCCGTCAACCTCGTAAAAGTCCACACGCACCTGTGGGTGACCCTTCGACAAGCATGCTGCAGCATCAAGCATTTGGTCGAGTGTCTGAGGACGAGGAAGACGTTTTTCGGAAGGAATATAGTGGTAATAGAATTCTGAGAACTCGGGGTGTGCATTCCACTCGGTGTCGAACGTGATTACCTCAACAGACTCGGCAGTACGATTCAGGCAGCACCAGATATACGCAGGCTTGCCATCGAATGCCCATACTTTATAATCTATGAGCGACGATGAAGGGACACACTGTTTTGTTGCATCAAGCAACTGCTCGGCTATGATGCATCTCTTGATATGTGAATAGTGTGGTTCGCCCATTATACGACTATAGTCAGTGTGCATCCACTTATCGATTTTGTTTGTCCAGTAAGTTTTGTCCAAAGTGTTCTTATCTCGACAAACCAACAAATCTCCACTGCCGTGGTTTGTCTTTATCACAAACTGCTGTGGCAGGGCATTCCAATCGATGTCTGAAGCGTTGTCCCACTTGCCATAGAGTGGTACCAATATATCATCCAAGCCCCTATCAGTAACGTACTGGCGTACCTTATATTTGTCTGCCAGTTCGGTCCAGATTGTGGTATCATAATTAAATACCATCCAACTGATTTTTTCGTCAATTGTCTTAGGATGTTTCCAATCTAAATCCTTCCCATATGCCTGTCTGTAGTGTATAGTGTGTAATCTTTTGGGGATATAGCGTCCAAGAAATAATTCGTATTTTTCTCTTAGTGGGCGCAATGAATGGCGCAACTGTTTGTATAAAGAACTCATCCTGTTTATTGTTTTATAGTTTGTAACACAGACCTAATTCGTTCATAGCCGGCCTCAAACGAGAAGAAGTCCTCGTATCTTTGACGAATATTCGCCCGGCTGAACGAACCATCGTGAACATGCTCTATAGTTATCCTTAGTTTCTCAGAGAATTCATCGCTATTATTGAAGACTGAGACGTATCCACTATCAACAAGCGCATCATATCCACGGGCGGAACATGCATGCGTGATGACTGGTATCCCGATTCTCAAACCATCCATCACCCTAAGTTTCAATCCACCGCCAAGACGTGTCGGACAAATATAGACATCTGCCATACTGATTATCTCGTTCATATCCTTTGGATTGGGAACAAGTCGGATATTAGAGAAACGGTTGCAAGCAGAGACTATTGCAGGAGAAGGGTTCCGTCCACTTATAATCACATTTGAATCATCAGGCAAATATCTGTATAACTCATCAAAGAAATACATTACACCGTCAATGCCTTGTTTTTGATTCAGGGAGCCAGTAATAGCAAATGTCAGGTGCCCTTTGTATATGTCAGTCTTTTGCAGTGCAGGCACTGCTTTATACTCAAAAGTGCCAATGATTGCCTCAACCGAGTCGCCACGACCATAAAGCCGATGAAATGTCGATTGATCTTGTTTTGTTAGAAAGAAGTTATAGTCGCTTAGCTGATATGCCTCCTTTTCAGATTTTACAACGAAGTGTGAGAACAGAATACGCCTTATGGGATTCGAAGTATTGCCAAGTACTATCTCCTTCTCAACATTGTGGTGTATAGTGATAACATTTATCCCCAATTCCTTCATTTGCCTAATTAGCCCTGTAGCGACCCTGCTATTATTGAATACACAGTAATCGTATCTCACCCCCTCATTAAGCCGTTTCCGTACAGCGCCTACATTACGATGCAATTGGCCATTTATCAAAGAACGGATACGTGCCAGCCAATTTCTTTCTGGTACAAAGAAATAATTTGCATCTATACTGCCATCAGGTTTTACTCCTTCCCTCACAAAAACATCAACATCGCCATTACACAACTTTGAAAAGGCTAACAAATAGGCATGTGTGGCAAAATCACCTCCACCCACACCGAATGGGTCGTTTATACTGATAAACAATGCTTTCATAGACTATAGCTTTAGAGTATGATTGTTTACAATTCTCATAAATGTGCTAAAACCTGAGAATAAAGCCCGACGACGAAGAATCAAGAATAACGTCTTTAGAAAACCACTGACTCCGAACTTACGTGACCGTCCCAAATGGATTATTATTGGTTCCTTCCTTAAAAAAGGATAGTCTTTCTGAAATTTATTGCATCTTATAAACACATCAAGGCGACACATGAAATTTTTCAAATCCTTATTTCGCCCGTCAAACAGGCTATTTTTCCTTGTTGTTATAATATAAAGCACTTCATCTGCTACCACCACTGCATTGTCATCAGCCCAACATACCGACTTTAGCACAAACATCATATCATTAGACGACATAACTTCCTCAAATTGTATATGATGACTTTCCACATAATGGCGTTGTATCATCTTACAAACAGGACCTGGTACGGTCCAAACAGCTACTTTCGCAGAAATCTTTCCGGCAAGGGCTTCGTCAACAGCCCGATTTAATTCCTGATGCCGATTTGAAGGCGTGTAATTTTCCGAGTCAACACTGTAAGCCTTAAACAGGATGATGTCCTGCGGGTCATATTTATGTCTGTCCAGTATTAGGAATGCATCTTTCGTAAAGAAATCGTCGGCATCGGCAAAGACCAGCCACTTTCCGTCGGCATGTTGCATACCGACATTGCGTGCATGGCCGGCTCCACCACCTTGTTTGTCAAAGACACATTCGGTGTATTTGCGTCCCAGTCCCGGGAAATGGTCGAAGTCAACCTTGTCTGCTGAGCTGTTGTCATCAACAACAATGACCTGAACATCTGGCACGTCAGGTATTGAATCAAGGCATCGTTGCAAAAGCTGCGGGATGTTGTGATGCGGAATTATTATCGAGAATGAATGCATTGTATAAACATTTTTTATAATCTGCCATCTACGAGGTTCCTGTCAAGAATGCCTTTCACATCATAGACAACTCCATTCACGGTGTCTTTCAAATAACCACGAATATTTATATCCAAGAATTGCTTATGAGCTACACAAAGTATGATAGCATCGAATTTGCCTCGTTGCACCTCTGGCAAATCGTTGATAATTGATACTCCGTACTCACTTTCTACTTTCTCCTTATTTGCCCAAGGGTCATAAACAACAATGTTTGGAGTGTATTCCAACATGGTGTTATAGATGTCAATCACCTTGGTATTCCTCGTGTCCGGACAATTTTCCTTAAATGTAAAACCTAACAGAAGTATGTTAGCATCTTTCACCATAAGCCCCTTTTTGTTCATACACTTTATGGTTTGCTCAGCCACGTATGTCCCCATACCATCGTTCAATCGACGAGCATTGGCCATAACTCGAGGCATCACGCCATAGACTTGTGCTTTCTGAATAAGATAATAAGGATCAACACTAATACAATGTCCGCCAACAAGTCCCGGGCTCAACTTAATGAAATTCCATTTGCTCGACGCTGCCTCAATCACATCGTGTGTATCAATGTCCATAGCATTGAATATCTTTGCCAACTCATTCATAAACGCAATATTGACATCACGCTGAGAATTCTCAATTATTTTCGACGCCTCCGCAACCTTTATTGATGGTGCCTTGTGGGTTCCATTAACCAATACACTGTTGTAAACGACATCAACGAGGTCTGCAACTTCAGGCGTTGAGCCTGATGTCACTTTCTTTATCTTTTCTACTGTATGAAGTTTGTCGCCAGGGTTGATGCGTTCAGGACTATATCCAGCATAGAAATCTACATTGAATTTCAAACCGCTTGTCTTTTCAATTATGGGAAGACATTCCTCCTCAGTAACACCTGGATATACCGTAGATTCATATACCACGATATTCCCTTTTGAGATAACCTTGCCTATCGTTTCGCTCGCACCCCATAATGGGTGCAAATCAGGGCGATTGTTTTCATCGACGGGGGTAGGTACTGCCACAACAAAAAAGTTGCACGCCTTAATCTGCTCTATATCTGTAGTGCATTTGAAGCCATTACGTATAGCCTCTTGAAGAAGGGAATCATCTACCTCAAGAGTTGCGTCATGTCCTTGCATTAAGGTATCTACACGTGTCTGGCTCAGGTCATATCCGATAGTTGGAAACTTTGTTGAGAAAAGTCTTGCAAGAGGCAAGCCAACATATCCAAGCCCAACAACACCAATTTTAATATCTTTCAAATCCATCATATCAATAATTTACCGCAAAGTTAGCAAAAATATCTGATGTACACAAAATAATCTGCTGCTTTCATGTAATTTTTCCCAATAACATTACCCCAACCCATGAAACTATCTTTTGCACTTTAGCATCTGCAATGCAGCCAGTCGTTCAGTATCATCAAGGGCAAAGAGCCAAACTGTGACACCAGATACAACAACAGTTACCATTCCTGTGAGTAAGAACCGTAGAGAAATATTAACATACGTTACCATCAGCCAACATGCCAACGCAATCGCCAATACAGGAATGACAACACGAGCAAACACATGCTTTGCGAAATGGCGGATGGAGAGTCCGGCAGTATATTTGAGGAAAGGCAGACGGATTATTGCGCAAACGAATTCAAAACCTATATATACCCACATTGCATCTTCGAGTTGATAGCCGAGATGCAGGCATAACCAAAACACTGGCAACGTGAGTACTTTTATTGTATTTACGACGAGCGAATAGTTGCGAATACGGCCTATTGCCTGGTTGGCTGTTCCGAGTCCGATAGTGAGTTGGTCAACAAGGGCTGTGAGTAGTACAAACCGACATAATATAGCTGCATGTGGTGGCACTTCATCCAACCACACATTGAGCACTTCATCCATCTCGAACGACAGAGGGATAGTGACTGTTGCGAGAAGAAGAAATGCGTACTTGCTTGCCATCTCCGACAGATACAGCATCCGCTCCCTGTTGTTCAGGCTCTCTGCCTTAACTATCTGCGGACTCATCGCATTTGTCACTGATGTAGCAATAAATACGACAGAAGCATAAACCTGCTGGGCTACACCATAAGCACTGTTTACTATTGTACTTTGAAAGAATCGGTTTATGATAACAGCCACACCCTGTGAACGTGCTATCACACATCCCATGCTATATACTGTCCATGTTGCAAAACCAGTGAGTTCCTTTATGTATTTCCGCCCGATAAGTTCAAACCGTGGTATAAGCATCGACTCCTCGAAATGCCTTTTCGACCACAACGAAAGTGCCAAATAATTAAACAACATAATGCAAGCCAGGGCTATAGCATATGCCATGAGTTTATCGTATGTGATGAAAGGCAGACACAGGGCAAAAGCCAGTTTCAACACACCATCTATGATATCTACAACCGATATATATACTATCTCCTCGTGAGCCACAAACAAGGCTTTATATGGTGCTGTAAAAAAAGTTATGACAAGTGACAGGATTACAGTATAATAGACCTTAGTTGCTGTCGGTATCCTTTCAGGAGTTATTTCTAATAGTCCATCGAATATGAATGGGGTCAGTGCGACAAGAATAATTGCGAGCAAAGTTCCGATGACTACGTGCAATAGCAAACTATTCGAAAACATTGCTTTTAGCTCTGCCACATTGCCCTTTCCAAAATAAAACGACAGCTGTCTTTGAGTGGTTACCACCATTGCATTAGTAATAAATGCCAGCATCGTCACCACACCTGCCACCAATGCATATATACCATAATCCGACTGTCCTAACGCTTGCAACACCAAGCGTGTACTATAAAGCGAAAGGCAGATGTTGACAACCGATCTTATATGTTGCGCCAACGTATTTACGACTATTCTCTTTGCTGGTTCCATATTACTTCAACATTATTGTACGAAAATATAGTTTATCATTTGATGTTGAATAATAAGCCAATGATAGCAAGCAGACAATAAAGAACGGAGGATATGCCTCCATTAGCATCATGAGAAACATTGAAACAGCAGCAGAACAGATGATGAGAGTATAGCGATTGGATGCATGGAATAATTCTGAAATTACTATATAGCAGATGTAAATAAATGTTGCGAGCAACAAAATCCCCCCATATATAAGTATCGACCATATAAAATTATGAGGTCCTTTAGCATAAGAACTCATGTGCGAGAAGTACCAATCTCTATCCACAAGTCCATATCCATAAATTGGAGAATCTGCAAAAACCCTACTAGCAGCATCCCACAACATAGTGCGGTTTGTGAAGGTGATGTCTTTTCCAAGGATGTCTTCGACTAAATAGACCGCAATAGCATTTTGTTCTATACCTTTTCCTTGGAAACATACAAATACTTGAAAGAATACTATTGATACCATTAGTACTATCATGCCTGCCTTCATAATCTTTTTCGATGGAATAAGACAGAATAAGAGAAAAAGTATGATACCAGAAATAGATGTCATAGACTGAACTAGCATAAGCGGTACTAACGACACCAACACAACTGAGATTACATTGAGCCACCACCACCTACTATATTTCAAACACACAACACTTGTTGTAACTGCACACAATAGACGACAACCCATTCCATTATAGTTTCCTCCTAATAAGTATCCTTGATTTGACTTCATATCTGTCACAATCCACAAATCAGGATGGAGCAGCATGTGAAAGATATTAAGATAAGCACATATCGAGAAAGCAACAGCAAACGAGACAACTATCAGTTTGAAACGATTTGAATAATACTCGCATGTCATAACTATGAAAATAACGGAACACCCATCGTAAAAACAGTTTTTGATGTCGCTGCCTTCTATTATAGATGACATCAGCATTAGAGTTTGGAAGACTACGGTAGCCAATACCAGACGTGACAATATTCCCTGCCTTAAATAAACAAATGCCATTATGAAAAAGGAGAGCATCGAGAAGAACAATGCAACGTATGAGACGGCTTGCCATTCAAGAACCGAGATATCGATAGTGGCTCTGATTACAACTGCAATAATCATAAGGCACGGCAGCCATGTAAGACTACGCGGGTTGAACTTCATCAACCGGCTTAGGTCTATTGCGTATGGTCGCTCTACCAGTGTGTCCATAGATTATTGTTTTTGACAGAAAAGAATCTAAATACAATTGCTATCGGAAAGG
>JAFUSD010000022.1 GCA_017480685.1 Bacteroidaceae bacterium
AAGCAAAGCATAATTAAGAAAAAGGGACTCAAAATATCATTGCACAATTGCAAGGATATACTTTGGGCGTGCTGCAAGGATATCCTCATCGTGCCGCGAGGATATCCTCATCGTGCCGCGAGGATATCCTCATCGTGCCGCGAGGATATCCTCAACATGCTGCGAGGATATCCTCTTGGCATAACATCAGTGTTTTCGTAAATACCAAGAGGAACATGTCGACACTCGCGACATGTTCCTCTCTGTGCTATGTGGGGGTGATTGTTGTCTGTTTCAACGTTGGTTAGAACTGCTCGGTCATTTCGCGCACTTCGTCTTGAATCTTCTTGGCAAATTCGGCGCAAGTCATGCTGCCCTGGTCGCCCTGCCCCTGACGGCGTACCGACACTTTGCCTTCTGCTTCTTCCTTTTCGCCTACGATGAGGATGTAGGGTATGTGCTTCATCTCGTTGTCGCGAATCTTGCGGCCGATCTTCTCGTTGCGGTCGTCGACGATGGTGCGCACGTCTTGTGTGTTGAGGTATGTGGCTACCTTTTGTGCGTAGTCGTTGAATTTCTCGGATATTGGCAGTACGACCACTTGGTCGGGTGTGAGCCAAAGTGGGAAGTGACCGGCTGTGTGTTCGATAAGCACTGCTATGAATCGTTCCATGCTGCCAAATGGTGCACGGTGAATCATGACTGGGCGGTGTTTCTCGTTGTCGCTGCCTGTGTATTCCAGCTGGAAGCGCTCGGGCAGGTTGTAGTCCACCTGGATGGTACCGAGCTGCCAGCGGCGACCCAGCGCGTCCTTTATCATGAAGTCGAGCTTTGGTCCGTAGAATGCTGCCTCGCCTTCCTCTTCGTGGGCTGTCAGGCCTTTCTCGCGGCATGCCTCGATGATTGCGTTTTGTGCTTCTTCCCATACCTCGTCGCTACCTATGTACTTCTCTTTGTTGTTGGGGTCGCGTAGGCTTATCTGTGCTTCATACTCCTTGAAGTCGAGTGCACGGAAGATTATGTTGATGATGTCCATCACTCGCAGGAACTCGTTCTTCACCTGGTCGGGGCGGCAGAAGATGTGTGCGTCGTCTTGTGTGAACGAGCGTACGCGGGTCAGTCCGTGAAGCTCGCCGCTCTGCTCATAGCGATATACGGTGCCGAACTCTGCGATGCGCAGTGGCAGGTCTTTGTATGAGCGTGGACTGTTGGCATATATCATGCAGTGGTGCGGACAGTTCATAGGTTTGAGCAGATACTCCTCGCCTTCTTCCGGAGTGGTGATGGGTCGGAACGAATCCTGTCCGTAGTGGTCCCAGTGGCCCGATGTGACGTAGAGAGCCTTGCTTCCGATGTGCGGAGTGATGACCTCGAGGTATCCGTATTGTTTCTGAATCTTGCGCAAGAAGTCTTGCAGGCGCAGACGCAGGGCTGTGCCCTTTGGCAGCCACATAGGCAGACCTTTGCCCACTTTCTCTGAGAAGAAGAAGAGTTCCATCTCTTTTCCTATCTTGCGGTGGTCGCGCTTCTTGGCCTCTTCCAGTTTCACGAGGTATTCGTCGAGCATCTTCTTCTTTGGGAACGAGATGCCATATACGCGGGTCATCATGGGTCGTTTCTCGTCGCCACGCCAATAGGCAGCAGCCACTGAGAGCACTTTCACGGCTTTTATCTCGGCAGTGCTAACGAGGTGCGGACCGCGGCACAGATCGGTGAAGTCGCCCTGAGTGTATGTGGTGATGTGTCCGTCTTCGAGGTCGGCAATGAGTTCGTTCTTGTATGTCTGACCGCGGTCGCCGAAGAACTTGAGTGCGTCGGCCTTGCTGATGCTGCGGCGTACGAGTTGTTCCTTCTTGGCAACCAGTTCTTGCATCTTCTGTTCAATCTTTGGGAAGTCGGCATCGCTGAGCTTCACTCCCTCGGGTGGCATCACGTCGTAGTAGAATCCGTTTTCTATTGCAGGACCGATACCGAACTGTATGCCAGGATAGAGTTCCTGCAGTGCTTCGGCCATGAGGTGTGCCGATGTGTGCCAGAATGCATGCTGTGCCTCGGGTGCATCCCATTTGTAGAGCACCACGGTCGAGTCTTGCTCGATGGGGCGGTTCAGTTCTGTAGTTTCTCCGTTCACTCCACATGCCAGCACTTCTGCGGCGAGTCGAGGGCTGATGCTCTCGGCAATCTGTTGTCCCGTTACGCCAGCTTCATACGAGCGAACGCTGCCGTCGGGAAATGTAATCTGTATCATATCTTTTTACACTATTTAGTCGGTTTATATGTGCATAAAGCGGTGCAAAGTTAAAAAAAATAAATGTAACGCGGGTGTCGGAAAGCAATAAAAATACTGTTTAAGCTCATAAAAACATCTTTACGCATGTAGATTGCACTCTGTGTTGTGAAACTTATGCACAAAAACTAAAGTGGAGAAAGCACGACTGACGGGTGTATTCTCCACTTTGTCCGTATGTGGTTCCTACGCTTCGCGAGGGTAGGAGGGTCAGTTGTTTTGCATGTAGTCGTAGATGAGCAGCACATCCTGCGTGTCGACACTGCCGTCGTGGTTGAGGTCGAAGGCCGATGCATCGCCTGTCTCGCCCTGCATGTAGCCGTAGATGAGCAGTACATCCTGCGTGTCTACACTGCCGTCGCGGTTGATGTCGAAGTCGTTGCTGCTGCTTGTGTTGAGCGGTATGAATGATTCCTGCGAGTCGATTTGCAGATATGCGTCGAACGGTGTGAGCACCGAGCTGGCTGTCAGTCGCTTCCATCCCCATTGTCCGTCTTGCTGAGAGAGTATGTAGTCGCCTGCGTAGAGCGGTATGTGGGTGTATGTGCCGCGGCATGTGGCATCCATCGCACTCTTGGCATACGATACTTCGCCGCTGCCGGTGAAGCTGACAGTTCCTTCAGCCATGACGAGTACTGGCTGATGCGCGTTGATGGTCGTGATTTGCTTCAGATTGAGTTCGTCGTCGATAGTGTATGCAGCGACACCTTCAGGCACTTGTGCTTCGAACGGTAGCATCAGCATCCGTGCGCCGCTTACTGCTGCGGTGAACGATGCGTTGGTTGCTGACACCTTTGTTGCGGGACGGAAGTCGCCACCCGTGGCCCATAGTTTCAGGTTCTGACACACCGAACCCTTCACCATGTTTGTGCCGTCGAGTTCAGCTTCTTCGGGTACGTACATGATGCGGTTGCTGCCTTCCTGCCACCAAGGCAGGTAGGGTGGCAGGTCGGTAGTCGCGGTCATGTCGATGCTGGTGCATGCCTTGTCTGACGAATAGTCGGCCACGTAGCTGTCGTCGACCACGAAACTGCCGGTCAGTTTAGCTGCATAGTTGCTCGATGTGGTTGCGAGATACACGTCGCCGAAGGTGATGGTGAGGTGCGACATCGAGTTGTCGCAGGTGAGCGACAGCAGGCCTATGCATCCGTCGGTCAGTGTTGATGGTGATATGTCGAACACCACATCGAAGTCGGTTCCTCTGCTCAGGTCGATGCGTCCGTAGTCGTGTTTTGCCATCTTGCCCTGGCTGTTCACGTAGGTCAGCGTGGTGCTGCCTGCAGTGAGTGCACTGGTGGTGGTCACCTTGTTTATATGCATCACCAGCGATGTGTATCGCTCGTCGAGTGCCAGATATCCCAGTGCTATGCTGCTGCGGGTTGATATGAGTGGGTTTGATGAGTCGAATGTCTTGGTGGTTCCGCTCAGCCGGTATGCTGTGCCGAATGTGGTTCGGGTGCTCTTCATGTCGTCGATGCGGTCAAACCTTGTTGCCTTGCCTTTCATGTTGGATTCTTGACGCTCGCTCGAACGCACGAACAGCACTGTCGTCACGCTTTGTGCACCGATTTCCACTTCGGGGCGGCAGGTCTCGGTGCTGGTGGTGTAGGCTTTCTTGTACATGTTGCGCACCTTGTCGGTGGTGTATACTTCGCCTTTCTGCGTGTAGAACGGCAGGTCGATGGTCAGTGTGGCAGCTTCGCCAGGGTTGGCAATCACGATGACAGCCGTGTCGCCCTCCTGCGAAATGAATGCCGAGTTCTCCATGCTGCCTCCGTTCCATGTGGCGTCGATGCGTGTCATGCCGGTGACGAACCGTGCGAAGTGTGCCATCACATATCCGCGCTTGGTCACAGTGCCGTTGGTCGTGCCGTATTGTCCGTCGCCCAGCATGCCGTAGAAGCGCTTGGCGGCATAGTGTATCCATGCGTTGAAGTCGCCCTGCAGGCATGTGTTGATGGCTGTGAAGAAGTTGAAGAAGTCTTGCGAGAAGTCGAAGTTGCGAGTGGTGGCTGCCCCTTCGTTCCAGTTGATGAGGTATTCGGTCATCCATATCTCCTTGCCTTTCTTTGCCAGGTTCTTGTAGGCCGACTGTATGCCGCCGTATTGATGTCCGCCATAGATGTCGAAGCAGTCGAGCACACTTGTCGTATTGAGTGCGTTGACGTATGAGTCGTTGACTGCCAGTGTTTCGGGAGCCATCACCTTGCAGCTTATGGTCTTGCCGTAGGTCTTCACAAACGAGGCAATCTCGCTTGCCGACCACAGGCATCCTGCGTAGGTGGCAGGCCAGTCGGGCTCGTTCTGTATCGATATGGCATCGAGTTCCACACCGTTGGCGCGCATATACTGCACGTAGTCTTCCAGATACTGCGCATAGTCGGCCCAGTTCTCGGGCTTCAGTTTGCCCGTCGTGCCGTCTTCGTTTTTTGCGTTGATGGTTCCGTTGGTCTTCCATTCGGCAGGTTGCCCCCATGGTGATGCGAAGACTATGAGTCCCATCTGCTTGGCCTTCTTGGCTGTAGCGAGCGACTGCCCCCAGCTGCTTCGGCCTATCGGTATGTACAGGCGCATGATGTTACACCCCACGGTGCTCGTCTTGCCCCACACTTTGGCTATTTCGGCTTCCGACATGTGGTTGTAGCCAAACTGAGGGCTGCATACGAAACCGCCAAATCCCGTGATGTGCTGATGCTTCGTTTTTGTGTCGAGACGTACAGCCATCCGTGTCTGGGCCGTGGCTGCAACCATGCTGCCCATGCACATCAGTGCTGCCAGCATCGAGTATCTGAATAGTCGTTTCATTGTTAAGCGTACTTTGTTTTTTATACCTGCGATATGCCTTGACTCAAAGCACAGGATTGTGATTGAGTGCCGACAAAGTTACGAATAATTCAGTAAACCGACAAATCTAGTGCGCCATAAATTGCAGTTTCTGCCAAGAATAGTGCATTCTTGCGCATGGAAATGCATCTCACAAGTGTGTAAACACAGCGGGTTGTCGATACAGAAGTTGCGAGTTATCTACAGTCCTTCAGTCAGTCCACACCGTTCGGACTAACAGTCCGAGCCGTTCGGACTGTTTGTCTTGCCTACAGTTGTCGGCGTGCGCGTGCGGACTGACAGTCCGAACCGCATGCACATTCTTGCGTTCTTGTGTTGTTGTCGATGCACAATTCTCTCTCTCTATATATATATAAATATAGGTGTGTTATGTATTTTTTTTCGGCCGATATGCGATTTTTTCTTGTTTCCAATGTCGCTGTTTTTATATTTATCTGTATCTTTGCAGTCAGAAATCAGATAAAAACTTATATACCTATGATACAAGAAACCTTACTAACAAGATGTATCGGCCGCCTTTCGACCCCGATTCTCGGCATGTTGCTTTGTATGTCGTGCTGGGGTGGGGCAGAGCAGAAAACCGAAGTGCTCACCACTCCAGGCAATCCGTTCCTGCCGCTGTGGGAGCATATCCCCGACGGCGAGCCATACGTATTCGAAGACCCCGACCAACCCGGCAAAATGCGTGTGTATCTCTACGGCTCGCACGACTCGATGATTTCGGGCTACTGCGGACGCGAACTCGTGGTGTGGTCGGCATCAGTAGATAGCCTCACCCACTGGCGCTACGACGGCGAGATATTCAGTGTAGACCGAAATGCACGTGGCGAACTGCTGAGTCCCGACTCGCTGGCCGATGTGCTCTATGCTCCCGATGTGACACTCGTGGTAGGCCCCGATGGCAAGAAGACTTACTATCTGTATCCCAACAACCAGGCAGGCGGACGAGGCGGCATGGTGTGCAAGTCGAGCCGCCCCGACGGACCGTTCGAGGTGTGCAACTGGAGCACCGACAACCCATACACCACCGACGGAGTACTACGCTTCGACCCCGCAGTGTTTGTCGACGATGATGGCCGCGTGTATGGCTACTGGGGCTTCGAACGCTCGTATGCCGCCGAACTCGACCCTGCAACGATGGCAACCGTGAAGCCTGGCACCGAGGTGGTAGAAGACATGGTGTCGGGACGATATCAGGACGGTGAATTCAGTTTCTTCGAAGCATCGTCGATACGCAAGATAGCCGACAAATATGTGTTCATCTACAGCCGGTTTACCAAAGACGGTGAATTTGGACTGCCTGTATCCAACTACACACTGGCATACGCCTACTCCGACCACCCACTCGGTCCGTGGACCTACGGAGGCACCATCATCGACGGCCGCGGACGTGACATCGATGCTGACGGAAATATTATAGCGACAGCAACCCCCGACGGCAACACTCATGGCAGTATATGCCAGATAAACGGACAGTGGTGGGTGTTCTATCACCGGCAGACGGGCACCGACGAATATGCACGTCAGGCCATGGTGGCTCCCATCGAGGTGACGGTTGAAGAAGGCGAAGGAGGCAGGGTGGAGATAAGCGAAGGCGAATACACCTCGGAAGGATTCTCTACAGAAGGCCTCAATCCGCTTGAGCGCCACTCGGCAGGCATCGCATGCTGGTACACCGGCCCCGAGCCAGCCATCCACCAGTGGCCCAACAACACATTCTTTGGCTCATACGTGGCATCGAGCTACGGCACCGACGACAAATTCCGTGCACCATACGCCCTGCCTGGCAACACCAACCCCGTGGTGAACAACACCGACGGCTCCATCGTGGGCTACAAATACTTCAACTTTGACCACACATGCGGCAAGACGGATATCGAGCTGCTGCTCAACCTCACACCCGAAGGCATCGATGGCACTATCGACATCATGCTCGACAGTCCCTGGGCATCAATGGGCGGACAGCTCATAGGAACCATCGAACTGAAAGCCGACATGCCTCACGAACCTGTCGTAATGCCTGCATCGCTGCCAGCACTCAGCGACATAGGAGGCAAGCACGCCTTGTTCTTCCTTTTTAAATCAGAAGTGAAGCAACGCTCGCTCTGCACACTCCACGATTTAATGTTTAATCGAAAGAATGAAAATTGAAAATTGTAAATAACAGCAAATGAAAAATCTATTAACTATTGTCTGCGGCTTGATGCTGCTGACAACAAAAGCAGTAGTTGCAGCCAACTACACAACATTCCTTACAACAAGTCGTGGATTCACCGAAGTGACTTCCACCTCCGACATCGTGGCAGACAACAGCCAGTGCTACATACTGGTACCTGCCGAGACAACCGACCTCATTGTAGGCATAGGCCCATATCAAGATAAACCCGTATGGGCAGGTGAAGATACCAAAGCCCTGCGATACAAGAGAGTATTGTCAGACCCTGTGCTCGACCTCTCAAACTTCTTCACCATCGAGGCAGACGGACAGTATATAGGCCTGCGCAATGTGGTACTCAATACATCGCTCTTCCAGACCCACGACAATGCCGGATACATGTATGTACTGACATACACCGAAGCCACCATGAGCGACTGGTGCCACCTCATCCCAACCTATCAAAGCGGCTACTGGCTGTTCGAGAACGGCAAGTACCCCATATCGAGCGGCAACTGGGCGTGCGGATACATGGGGCCGTGGAATAAACAAGTGAAAGAAGGAGAACCTATTGCGCTGAACCGTCGCAACGTCACCGACGACGCGGCAGGACACTACCGCCTGTTCCGCATCTCGCGTTCCGACCTCTACCAACTTCGTGCCCAACTGCTCGCTGCTGCATCGGCAAGCAACCCGATAGATTGCACCGGCGTGATAATCAATCCGTCGTTCGAGGCGGGGACAGAAGCCGGATGGACGTTGACAGGCAAAGACCCGAACGGCAACGATGAGTTCAAAACCCGCGATTATGGCATGAGCGGCAAAGACGGAGTGTATCTGATGAATGCCTACCAATGGTGGGCATCAAGCCTCGGCGTGAACCAAGTGGTGGAAAACCTGCCAAGCGGAATGTATGAGCTGAGCGGAGTAGTGGCCACATGGGAAGGACGCACCGTCACATTCAGCGGCAACGCAGTGACCAACACAATCAACGGCCAGGGCGACGGTAGCGGTATTCCAGTATCGCTGACAGTGACTGTAGGCTTCAACCAAAAACTGAAAATAGCAGCAGGCAGCACCGGACAGTGGTGGGTTGATGGCCATGAGTCAGAAACCCAGACCTTCTTCAAACTCGATGACGTAAAACTCAACTGCACAACCATATTCCTAAACGGCCTTGCAGTTCCACTTCCAAACGATCGCACCACAACACTGGCACCCGATGTGTGGTATTATGTAGACCTCGACAGCCCTACCGACTATTGGCTCATAGGCAATATCGACGGCATGATCTACTCCACCGACGGCATGAAGCCCCTGGGCAGCATCAGCACCGGCAACGTGGCGCGTAAGATGGCACTGGCAAAGGGACGCACCTACTTCAAGACCACACGCACCGACGCAACCCTGCAACTGAAGCCCGGACGCACACTGACACATGGCACATTCACCGCTGTGGCGCTCAATGTTGATGGACTTCCAAATAGTGTTTTAGGTATAACCCTTAATGCTGACGGCCCTGGTGCAGAGGGAACAAAGAAGATAAGCAGCTACCTGGCAGCAAAGAACTATGACTTCATCGGTTGCAGCGAAGACTTCAACTACAACGGCTCGCTGATGGAATCGCTCTCTGCCAACTATTCATGTGGAACCGTTCGCGAAACGCTAAGCGCATCGGGTTTAGATCTTTCTATGTTAATAAACGGTCTCCGTTTCGACACCGACGGCCTCAACCTCATCTGGAAAAACAGCAAGACAAGTGCTACAAACGAAAGTTGGGTGCAATGGACATCATTGGCAAAGACCGATGGAAACCAATATGTGAAGAAAGGATTCCGCCACTACGACATGCAGATTGATGGCGGTCCCGTGATCGATGTCTATATCCTCCACATGGATGCAGGCGACACAAACGCAACCGACTCACGACACTCGCAGTGGCAGCAGTTGGCCGAAGCAATAAACAATGCCGATGCATCGCGTCCAAAACTCATCATAGGCGATACCAATAGCCGCTGGACACGCGAGGACATAACTGCCAACTTCATGAATCGCCTGTCGGCCAACCTCACGGCATCCGACGTGTGGGTGGAACTCTGCCGCGACGGCATATATCCCACAACCAGCATGGACGATATTACCGACCAAAGCAATCCTGCCAACTACACCAACTATGAGGTGGTTGACAAGATAATCTATATAAACCCAAAGGCAGCCAACAGCGTGCAACTCGTGCCGCGCAGTTTCCGCATAGAGCAAGACTACACATACGGCACCGTTGACGGAGATGATAACACCAAAGCTTTGGGCGACCACAGTCCTGTAGTGGTTGAGTTTGCATACACCATGGTGGGCGATGTAGTCAACCCCGAACTCATCCTCAGCGATGCAGCCGACAATACAACATCCATCAACGATTTCACCGGCATCACAGCCAACGTAGTGCTCGACGGACGCACACTCTATAAAGACGGCTCGTGGAATACCCTCTGCCTACCCTTCGACCTCGACATTGCAGGCAGCCCACTCGATGGCGACGGAGTGACCGTGAAGACTCTCGTATCGTCATCATTTGCCGATGGAACCCTCACACTCAACTTCACTCCCGACAACATCACCACCATCGAGGCCGGACGACCATACATCATAAAATGGAACGACACATCCAGCGAAATCAATTCGCCCGTATTTGCAGGTGTCACTATCGCGGGCAGCGATTGCACCGATGCAGAGGGCGATGCAGCAACGATGAAGGGCCTGTATGCTCCACTGGCCATTGCAGGCGAAGACCCGACGATGCTCTATCTCAGCAGCGACAACAACGTCTACTGGCCCAATGCTGCGATGAACATAAATGCCTTCCGTGCCTACTTCGTGCTCAACGGTGGCCTTACGGCAGGCGACCCCGCCGATGCTGATGTGACGATACGCAATACCGTCCTCGATTTCGACGGCACAGGAAC
>JAFUSD010000265.1 GCA_017480685.1 Bacteroidaceae bacterium
CGACGCTGCTGACCCAGCGTAGGACTGTCGTACCACACACGGCTCAGCATTCCGTGAGGCACGTTGTTCACTCCGTAGAGGTGACCTTTGTCGTCGTTGCTTTTGCTCACGATGAATATGTTGCTCAGGGTCGATATGTCACGGTTGACGTAGCTGTTGGCAGGGTCGATGAATCGCTGACCGTCGATAGAGAAACTGTAGGAATAGAGTTCGGGATTGAGTTGCCCGGTGGTCACCGTCCATACCCCGTTCTCCTGTTTGGTCATAGGAAGCGACTGCGAACGAATCTCGTTGAAATCGCCCGACACGCTTACTCTCTCGGCCGATGGGGCGAAGAGGTTGAAGGTGACGGTACCGTCGTTGTTTACTATTGGCGACTGCACTCTGGCACGTTGTCCCAGTGCTTGTTGTCCGAAGCAGTTCAAAGCCATGAGGCCGCTGCAGACAAGGAGCATAAGCTTCTTGCAATTACTGATTGTCTTGTCCATCTTTACTTCGCGTTTATAGTATTAGACATGTTTGTTGTGATGCCGCAAAGTTATATGAAAAAATCGATATATGCAAGCAATCTTGGTCGTAAATTAGTGAAAATAGCAGAATTCATTCATTCGCCATTGTCTGTCTTGATATTTCTGAGCGTATATCTATTGCTTGGCATAGTGCTGATGGAAGCAGGGTGGCGGGGCAATCGATGGCTTTGGCCGTGTGGTCGTTGTGGCGCACTTTCATGATGAAGACGCTGGGACCGGTGGTGATGCTGCCTGCGAATGTGTGGCTGCGTAGCAGGATATCGACCGAGAGGAGCAGGCGGGTGATGGCGGCTTGCTTGGTGTTGGGGTCGGAATGGCAGAACGATTGATGGTTGTAGCCTGTGTCGGTGGGCTGACATAATGAGAAGAAATGCAATGAGGGGTATTTGCGACGCACGTCGTCAAGCAGGCGGATGTCGTCGGTCAGCACGAAGATATTGTCGCCGTCGCATGTCGCAAGTCTTTCTACCATCGTGCAACCATCGATCAAGAGTGCTTCGGTTGCTTTGTCGCCACCACGGATTTGTATGCCCGCGTAGCGTGGTGGCATGTTGAGGCTTTGCATTGCGACTGATTGCTGGTGGATGATATGTGGCTGAAAGTGCCAAATCATCTGTGCCAACTGGCTGTAGGCATGATAGTAGTCGCCATCGATACCCAGTTCTGCAACATGGTAGTGGGCTTCATGTTGTGCCGGTACATCCTGTCCGAGCATGACGTGCCGGCCGTATGCCCTGTAAGCCCTTGCATGTCCTGCCAGAGTGAGCATCGCCAGTTTCATGCGCCATGCAATCAGTTGAGGCCGTCTTTCGTTCAGTGCGCAATGCAAGATGTGCCTCCACGTGGGTGGGCGGTGGAAGTTATGTCGGCGATGAAGCGACTCGTGTACTTCGGTGCAGAACGGCAGGAAATACTCTGTCCACCCGCGGCCCGTGCCGAAGTTGGCATCTTCGCTGTATATCTGGAACTGCCGTCCATGAGCCAGGGCATAGAGCATGGCGTCGAGCATGTAGTTCAGTTCCACAAAGAAGCCGCAGCTTTGTCCCACATGATAGATGAGTCGGCGGTCGTACGACTCGTTCAGCTTTCGGTATTGTTCGTTATCCATAAGATGCAATTTGTTTCGTTTTGCATCCTTATAGATACCGCTCTGGTGGGAAAGACTGCACCGGGGGGGTTAAACGCTAATGACCGACTGGCTTAAACTCTAATGACCGATTTGGGTTAAAACGTGATTCTGAATCCGAACGGACATGTGAACATGAATGGATGTTCGGTCCATGTGGTGTGTATCTCGCTGCCTGTCGGTATGTACCAGTTCAGCGTAGGCTCTACATATAGGCCGATGGTTGGGGTCAGCCGATATTGCAGGCCGATGCTGGCGCCTGTCTGCCATTGCAGCGATGGGGTGATATGCTCCTTTTTGGTGTACATCTTCTTCCAATCGACGTAGTAATTATGTTGCAGAGTTCCGTTGACAGGTATGTGCATAGTGATGCCCGCCGAGCCGTATGCCGACAACCGGCGGTATTGCATGAAGGTGTAAGAAAGGCGCAGTGGTATGCCCAGATAGTGAGCGCTTTGCTTGCTGTTGATGGTATATCCGTCGCGTCCTACGTAGAATTGCGACCGCAGCAACGAATACTGGAACCCGGTCTCGAGGCTCCATCGGTCGTTGAGTTGTTTGGTGAGTGAAAGTCCCACGGTGATTGGGCGGTCGTGATGTTCTTCCTGCTCTATTGTGCCCGTGTTGTGTGTTGCAATTTCGGCAAGCGAAAGTGTATCGACCGGTCCGCCAGGGAAGCTCACGACATTGAGGTATTCGGCATATTCTTCCCACGTGTCCACCCTGCTCTGCTTAGTGTCATGTCCGTCAGCATCGGGAAGCAGCGAGATGTCTATGTCCATCAGCTTTGCAATGTTCTGAGCCAAAGCAGGTCCCACCGAGCCGGCAGCAAGCATCTGCCAGCGTTTTTGTTTCTTTTCAACCTGTTCTGCGGAAAACTCCTGTGGCTGTATGACATTGTTCACAACCGAATCGATGGCAATCACATCGGCCGAATCTGGCACTGCCTCGGCTGTCATCACATCTTCGTCGATATACGTCTGAGGCACGATGCTGACCGAATCGGTATCGGTTGCCACTATGGTTTCAGCCCTATGGGCTATATAATCACTCTGCACAGATATCTGAACAGGAACTTCGGGCAGTTGGTCGATGCTCTCTTCGGTCTCTGGTTCAGTCGGCCCGGCTTCCGGTTCTTCCTTTTCCGGGCTTTTCACATCGGCCGTTTCCTCCTTCCTCCCGTCGATTCCGCCACTGCGATGTCGCATGTAGTACCATGCCAGGGGTATGAGCAACACCACGACAATGCCTACAGCCATGCTTGTAATGATGCGTCGCAACATGCGTTTGGCTCGGGAAAGTTGCGATGACGAGCTGTGTGGCTCGATGCCCAGCATGTCGGCAATCTCTTTGTGCGAGAATCCCTCGATGACCGAAAGGCGCAGTATCTTGCTGTAGCCCTCGGGCAGGCGGTCCACGAGTTCGAACAGTTCCTTGCGATTCAGGTCGTTCTCGGGCGAGGATGATGTGTCGATAAATGCTGCATCCTCTTCGCTGACAGCCGAGAGCGGCATCGTCTGGAGCCTGTTACGCTGCTCTACGTGTTTCAGTGCCACGTTCCTCACTATAGTGGTGAGCCATTCGCCCAGCCGCCCACTGTCCCTGAGTTGGCCGATAGACACGAATGCAAGTATAAAC
>JAFUSD010000266.1 GCA_017480685.1 Bacteroidaceae bacterium
CGACGGCGGTACATATATGAGCCGCAGTCAGACTCTTAACGACCACATACGAGTTTCAATAGGTGGAACATACACCCCCAAAGGCCGTCTGAGCTACAAAGCTGGTGCCTACTACAGCCATTCGTATGCAAAGGCAGATATCACGGGCATGCTAAACGACAAACCATACGAATATGGAATCACGGCAGGAATCACATTGCCCATTTCGAACAAACAAATCTGGTATAACAGCCCTCGACTTAATATCTCTGCAGGATGGACTCACACAAGCATTCCATTCATCTCGAATATGTCACAAAACATAAAGAAACAAACTCTCAGCGAAAACTATCTACGACTTAGCGTAGGGCTCACATTCAGCGAGAGATGGTTCTACAAATACAAGATGGAATAAACCTGACCTGCATCTCGGCAGTCAAAAAGAATGACAAAACCATAATAGAAGTAATTACAAGAGAATATATAACGACCAAGAGAATATATAACAACCCGAATACAAACAACACAAAATTCAATAACAATGAGAAAAGTACTATTCGCCGCCATCATGATGGCAACATCCCTCGGAGCATCAGCACAGGGATATGCAGGAACCACATTCAACGACCGCATCGGACACGGTCAGGACAGTATTGAAGTAATAGGAAACTTCACCCTTTATCGAGAAGCATTCAAAAACAAAGAATATGCTGAAGCCTACGAGCTATGGAAGGTTGTGCTTGAAAAAGCTCCGCTTGCACAGATTCGTATATATCAGGATGGTGCTATCATCTGTGAAAACCTCCTCACTACAGAAACCGACCCTGCAAGGAAGAAAGAGATTTTCGAGACTCTCATGGCCATGCATGACAAACGTATTGCAAACCTTGACGACCTCAACTCGTTTGCCACAAAGCTGACAACCACCACCAAGGGTAACATACTCTGTCGCAAGGCTTATGACTACTATTGCTTTGCTCCTGAGAAGAACAACGAAGAGGCCTACCGACTCTTCCGCTCTGGTATTGACGACCTTGGCGAGAATGTCGATGCATACGTGCTCTACTACTTCATAGAGTGCTCTTACAACCGTTTCTTCGCTAAGAAAGACGATCAGACACGCGAAGATTTCATCAACGACTACATGAATTGTAACGAAATTTGCGAGCGCCTGCTTGAGGAAGCCAAGACTTATCCCGCTGAGGTAATACCGGCAAATCCCGAATCGGAAGATTCAACAGAGTGGGAAGAGCGCGTTGTGCTCTCGCCCGAAGCATTACAAATCATTCAGAACTATCAGCCTACACTCGATAAGTGCAACGATTTGTTCGTACGTTCAGGAGCTGCCGATTGCGATGCCCTCACCAAGATATACAGCGACAAGGTAGAAAGCGCAAAGAACGACTTGCAGACACTCAACAGCATACTCAAGATTCTGCAGAGTTTCGATTGCGACAAGTCTGAACTCTATTATCTTGCTGCCGACTATGCATACGAACTAAACAAAACCCCTAACGCAGCACTTGGTAAGGCTGCCAAACTGCTCAAGGCAGGCGACACCGAAGGTGCCATGAAATACCTGCAGGAAGCTATCGAACTCGAAACCGACCCTGCCAAGAAGGGCAAGACAGCGTTCACCATCGCTCAGATTCTCTACAGCAAGGGTAACATCAGCGGCTGCCGACAGTATTGCAACACCGCACTCAAGTATACACCATCCATGGGCAAAGCATATCTGCTCATAGCATCGTGCATCGTGCGCAGCGCTCCGGCTGCATCACAAGATACCGATGCCATGCTCACTCGCAGCTACTACTACTGCCTTGCAACCGACAAGTGCCTCAAGGCCATATCTGTAGACCCTTCATGCTCAAGCAAGGCTAACAGCCAGATTGCATCTTACCGCAACGGATACTACCCCAAGAGCGAGGCATTCTTCAAAGGCATCAAGGCCGGACAGAGCGTAAGCGTCATGGGTGAAACAACTACCCTGAGACTCAGATAAAGACAATGAGCATACTGAGAAACA
>JAFUSD010000267.1 GCA_017480685.1 Bacteroidaceae bacterium
CCGAGGGCCCGAGTTCTACTATGTAGTCGGCTGCGCGTATGATGTCGGTATTGTGTTCGATGAGGTATATGGTGTTGCCGGCATCGACCATGCGGTTGAATAGCTGCATGATGTGGCGTATGTCTTTGGTGTGCAGGCCGTCGGTGGGCTCGTCTATGATGAATAGGGCATGGCCGGTGCCTATTTGTGATGCCAGCTTGAGCCGTTGCAACTCGCCGCCCGAGAGTGTGGAGAGCGACTGGTTGAGGTGGAGGTATCCCAGTCCCACGTCGGAGAGCGGCTGCAGCTTGGCGGCTATGGGCGTGTCGGCAAAGAGGGTGCAGGCGCTGTCTACGGCAAGGTCCATCGCCTCGGCTATGTTGAGGTCGCGGTAGCGGTAGGTGAGGGCCTGGGGCGAATAGCGCAGGCCGCCGCAGGCTTCGCATGTGGTCTCTATGTTGTCCATGAATGCCATCTCTGACACTATCACACCCTTGCCGCCACACACGGGGCAGGCGCCGCGCCCGTTGAACGTGAAGTATTCTTCCTTCACCTTGTTGGCGCGTGCAAAGAGCCGGCGGAGGTCGGGAGCCACGTCCATGTAGGTGGCAGGCGTGGAGCGCAGGCTGGTGCCTATGTCTTTCTGTGATATATAGATGACGGGCGGCATGTCGGCCGTGTCTTTGACCTGGGCCATAAGCTCGGCCATGAGGCTACTCTTGCCCGAACCGGCCACGCCGCACACCACGCCCAGGACTCCGAGGGGTAGCTCCAGGCTCAGGTCTTTGAGGTTGTGGAGGGTGGCATGCTCTATGGCAATGTGGCCCGAGGGGGTGCGTGGCGAGGGGTTGAGCGGTATGTGTTCGTCGATGAGGCGGCCGGTGGCAGTATTGCTGCGCAGCAAGCCCTCGTAGTTGCCTTCATATAGCACCTCGCCCCCGGCACTGCCGGCACCGGGGCCCATCTCTACTATGTGGTCGGCAATGCGTATCATCTCGCGGTGATGCTCAACGAGGATGACGGTGTTGCCATGGTCGCGAAGCTTGCACACCGAGTTTTTCATGAGCCTTATGTCGTGGTCGTGAAGTCCCACACTGGGCTCGTCGAGGATATAAAGCACGTCGGAGAGCGACGAGTTGATGTATTTAGCAATCTTGCAACGCTGTGCTTCGCCGCCCGACAGGGTGCCCACCCCACGGTCGAGGCTGAGATAACCCAGACCTATCTCTTCAAGGGCATCGAGGCGCTGGCCTATGGCGGCCTTCATGTCGACAGCCAGCGGATTCTGCAACGAGTGTATCCAGCGGTTGAGGCGGGCAATCGACATGTGGCATGCCTCGGCTATATTCACACCCTCGATGCGGCACGACAGCACCTTGGGGTTGAGGCGCGTGCCGTGGCAGTCGGGACAAGTGCCCATACGGAGCATGGGGTTGAGCACAGCACTGTGCAAAAGGCCCTCCTCGCTGTTGATGATGCTGCGATACATGCGCGGAATGAGTCCTTCATACTTGGCAGTGCGTGGCCAGTTGGCAGGTGGGTTCTTCAGCTTTATCTGCGGCGAATTGAGGAAGAGGTCGAGCTCCTCGGGGCTGTAGTCGCGTATCTTCTTGTCGAGGTCGAAGAGGCCGCTGTGGGCATAGCGAATCCAGCGCCAGCCGCCACGATGAAACGCAATGTAGTGTATGGTGTCTTCGTCGTTCAGGCTCTTGTCGAAATCGACGAGTTTGTGGATGTCGAGTTCGCGTATCTCGCCCAGTCCCGAACAACGCGGGCAACTGCCCTGCGGGTGGTTGAATGAGAACGTATCGCTGTAACCCACGAAAGGCTGACCCACCCTGGAGAAGAGCAGGCGCATGAGGGCATAGATGTCGGTATAGGTGCCCACCGTTGAGCGGCTGTTCTGTGCCGGCTTACGCTGGTCGATGACTATCGCGATGGGCAGTCCTTCGATGCTTTCCACGTGTGGCCGTCCATATTTCGGCAGGTATTGCTGTACGAATGTGGGGAATGTGTCGTTGAGTTCACGGCGCGATTTTGCAGCAATCGTGTCGAGGACGAGCGATGATTTGCCCGACCCCGACACGCCTGTGAATGCCGTAATCTTGTATTTCGGAATCTGAAGCGACACATGCTTCAGGTTGTTTTCGTATGCTCCGCGTATGGTTATCATAAGTTTAAAAAACTGCAAATTCATGGCTCGCGCCATGTGGGGCTCATGATTCCGGCTCTCTGCGCCAGGGTTTTCGGCCTTGGGCGACTCGTGATTCCGGCTCTCTGCGCCAGGGTTTTCGGCCTTGGGCGACTCGTGATTCTGGCTCTCTGCTCCATGGTTTTCAGCCTTGTGGGCTATCGCCTCACCACTTTCACGGCTTCAACCGTGCCGTCAGCATAGCGAATCTGTCGGATGACGATGCCCTGCGGATGGTCGGTCTTGCGCCCGTCAACCGTGTAGTAGGTCACGCTCGAAATGGGGCGCTCGCTCCTTACGATGCTGATGCCCACCGTTGCATTCTCCAGCAAGTTGCTGTAGACGCCAAGCTGGCGTGTGGCACTGGTAATGCGCGATTCAATCAGGAGCTGAGCCTCGTTCAGGTCATAGTAGCTGCGGGCTCTGAGCAGACGCTGATATGACTGCGACTCTGCAACCTCGGGGTTGTCGGCATAGAGCGCAATGAGTGAGTCGGCATGAGCCAGGGCATCATAGTATTCATCAAGTATGCCCTTGCGCGTGATGAGTTGTGTGGTACCGGTGGTCAGTGCCTCGGTGGCTTCATCATAGTCGCTTATCGTTGTCGACTGCCAGCCGGTGTACTGCTCAACCAACTGCTGTAGCTTGCCAAGCAAGACCGATGCAGGTGCATAGATAGAGTCGGTGGTGTTGTCGACGGCTGTCTGAGCGTCGGTCAGGGCTTTGCTGAAGGCCGTGATGTAGGGCGTGATATCGGAAATGGTGATAGTGCGCGATAACTCCTTGCTCTTATTATCGTTGTCGGTAACCATCACACGGATTACATGACTGCCCACTCGTGGCTTCACCCAATTGTATTCATACTCATACTCTGACTCGTTCACGCCTGTCTGTGCAGCCTTGATACTGCCATCTATATATAGACGCAGGCTACGTATGGTGCCGTCAGTATCGGCTACACGCACCTTCACCTTCACGGTGTCGAGCTGACAATAGGTGCCGGCGACGGTTGGCGACACAATGTTGATGGTCGGTATGCCAGGGTCAAGAGAGAATCGCTTGCAGAAGTTCCATATCAGCAGGCGGTTGTAGCTCGACGGCCAGTGGCCGCCTTCGCTGCCCGAGAACATCCACACCTCGCCGCCGTTGGGGCCGCCGCTCCATTGCTCGAGGTCGCCGGTGTAGTAGCAGTCGGGCGAGGGGCGGTAGTTGGGAGTCTTCTTGTAGGTGGGGTGCTGGTCGTGCTTGGCGAAGTTTTCGATGTAGCCGTGCATGTTATACTGGTCATAGCCGAACACGTCGTCCTTGTAGGAAGTAATCTCGATGAGGTTGACTGCCTTCTTGCAGTTGTTCCACGGACTTTCCGAGAACTGGATGCCGCTCGTGGGCGCAAATGCAGCTATGCGGTCTTGCATCTGTGCGATGCAATGGAAGATGAGCATTGAACCCATCGAGAAGCCCGACCAATAGACGCGGTTGGTGTCGATGTTGTAGCGCGACTGCATCTCCTCGATGGTCTTGATCACGAAGTTCTGGTCCTTAGTGCCTCCGGTGTCCCATGTGTTGCCGTCGCTACGCAGGTAGGTCACCACAAACTTGGCGGTATCGATCATCTCGTAGAGTTTGTCGCCGTCGAGTTGGTACTCGGGGTTTTGGTTCATACCGTGGGTCACAATCATGAGCGGCATGTTGTCGCGCATGGTGCTTGGTGTGAACACAATCATGTTGCGGTTCTGACCGTTGACGTTGATGTCGAGGCTCTGACGGTTATAAGCTTTGGCTGTGATGCCCGAAAGCATCACAGCCGCTATGAATAGATATATGTGTTTCATAATTACTTGTCGCTGCGGTCGCGGAAGTTCCACTTTGAGTTGTCGCTCTTGAAGTCGAACGGAGCGAGAGCCGGTGTGCAGTCGCCTGCCGATACGAGGGCGAGGGGTTCGGAGTGTCCGGGCACTGATTTAGGCATGATGCGATATGTGCCGTCAGTACACATATCGATGCGCCACAGTTGCTCGGGTGCGCCGGTGAATGTGGGTGTTGCTATTACTTCAGCATCGGCTGTAGCGGTGAGTGCGCGGTCGGTGCCGGCGATGGTTATCTTGTAGTATGGACCACCGAGGTATCCGCTGCCGTCGGGGGCGGGAGTGATTGTCCAGCGTTGATGTGGGCGTGCCATGTAGTCGGCCATGCGTATGCGCACATCGCCAGCAGGCCATGTTTCTACTACATCGGCGAGCGATTGTGATGCAACGGGCTGTGGAGGTTGCTGGTTGCCGCCACCGAATCCGAACATGCGCATGCCGCCTTGTGCACGAACGAAGTCAACAACGAGTTCGAGCGAATAGCCGCGACGCTCTGATTCTATCTCGTAGGTGCCTGGCTTGAACTGGTCGGCGCCTACTGGCCATCCGTCTTTCCATGTGAGTGGATGTATTGCGAGCACGCTGCGTCCGCCTTGGTCGAGGTCGGCTTCCCAGTGGAACGACATTTTCTCTACGCCTTCACACTCGATGAATCGTCCGAAGTGTCCGGCTCCGAAGGTGCGTCCGCGTCCGCCTATCACCATCTTGCCGCCACCCTTGAGCATGTCGCGGCCTACATTGTCGAGATATGGGCCTGTCACTTTGCGTGAGCGACCTACCACGATGTTGTATGTCGAGTTCACTCCGTCGCAGCAGGTGCCGTGTGTGCCAAGCAGGTAGTACCATCCGTCGCGGTACATGAGTGCACCTGCTTCGCAGTCGATGGCCACGTTGACGGCTTTGTTGCCCTTCACGCGTTCGCCGGTCTTGGGGTCGAGCTCCACGAGGCGTATGTAGCCGAAGTATGTACCGTAGACGAGCCACAGACGACCGGTGGTGGGGTCGAGCATGAGTCCTGCATCGATGGCGTCGCAGTCTTCGTCGGTGATTGATGATGCAACCTCGATTGCGTCGGTGAACTTGAAGTCGGGCGATTGCGGGTCGAGGGTTTTGTTCCACATTGTGAGCACTCGGCCTGCGTGTCCGCCGCCGAGTCCACCACCGGTGGCGCTATATGCTATGAGGTATCGGTCGCCTATCTTGATGGCATCGGGTGCTGCACCGCCGCCTGGGCGTTGTGCTCCCGAGTTCCATGTCCAGCCGTCGGGCGATATGAGTCCGCCTCCACCTGTGCCGAATGTGTAGTACTTGCCTTCGCATTCCATGATGGTCGAGGGGTCGTGTATGAATGGTGCTCCCACTTGTGCTGTGGCAGCTGTAGTTGCAGTGAGTGTGAGGGCCATCAGTGCGTGGCGCAAGCTGTGGCGTCCTGTATGTTGTGCATGTATCTTTTTCATAATGTTGATGTTTTGATGTTTTGTTATTTCACTGTTGCTTTAATGTTGGTGACGGGTTGTCCCTTTGCATCGACGAAGCGCAGGCAGAAGTCGCTCATGCCTGGGCCGTTGATTACTGCGCCCCAGATGGTGTGGCGTCCTTTGGTCAGGGTGAGGCGGCTCGACATGCAGTCGTCCATCACCATGCGGCGGTCGCCCGATAGGATGAGGGTTTCCTTGCCGTCGATCCACCATATTGAGCCTGAGTTTGAACCTACTGCCAGGCGTACGTCGGTGAGGTCGCGGTCGCACTCGATGATGGTTGTGGCGAAGAAGATGACTCCGTAGACTTGTTTCTCAAGTCCTGAGGCAAATCTGAAGAGCTTCACGTTGTAGCGTGTGGCATCGTAGGCGTGCCATGTGAGTTCTTGTTCGCCCACTGTCACTTTCTGTCCGTCCTTGGGTGTGGTGGTGAGTTGTCCCTTGAAGTAGGTCTTGCCCAGTTCGGTGTGCAGGTAGCTGTCGGTGAAGACGGTGTTGCTGCGGTTGGGCTTGTTGATGGGTTCGAGCAGCAGCCAGCGGCGTATGAATCCTTCTGCGTCGGGGCTTGCGGCTGTTGATGTCACTGGAGTGAAAAAGTCGGCGAGTTGTGGTTTCACGCCTTCGTTGGATGGCATACCGTCGGGGTAGGTGGTTTGTGCCTGCGCTGCTGCGGCGATGAATGTGGCTGCAACAGCTGCGATGATGTGTCGTAAATGTTTCATAAATGTTGTTTGTTTTATAATTGTTATGTTATCCTCTTGCTGCATACACCTCTTCGATGGTCATAGGTTTCTGCTTGTGGCCGAGCACGCGTGCTCCGTCTTCGGTGATGAGGTAGTCGAGTTCGTTGCGCAGGCCCGAGAAGCCTTTCCATGCCTCGAGG
>JAFUSD010000268.1 GCA_017480685.1 Bacteroidaceae bacterium
AGAGAAGTTATCGCTCGCTTTGTTCGCTCAGGAAGTTAAAAGGACGAATGATACTACTGGTTGGTATCGTCCCTTTAACTCCCCTTTAACTTCCCTTTAACTCCTCTGTAACTTCTTATAACTGACATGCGAAACTTGTATCAATAATATATAATAGCCGTCCGGTTTGAAATGGATAAATCGTAAATCCTGTGAAACGTGCCATACAGCGGCTGCTGCTCAAGTCCGGAATGAAATGTTTAAATCGTAAATGAACAAATAGTAAATAAAATAATGACAACAATTATGAACACAAGACGATTCGCAACATTCGCATCACTACTTGCATTATGTATCGCAGTGTCGGCACAGACACAGTTTACCGAACCCACACGCGTGTATCTTATGCACAGCAGCGGCAACCACCTGAAGATGGCATCCGACTATGGCGGGATGCTCGAATCGGCCACAGCCGCCAACCCTCAATGTGTTACGTTCATCCCCGACGGTCAGGGCTACTACAACATCAAGGCCGACACAGCACCGCGATACCTGGCACTGCTCAATCAGTGGAACACATCGTTCATCACCGACTCCGAATCAGATAATGCCAAATATGCCATCGAGGCTGTCGACAAATTCTATGTGCGCCTGCGTTGCAAGGCCAACAACCGCTACCTCGGCACCGATGCCGATACTGACGGGTCGAAGGTCTATACCGACAAGGACGGACAGAACCTGCGCCATCATTGGTACTTCAGCACCGACCCCACGGCCGAACCTCCTGCCGACACTATCACCTACCTCGTGGCTCCGCAGGTGGTGCGCCAGCACTTCACCGACGGCTGGGGCGTGTCGCTCTGCTGGTGGGCTGGTCAGTGTGGCAAGTGGGACGACAAGAAAATCGACGAGATAGTAAACTGGCTCACAAGTCCTACGGGGCTGAACTACAACATATTCCGCTACAACATAGGCGGAGGCGATGACCCAGAGAACCACAACTGCACCCTCCACCACATGGGTGGCGGCAAGGGTCTGAGGGCCGAGATGGAGGGTTTCAAAGACTTCAGCGGCGACGAATACCATTGGGACCGCGATGCTGCACAGCGCAAGATACTGTTGAAGATTCATGAAAAGCGCCCCGATGCCATCTTCGAAGCTTTCAGTAACTCGTGTCCGTGGTATATGACCTACAGCGGATGTGTGTCGGGCAGTACCGACGGCAGCAGCGACAACCTGCGACCCGAGTACTACGAAGAGTTCGCACACTATCTCGTCGACGTTTGCAGTCACTATAAAGACGAATACGGCATCGAGTTCAAGACCCTCGAACCCTTCAACGAGTCGGTCACCGGCTTCTGGTATGCCAACGGGGTGCAGGAGGGGTGCCACTTCGACTATGCATCGCAAATCAAGTTCATCAAAGTGCTCAAACCCATACTCGATGCTTCGGGCCTCAACACCGTAATCTCGGCATCCGACGAGACCAACGTGGGTCTGGCTGTCGAGGGATTCAGGCAGTATCAGTCGGCTGGCATCATGCCGCAGGTGGGACAGTGGAACACCCACACATATTCGGGCAGTATAGCCGACCGCACCCGCATGGCTCAGCTGGCACATCAGGCCGACGTGCCGTTGTGGATGAGCGAAGTAGGCTCGGGAGGCAGCGGCATCGGTGGCAACCTGAGCTTGACCCAACGCTTGTTCGACGACATGCGCTACCTGCAACCCATTGCGTGGGTCGACTGGCAATATATGGAGGAGGCCAACGACCAGTGGTGCACCATACGCGGCAGTTTCAGTCAGCAGACATACAATAAAGTGAAAAACTTCTATGTGCGCCAGCAGTGCACACGCTTCATCCGCCGCGGCTACAACATCCTAGCCTCGCTATGCAATCAGACTCTCGCAGCCACCAACGAGGCAGGAGACACCCTGGTGCTGGTGATGCTCAACGAAGGAGGACTCACCACCCACCGTGCCGACCTCTCGCTCTTCGACCAACTGCCAGTAGCCAGCCGCATACGTGCTTATCGCACATCCGAGACCGAGAACCTCGCAACGGTACGTAGTTTCAAGCTCGACGGCTCAGTGCTCACCGTCAACCTTCCGCCACAGAGCATCACCACCATCGTGATGCCTGTAGGAACCAAGGCGGCCGAAGAACCCAACCGCCTCAACGACGGCACACGATACCTCATCATACCGCGCAACGAGACCACACGTGCCATCACGGCACCCAAGCCCACACAAGTCACTATCGAAGACATCGACTACAGCAACCCCGCACAGCAGTGGACCGCCACACTCAACACCGATGGCACCTACACGCTGACCAACCAACTGGGTTACAGACTCACCGCCCACCGCACCATAAGCAGCTCGCTCGTCACGGCACAAGCCAACAATCTGCACGAGCAGGCATTCAACATCGAGGATGCCGACTACCCCTATCGCAAGATACTCGTGGCCAAATACCCCACATATGCGATAGACCTCAGCAACGAAGGCATCAACTCAGGCACCAAAGTCGATACATGGCAATACACCGCCAGCACCAACACCCCCAGCCACCGCCAGTGGATGTTCGTGCCGCTGACTGCAAGCCAAGAAGCCGATGCGATAGACCATATTACCCCCGATGAAGAAATTACAAATGCTGCATACGGTCATTCAGCCTACGGAATCTATACTATCCAAGGCTACCGCATAAGTGCTGACAGCTCTGCAAGCCAGTCGAGCCATCAACTTGCGCCAGGCATATACATCGTACGCAAAGGAGGCAAGACGCAGAAAATTGTGGTGAAATGACCACCCCCACAGCCCCATGCACGCAGTGGCTCGACAACGAGGATATCCTCGCGACCCTTTGAGGATATCCTCGCAGGTCGATGAGGATATCCTCACAAGGTGTTGAGGATATCCTTGCGAAATCCGTTCTCCTGTAATAAGAAGAAAGCAGAACCCAACCAGCCATCCGCGAATTTGATAGTGGAAATTGAAATCAAGTATGCAAAATACATAAAAACACATCTACAATAAAAATAAATCACATCTGTTTACTTCTATTTATAATAAAATTCGTATCTTTGCACCAATCGAGGTGCAAAGATACGTATGATTTCGTCTTCTTGGGCACCAATCGAGGTGCAAAGATACGTATGATTTCGTCTTCTTAGGCACCGACACAGGTGCAGAGATACGTCTCATTTCGTCTTCTTAGGCACCACATCATACAACGACACGCTCGTATCAAAAAGGAATTAAGAAATAATCAAATCAATAAAACAGAACTATGAGTAAAAGTGTAACACTCGTGGCACTGCTGCTTGGCATGCACCAGGCAGTGTGGGCTCAGGTGGCTGTCGACTCGCTCGTACAGCAGGACAACTCCGATTTCACCTTTACCGAAAGTCAGCTCGACGACGACAACGACGCGGCACAGACCGTTTCGTCGGTCACAGCCTCGGCGAGCGACCCCTATCAGAGTGAAGTGGGATATCGGTTCAGCGCTATGCGATTTCGCACACGTGCCTACGACAACATGTACAATCATGTCTACATGAACGGACTCATGCTCAACGACCTTGAGCTGGGGCGCTTCTCTTACAGCATGATTGGCGGCATGAACGATGCCACACGCAATCAGGAAGGCGTGGTGGGCTTCGAGTACAACAACTTCGGACTGGCGCCAGTGGGCGGAGCGTCGAACATCAACACCCGCGCATCGGCATTTGCTGCCGGAAAGAAGGTGACCCTCTCGCTGTGCAACCGCAACTACGTGGGGCGAGGTATGTTCACCTACGCCACAGGCCTCATGGACAACGGATGGGCATTTGCAGGCACCGTCGGATACCGCGGAGCAAGCGAAGGTGTGATTGAAGGTACATACTACAATTCGTTCGCCTACTTCCTTGCAGCCGAGAAACAACTCAACGACCAGCACAGCATCTCGCTCGTCACATTCGGTTCGCCTACCGAGCGCTCGCAACAGGGAGCATCGACCGAGGAAGCATACTGGCTGGCAAACTCACACTACTACAACCCCTACTGGGGATATCAGAACGGCGAGAAGCGCAACTCGCGAGTGGTACACGACTTCGAACCCACAACCATAGCAACATGGGACTGGAAGGTGGACGAGAACATGAAGCTCGTGACATCAGCCGGAGTGAAATACAGCCGCTACAGCAGCACGGCTCTGGGATGGAACGGCGATGCCTACGACCCACGACCCGACTACTACAAGAACCTGCCATCGAGCATCTTCGACGTGTACGACATGGATAAGAACAACCCGCAGTTCCTGGCCGAAAACCCCTACTTCGTGTCGCAGTGGCAAGACCTCTACGACTTCTGGAAAGCCGACAAGGCCAACCGACAGATCAACTGGGACCGCATGTACTACGTCAACTCGGTTCAGAACCACAACGGAGGCGAAGCCCTCTACTATCAGGAGCGCCGCCACAACAACCAGCTGGTGTTCATGCTCAACTCGACATGGAACCACAACATCGACATCAACAACAAGTACAGCCTCGGCCTGCAGCTCAACCACACCAAAGGCATGCACTACAAGACCATGGCCGACCTGCTAGGTGGTGAGACCTACTACGACTACGATAAATTCTCGGCCAACGAATACGGACGCGGCACCATAGAGCATCCTACCGAGGCAGCCAACGACCTGCGCAACCCCTACCGCCGCATCGGCAAGGGCGACAAGTTTGGCTACGATTACAACATCATAGTCAACAAGGCACGCCTGTGGGGACAATATCAATACACATATAATAGATATATCAACGCCATGCTGGGTGCATACGGCGAAGGAACCACCATCGAGCGCGACGGCAAGATGCAGAACGGACGCGCGCCCGAAAACTCATACGGCAAGAGCGGCACGGCCAAGTTTATGGGCGGCGGAGTCAAGGCACTCTTCACCCTGCGCCCAATTGCCAACAACATCGTGACCCTCGGAGTGGGATGGGATTCGCAAGCACCACTGGCCCGCAACGCCTTCGTAGCACCACGCATGCAAAACAACTTTGTCGAAAACCTGAAACTCGAAGGCATATTCAGCAGCGAACTGGCATGGCAGTTCCGATTCGGAAGCCTCACAGGTAAGTTCACCGGATTCTACACCAAGTTCAAGAACCAGGTGGAGCAGACTGCATTCTACAACGACCAGGAAAACCGATTCACCTACCTCACCATGTCGCGCATCGACAAAGCACACTACGGCATCGAGGGAGCACTCGTCTATCAGGTCAACAGCGAGCTGTCGTTCAACCTCATGGGAACCGTGAGCAACGCCAAATACACCAACAACCCCTACGCACAAGTGAACTACGAGGGAATGAACTCGACCACCAACGCAGCACTCAACGAATGGATCAACCCCATCACCGGCGAGAACATGCCACTGCGCGTCATCATGAAAGACATAAAGGTGGGCAGCACACCACTCACCGCCCTCAGCCTCGGAGCCAACTACAACATCAACAGCTGGTTCCTCGAGCTCAACCTCAACTACTACAACCGCGTATATGTAGGCTACTCTGCCTATCGCCGCTTGAGCAACATCCTCACCAACTACACAGCAACAGGCTCCGACGAGGGACGACCCATCTTCAACATCGAAGACGAGACCGAACGCTCACCGCAGCAGATACTGAACGAAGACGGAGGAGTGCTCTTCGACACCGAAGGCAAGGAAATTGCCACCTACAGCCCACACCTCGAGAAATACAACGGCGGCTTCATGCTCGACGCATCAATCGGACACTTCATCCGCCTGAAACAAGGACGCGCCATGAGCATCAACCTCTCGCTGCAGAACATAACCAACAACCGCAACCTGCGCACCGGAGGATTCGAGCAAAACCGCGACGACCTCTACAGCACCGGTGTGGCTCGTGCCTACAAGTTCTCGCGCAATGCGAAATACTACTACGCCAATGCGTTCAACTTCTTCCTCAATGTTAATTACCGATTCTAATGCACACTTCCTTATGAAAAGATATATACAGACACTTGGCGCAGCAGTCATGATGCTTGGCAGCATGATGTGCTCATCGTGCATGGACGACAACGAGACCCCCGACGTGACCGACTACATCGTCACCAGCAAATACTCAGTAGGCGGGCCCACCATGACCATAAGCGAATTCAAAGACGCATACTCAAGCCTCTTCTCACAAACCAACGCCTTCAACCTCGTCGAGGAAGACATCATCATCGAAGGCGTGGTAGTAGCCAACGACGAAGGCGGCAACCTCTATCAGACACTTGTGCTGGCACAGCTCGACGGCACGAAGGTAGACCCGACGAAGTGTATCGTACTCGCAGTGAAGAGCACATACCTCACCCCCTACTTCCAGATGGGACAGCTGGTGCGCATCAACCTACGAGACCTCTACATCGGTTGCTACTCAAAGCTGCCGAAGATTGGTCAGCCCTACACCACCAGCAGCAACAACCTGCGACTGGGCCCCATGCTCTTCGAACTGTGTAAAGAACACATATACCTCGTAGGAGCACCCAAAGACTATGCAGCACGCATCAACCCCCTCGTGCTCAACGAAGGCGACGACCTTCTCACCAAGACAGCCAACCAGAACTATCAGAACGCACCGATGCTCGTCACCGTCGAAGGTACATTTGTTGATGGCGACAACGAGAGCATCCTGGCTCCCGATGAGCTGAAAGACGCCGGTATGGGTGTAGACCGCAACTTCAAGATAGGCTCGACAACCATCACCGTACGCACCAGCACACAAAACGAGGTGTCGTTCCTCAAGATGCCGAAACAGAAAGTGCGCCTCACCGGAGTCCTCTCCTACTACAGCGGATGGCAACTGCAGCTCCGCTCAGTAAACGACATGGTGATTATCGACGAATAATCAATCAATGTTAATCGAAGAATAAACAAATAAAACATAAACAGATATGAAACGAATCATTTATCTACTGAGCACCATAGCTGCCATCTTCGCCTTCACAGCATGCGAAGACGTGCCCGAACCGTATGTGCTCAACACCACAGGAGAAGTCGACACACAGACACTCCTCAACGAGACCTTCGCCTCATCGCTCGGCAAGTTCACCAACTTCACCACCGACGGAGGTGTATCGTGGGTTAATAGCTACAGCTGTGCCACAGCCACAGGCTACAACTCAAGCACAAAGACCAATACCGACGGTGTGGCATACCTCGTTGGTCCATCGGTAGACCTCACCGAGGTCGACAGCGCATACGTTACATACGAATACATCCTGCGCTACAACCGCAGCAACGAATACCAGAAGCTGGTCATCGCTCCCGAGTTTGTACCAAATGCCAACAACGTGGCCAACCAGCCGTGGCAGACACTCTTTGCCAATCACATCGAAGGCAGCGACTACACCACATTCTCAAAGGCAGAAATCGACATACCACAGGAGTACATGGGTCAGAAAGTGCGCATCGCACTCTATTTCAAGGCTGAGACCAACAGCTCTACTTGGGAAGTCAAGAACCTGAAGGTGCTGCAAGGTGTGGCTGGACAATCACCCGACACACCCGACAATCCACAACCCACGGGCGACAACACCCTGCCTTACACCAGCGCAAGCCTCAAAGATGGCTTCACTGTAAAGACAGAGACCGGTGCTGACTGGAGTCTTGGAAACACATATGCTAAGGCTACCGGATATGCCAACAATGCTACAACCCCAACCATTACATGGCTCATTTCGCCAGCCATCAACACCACAAAGGCAGAGGGTGGCGACGAACCAGTGCTTGTCGATTTCGACTACGTATTGCGTTATGTAGGTGATGGAACCGACGTTGCTGCATATCACAAGGTGTATGCATCGGCCGACTACGATGGCGATGTAGCAACAGCAACATGGACCGACCTCGGATTCACTGCCGTTGAGTCAGCAACCAAAGACTGGACATTCTATGCTGCACCATCTATCACACTTCCAGCGGAATTTGTTGGCAAGGAGAAAGTTGTCTTTGCATTCCGCTTCGAGTGCAACGAACAAAACTCAACCACATGGGAACTCAAGAACTTCCGCGTTCACCAAGGCAATAACGACACACCAGACACACCAGACGTGCCGCAACCAACAGGCGACAACCTGCTGGCTAACGGCGACTTCGAAGTATGGAGCGCAGGCGAACCTGTTTATTGGGTATCAGCCACCACCGCATCGACCAAAGGCATACTCAGCCAGTCGAACGATGCACACGGAGGCAACTATGCAGTGCTGGTAGCAGGCAAGACTACTGCCAACCAACGCTTGGCATACAAAGAAATCACACTCAAGGCAGGAACATACACCATGACATTCTACACCAAGGCCGCCACATCGGCAGGTGGAAGCGTACGTCCAGGCTACGTGCCTGTGACCGACGGCAAGGTAGGCTCATACGCATACGGCGACTATGTGAACAACCTCACAGTAGATACATGGACAGAAGTGAGCCACAGCTTCACACTCACAGAGCAGACCGAAGTCAACCTCGTAGTCATGAACCCCAAGAGTCCTGGTGCAGACATACTCATCGACGACTTCCAACTCACAACCAGCGACGGCGGAATCGTAGGCGGTAACGACAATCCTACCGATGATCCTACCGATGAACCCAACTATGACCCCAACGACACATCGATTCCATACGGCATCCTCTTTACACAATCTACAGCAGGATGGACAATCAAAAACATCGACCTCGGAGGCCTCAGCTACGTGTGGAAACAAGACACTAAGTACGGCATGAAAGCATCAGCCTACAACAAGGCCAACTATGCAACCGAAGCAATGTTCGTAAGTCCCATGTTCGACATCCCGGAAGATGGCCCCGTATATATGTCGATGAGTCATGCTCTCAACTTCCTCAACGGCAACCCACGCGAGGACTACGTGAAAGTAGAAGTGAAACCCGCCGATGGAACCATCGAGGAGTTAGACATTGCTAACTGGCCCGCAGGTACCGACTACGAGTTTGTTGATGTCAACATTATGCTCAACAAATACTACGGAAGGACCATCCAGTTCATATTCCACTACAAGAGCACCGAGCAATGTGCCCCAACATGGGAAATCGACTCATTTGAGATACATCATTAATATAAGGCTTTTGTAACCAACAAGGGCTTGCACCAACCCTGCAAGCCCTTTTATTTAATTAGGTAGGAGTGGAGGAGTGTAGACGATACTTATCCCGGGTTATCATTCGTCACTTTAACTCCCTTTTAACTTCCCTTTAATATTCAATTGTCAATTATAAATTATCAATTAAATAAATGCCCACCCCTCAGCCCTACATGGATGTGCAGCAACTCGGTAAGCGAATAGGCAACCGAGTGCTGTTCAGCGATGTCACGTTCACCATCAACGAGCGCGAACACATAGGCCTTATTGCCAAAAACGGGACAGGCAAGTCAACCCTGCTCTCAATCTTGGCAGGCGAGGAAGGGTACGACTCGGGACGTATCATCCTGCGCAACGACCTGCGCATCGGCTACCTGCCACAGACACCCACGTTCGACGGCCGACTCACAGCGCTGCAAGCAGTGACCGGCAACACAGAGCACCTAGATAAACTAGAAAGACTAGATAAACTAGACAGACTAGAAAGACTAGATAATCTAGAAAAACTAGAAAGCCCAAACTTCTACGAAGAGCAAGAGCTACGAGCATCCCGACTGCTCACACAACTGAAGATATCCGACACCGGCCAGCTTGTAGGCACCATGAGCGGCGGACAAGTGAAGCGTGTGGCACTCGCCAAAGTACTTGCATCACAGCCCAACCTGCTCATCCTCGACGAACCCACCAACCACCTCGACCTCGAGATGATAGAATGGCTCGAAAACACCCTCGGCCGCACCACCATGTCCATCTTCATGGTGACCCACGACCGCTACTTCCTCGACCGCATCTGCTCGTCGATCATCGAGATGGACGACAGCCGCATCTACACCTACCGCGGCAACTACAGCTATTACTTGCAAAAGCGGCAGGAACGCCTCGACAACCTCTCGACCGAAATCGAACGCGCCAACAACCTCTACCGCACTGAGCTGGAGTGGATGCGACGCATGCCACAGGCGCGCGGCCACAAAGCACGCTATCGCGAAGAAGCATTCTACGAACTCGAGAAGATTGCACGCCAGCGCATCAACGAGCGCAACGTACGCCTCGAGATGGGCAGCTCATACATCGGCAGCAAGATATTCATAGCCACCGATGTGTGCAAGGCATTCGACACTAAAGTCATACTCCGCAACTTCAACTACACCTTCTCGCGCTACGAGAAACTCGGCATCGTGGGCAACAACGGAACCGGAAAGTCCACATTCATCAAGACCCTCCTCGGCACCTCACCCATCGACTCGGGCACCTACGACATCGGTCAGACCGTCCGCTTCGGCTATTATTCACAGGAAGGTCTCACCTTCCGCAACGACCAAAAGGTCATCGACGCCGTGCGCGACATCGCAGAGTATGTCGATATGGGTGGCGGTCAGCGACTCTCAGCCAGCCAGTTCCTACAACACTTCCTCTTCACGCCCGAGGAGCAACACACCTATATATATAAGCTCAGCGGTGGCGAGCGACGCCGACTCTATCTGTGCACCGTCCTCATGCGGTCGCCCAACTTCCTCATCCTCGACGAACCCACCAACGACCTCGATATCGTGACGCTGCAAATCCTCGAGCAATACCTGCAAGACTTCCGCGGATGCCTCATCGTGGTGAGCCACGACCGCTACTTCATGGACAAAGTGGTGGACCACATCCTCGTCTTCCACGGCAACGGTGACATACAAGACTTCCCTGGCAACTACACACAATATCGCGAGTGGCGCAGCCTGCAACCCAAACCGCAAGAAGACACGCCATCACCCACCCCATCCAACAACAATCAGAACGGCCGCAACGCCAACCGCCAGCGCCGCCTCACGTTTAAGGAACGTCGCGAGATGGAACAACTCGAGGCCGATATCAGCCGGCTCGAAACCGAGAAACGCGATATCGAGACAGCACTCAGCAGCGGCACCACAGCCGTGGAACGTATCGTCGAGATGTCGAAACGCCTACCCCTGCTCAACGACGAACTCGACGAAAAGTCTATGCGCTGGCTCGAACTGAGCGAGATAGAAGGGTGAGGAAAATGCATCCACAGACGTCTGCGCGTCTATACCTTCAGGGCATTATGTATATAGAAACGGAAATGAGGATATCCTCGCGGGGTCGCGAGGATATCCTCTGGAGTATTGCAGGATATCCTCAACACCCTGTGAGGATATCCTCATTTCATTATGCAGAAACGGCTAAACGAGGCAGTCGCTGTCAAACCCTACAGGCAGCAGGTCGCGCACAGAGTCGATGAAGTAGATACCCTCTGTGCCATAGAGCATGACCCTGATGGGACGTGCAAACCGGTGTTCAGTCTCAAGCAGAGCTTGACGGCACGACCCGCAAGGGCTGATGGGTACACTCGTAAATTCGCCGTTCGAATCGCGGGCTGCAATAGCAATGGCAGCTACCGGAGTGTCGGGATATTGTGCATTGGTATAAAACAACGCAGTGCGCTCGGCACACAAACCCGACGGGAAGGCGCAATTCTCCTGATTATTGCCAGTCAAGACCTCACCATCTTCGAGTTGGATGGCTGCACCCACACAAAACTTGCTATAGGGTGCATAGCTGCGATAAGTGGACGACTTTGCTGCATCAATCAACTTGCGTTCTGCATCTGTCAGTTCAGATTCATCCTTTTGGGTGATATGCACTGTTTTTACTATTTCTTTCATACCTCTACAGATGTTTTCTTATGTTTGAGTGTCAAAGTTAGAGATTTTTTTCGTAAGTTTGCATCATGAAATGCAAAAATCAACATTATATGACACAAAAAACATACATAATCGTCGTTATTTCACTCATGTGGAGCACCATCATGGCATCACAAACCAAGAGTCAGGCATTCATCGACTACATCGAGAAATATAAGTCAATAGCCATCGAGCAGATGGAGCTTCACAAGATACCCGCCAGCATCACACTGGCACAAGGATTGCTTGAGAGCGGAGCAGGCAGCAGCGAACTCGCCCGCAAGAGCAACAACCACTTCGGCATCAAATGTGGCTCCACATGGTTCGGACCCACCTACACCCACTTCGACGACGGTCGTAACGAGTGTTTCCGCGTCTACTCCAATGTGCGCGAAAGCTACGAAGACCACTCCCAATTCCTGCAGAAAGAACGCTACAGCCGGCTCTTCCGGCTCTCCATCACCGACTACAAAGGATGGGCTCTCGGACTCTAGGCATGCGGATACGCCACCAGTCCCACCTACGCCGACCGGCTCATATCGCTCATCGAGCTGTATGAACTCAACCTCCTCGACCGTGACCCCAATGCACCCGTCGCCACGCCCCAACCCCAGCCCATGTATGAAACCGTGGAACTGCGCACACACACACTGCTCACCAACAACAACGTGATGTGCATCCGCGCTACCAGCCGCGACACATGGGACAGCCTCGCCCAGGAGTTCTCAGTATCGAAGCGCCACCTGCTGGAATGGAACGAAGCCATCGAGAGTGTCGACATCAACGAAGGCGACCTCATCTACCTGCAAAAGAAGCAGAAGAAAGCCGCCAAACAATACGGCAAGAAATACTGGCACCACGTGCGCCCCGGCGAGTCGATGTACTCCATCGCACAGCTCTACGGCATCCGCCTCAAAAACCTCTACCGCCTCAACTTCCGTCAAGCCGACTATGCACCCCAGCCCGGAGACCTGCTGAAGGTGAGGTAAGGAAAGACATCCCCAGCCCCCTCACCCTCCCCTGCGAGAAAAAACATCGCCTCATACTAACTTAATTCAAAAAAAAGACTAAAGAAACAAAGCAACATATCAATTTTTTTCGTACCTTTGCAGCCGATTTCCGCCAGGTTCGGTGGATATTCTGTTGGCAGACATTACTCCTCATTCTTTATTTTTTGATAAGCTAAAAACACGTAAACGTATGAAGAAACAAGAAGGAGGAATGTCGCGAATGCTTACATTCACCATCCTCTCAATTTCGCTGCTCACCGTCATGGCAGGAGCAGCTGTGGCCCCTGCACTGGGCATCATCCATCAACATTTCAGCGAGGCACCCGACATGCTCATCAAGTTCATCGTATCGATGCCCGCTCTGTTCATCATCATCGTCAACCTGCTGTTTACCAAGGTATGCCGACTGTTGCGCACTCGCACCATAGCTCTCATCGGCCTGCTCATGTATGTGGTGTGTGGATGCGGAGCGTTTCTGGTCGACAACATCACCACCCTGCTCGTGCTGCGTGCACTGCTGGGTGTGAGCGTGGGCCTCATCATGCCCCTGTCTACGGGGTTGCTGGCATATTATTTCCCTCCGCAAGAGATGGCTCGGCTCATGGGGCTCTCGGCTGCCATGAACCAGATGGGCGGAGTGGTGGCTACACTGCTGGCGGGCATACTGGCCACAAGAGGGTGGAACTACGCGTTTCTGGTCTATGCACTGGGAATCATTGCCACCCTGATGGTCATCATATACCTGCCCAACGAACGACTGACCCCCGCACGCGGATACAGGCAGGAAGCGCGGCAGGTGGAACCAAGCATCGACGAGAAAGAGAGAAAGACACTGGTGCGCGAACAGGGAGTATGGATTATGCTGCGGCGCTTCCACCCCTCAATCGTGGGCATGTTGCTGTGTATGATGACGTTCTTTGTGTTTGTCAGCAACTTTGCTATAACCGAATCCGAGCGATTCGACACCATGGCCATCACATGGATTATGGTGGGGGTGGATGTCATTGCGTTCATAGCCGGTATGCTCTTCGGACTGATAATGCACGCCATGCCACAGCAGATGAAGTACATGGCCCCCCTCGCCTTCATGATGGGATTTGCACTTATGGCACTGGGTGGCAACACGGCAGCAGTCATAGCAGGCGGTGCTCTGATAGGCTGCGCCAATGGTATCGGGGTGCCCTACCTCAACACCATAGCAAGCATCAAGGGTGGCAAGGAAAGCGTGACGACCGTCATGCCGCTCATTTCGGCTGCGCTCTATCTGGGACAATTCGTCTCGCCCATCATCGTGGGCAGTTGCTCCAACCTGCTCTTTGCCGCTGGCACGCGCGGGCCCTACATCGTGGCAGTCATCATCGCAGCCATATATATGCTGCAAGTCACCACAACACGACACTTCCAAAGCCTGCCGCCACAAAATTAAATAACATTAATTACATATCGGTTGCCTGTTACCAATAAAATTCGTATCTTTGCAACCCAAAAGGATACCAAGATGAAACAAATCAACA
>JAFUSD010000269.1 GCA_017480685.1 Bacteroidaceae bacterium
CACAGGGGAGGTTTCATCGTCGGTGCCTGGCATGAAGGCATACAGTTTCATGATGCGGCTGAGGAGGTTTATGGTCACCATTCCGTCCTTATCGGTGGTGTATGTTTCGCGATTCTCGCCCCCTGCCTTAAGCCTGGTACAACTCACGCCGGCTCCCTCCACGGGTCGTCCCGTGAGTTTGTTGAGTACCACCACAACCAGTTCTTCGCCTCGTACTTGGTAGTAGAGCAGTTGAAGGCTTGTGATGTCTATAGTAGTGACGCCTTGCACTCCTGCACCCTTGGCCACGAGCACATACTTGCCTGCATCGAGGGTGAATTTGTCGGTTAGCAATCCGTTGGTTGGCAGGTTCTTTGCTCGGTGTGCTCGGTTCATCGAGTCGGCGCCCAGTTCGTAGGTGCGTGTCTCTATCATGCGTCCGTCGGTCTTCAGTCCTTCGTTGGCATCATACCCGTTGAATTTCCTCACTTCGAGCGTCATGTCGGTAAAGTTGCGGTAATTCATCTCAACCGTGAATGGCATGCCTGCCGTGAAGTTGTGTGTCGATTTGGCCACTATGTTGCACGACGGTCGCATGAAGTCTTGCTCCATGTTGTAGAAGTATGGGATGTGTATCGAGCCCTTGAACTGCAGTTGTGCCCATCGTGCAAGGCTCAGCCGCTCTTCGTTCGAGGTTATGTTATTGATGAGTACGCGTGCCACATCGGCTCCTGCCTCCAGTTGTTCCGCCTCTTTGAGCAGTTTTCTCAGTGATTCGATATATTCATCGCCGTCAAGTTGGTGGTCGCCAAATCCGTGTCGCACACAAGCGCGGAGATAATCCAGCTGAGCCAGTGTATAAGCCTCCATACGCCCCGCCTGCTTGTAGTATTGAGTCACATCGGCATATATGCTGATTTGGTCGTGGTAGTCGAGCATGCTACATTGCTCCGTCACGAATCGCGTGAGCAGCGACAACAGGTCGTGGTCGTAGAGGCGGCTGTCCTCGCCACTGTCTACCAGCGGTTTGTATGCATCGACTGGTGTGTGAGCCAATATGTCCTTGTCCTGGAGAGCCAACTCAACAAGCCGATGTTGCTCCTCATCGTATTTTGTTTGCGACTCCTCATCGAAGCTGATGGCAAAGCTATGGCTCGCATTGCTGTATGCAGCCGCCAAGATGGCATTATATATGGCCGTCTCGGCTTCGTTCCTCGGTTTCACTTCGGGAAAGAGCGCCACATCGAAACTGTCGCTATCGATGCTTGTCTTCGTTTCGACAATCGTGACCCAAGCGCGCATCAGCTGCCCGAAGTTTTTATCCTTTCGGGCCTTCGACATTATCTTCTCGCTCGTAGAAATCACTTGTCGCGGCAGGTCGTCTTCGGCTGCGCGATTCACCTGCTTCCACAATTGGTCGTAGGATTGTGCATATATGTTCATTCCACCAATGTTTATTATCATTAACAGGGTAAATATCAACCGGTTCATTAGTTCTGTATTTATAGTAAACAAACGTATAACATATTACTTTTGAAGTGTGAAGAATAACTTGACAGTTATATGCGAGCATTTCCACGAAAGGTTGTGAGCATATCCTTGCGAGGTTGTGAGCATATCCTTGCGAGGTTGTGAGCATATCCTTGCGAGGTCGTGAGGATATCCTCGTGAGGTCGTGAGGATATCCTCAACTCATCGTCTATACCACGGTTTCTCCCTCGATGTAGTCATTCATGACGAGGGTAGAGCCATCGAAACTGACGTAGGTAAAATGGCTGAACCACTCGCCCAGGATGAGCAGACGGCATTCGTGGGTGAGCATGAGGTCGAGCTCTATGTGCCGGTGTCCGAAGAGGAAATAGTTGACTGATGGATGGGTGGCAAGGTATTGCTTAGCGAAAGTCACCATACGCTCGTCGTGCTCGCCTTTGTAGGGCTCCTCACCCTGAGCCATGTGGCGCATACGGCTGTGGCGTGCCCAGTTGAGCCCGAAGTCGACGAAGAGATCGGGGTGGATGAGTGTGGCCATGCGGCGGACGAATGTACTTTCGAACATGCGGAACATGAGGCGTGTGCGCCAGTCGCCAGGTGCGATGTCAACATGGTGTCCGTGTGACAGATAGAACTCTTTGCCATAGATTTCGACAAGGCACGGCTCACGATGTATCGTCACTCCGCACTCGCACTCGAGGTAGTCGGTCATCCACATGTCGTGGTTGCCAACAAACCAGTGTACCTCTACCCCACTATCGGTCAACTCGCTCACCTTGCCGAGGAAGCGAGTGAATCCGCGCGGCACTACCTGTCGGTATTCAAACCAGAAGTCGAACATATCGCCCAACATATACACAGCCTCAGCCTTGTCCTTGATTTGGTCGAGGAATCGTGTGAGTCGTCGCTGCTGGGTGCGCTGGTGCTCAATGGCACGACACCCAAGGTGTGCATCCGAAATGAAATAGACCATCGAAGATTTGGTTAGTTCTTTATTACTGTTAGTTCTTATATTGTTCCAAGCTACTCAGATATTTCACTTTTCACTTTTCACTTATCACCTCACTTACATAAATCCCAGTTCCAACTTTGCTTCGTCGCTCATCATGTCCTTTGTCCATTCGGGTTCGAACACAAGCTCGACGTTCACATCCTTCACACCTTCAATCGAACCGACCTTCTGACGGATGTCCTCAATCATGAAGTCGGCTGCGGGACACGAAGGGGCGGTGAGAGTCATGTCGATATTGACCACGAAATCGTCGGTCACATCTATTTTATAGACGAGACCCAGTTCGTAGATATCGACCGGTATTTCGGGGTCGAAGACGGTGTGGAGCATCTCCACGGTCTTCACTTCTATGTCATATCTTTCCATTTTCTGCGTAGCTGTAATAGTTGCCGTCGGTGACGATTACGTGGTCGAGGAGGCGTATGTTCATCACCTCGCACGCGCTGTTGATGCGTCGGGTGAGGTTGTTGTCATCGCTGCTGGGGGTGAGCGAGCCGCCAGGATGGTTGTGACATGCCACGATGCAGGTGGCTCCCACCATGAGTGCTTCGCGCAGTATCATTCGCACATCGACGGCGGTTTGTGTGATGCCGCCGCTGCTCATACGCACCGACTTGAGGACCCTAGACTGATTGTTGAGCAACAGCACCCAAAACTCCTCATGAGACAGGTCTTGCATCTTGGGGTGCATCAAGCGATAGACATCGGACGCGGTGCGTATCTGTGACAGTTCCTGCGCCTTCTCAAGTGCCCGACGCCTGCCTATCTCGGCCGCGGCCTTCAGCGTTATGGCCTTTGCCTCCCCTATGCCGTTCCAGGTCATCAGTTCCTCGATGCTCATGCGACTGAGGTTTGACAAACGACCGTCGCATGCCTGCAGAACTTCTTGCATCAACATCACGGCCGACTTGCGCGCACTGCCCGACCCTATGAGTATGGCCAGCAACTCAGCATTGGTGAGGGCTTCCTCACCACGCTGCATGAGTTTCTCGCGAGGACGGTCAGACTCTGCCCAGTTTTTTATGGAGTTGTATTGCTCGGTAGTCTCTTGCATGTCGGTCGAAAGAATGTTTCAGACGATGAATATTTCTCAGACGATGAATATATCAGTCATAGAATGTCTGTTCGTAGGCACTGAATTCGCCGCGCTTCAACACACAGCGCTCCCACCACGCCTTGATGAACCCAAGCCCATAGCCGTAGAGCTGTACGAACGCTGCCTCGATGGACAGGAGACCGATGTAGGCACTGTGGTTCTGACGTGCAGAGTCGATGAATATCATGATGCAATAGAGCACCACTGGAGCCAACGCTGCTATCCACCACCACGAACCCACGATGCGGAGCACCAAGGCAAGGACGATGAGCATCGAAGTGCCCAGAGTGAAGGCTGTGGGTAGCATGTGGACGAGCTTCATGGTGCTTGGATGACGCTTCTCAAGGTTGATGCGCGCAATGCCTGAGTTGAATACCTGCTTGAAGAACTTATCCATGTCGGTGCGACGCTTATGCCACACCCATGCCTCGGGGAAGAGGCGGCAACTGTAGCCACCCTCGAAGATGCGGATACTGAGGTCGATATCTTCACCAAAACGCATGCGACTGAATCCGCCCAGCGCTGCATAGACATCGCGACGGATGCCCATATTGAACGAACGGGGGTAGAACTTATCGAGTTTCTTGCGTCCGCCTCGTATGCCGCCCGTGGTGAAGAAACTCGTCATGCTGTAGCTGATGGCTTTCTGCACCGGGGTGAACGACTCATGGGCGCGGTCGGGACCCCCGAAGGCATCACACGGTGCGGTCTCGAGTTCGCGGTCGATAGCCTCCAGATATGTGGGAGGCAACACGCAGTCGCTGTCGAGGATGAGCAGGTAGTCGCCCTGCGAACGCTCGGCTCCGTAGTTGCGTGCAGGTCCAGGGCCTCCGTTCTCCTTCACGTAATAATGCACATCGAGGCGGTAGGCATACTTGTCGACCGCCTCTCGGCATGGTGTATGCGACCCATCTTCAACCACCACAACCTCAAACGCATCGGTGCCCACCGTCTGTACAGTGAGGCTCTCGAGCAACTCGTCGACCTCGTCGGGACGGTTGTAAACTGGTATGATTATTGAATATCGCATAGTTTATCTCTATTATTCTCTGCTGTGTATCCTATTCTCTGCTGTGTATCTTTTCTTATTCCCCGCCTGCCATCTTATTTTCCGCTTACGATACTGAGCGTGTCGGTAGCAATCATCAGCTCTTCATCGGTAGGTATGACACACACGGTGACAGGACTGTCGGGTGTGCTGATGATGTCTTCGGTGGCGCGCACCGAGTGGTTCTTTGCCTCGTCGATTTTCACTCCGAGGAATTCAAGTCCGCGTGTGGCACCCTCGCGCACCTCCCACTGGTTCTCGCCTGCACCGCCGGTGAAGAGGATGATATCTACTCCGCCCATTGCTGCGGCATATTGTCCGATGTATTTCTTGATGCGGTAGGTGTACATCTCCTTGGCCAGGCGAGCCTGGTCGTTGCCAGCTGCGATGGCAGCCAGGATGTCGCGGAAGTCGCTCTTGCCACCGCTCACACCTGCAAGTCCCGACTTCTTGTTGAGCAGGTTGCTGATGCCGGCTGTGTCGAGGCCCAGCTTGTCCATGAGGAAAGTGACTGCTCCTGCATCGATATCGCCCGAGCGGGTACCCATGATAAGGCCCTCGAGCGGTGTGAGGCCCATCGACGTATCTACACACTTGCCGTCCTTCACGGCTGCGATGCTGGCTCCGTTGCCTATGTGGCATGTGATGATGCGCTTGCCTTCGGGCTTCACGCCGAGGAATTCGCATACGCGCTGGCTGACATAACGGTGGCTCGTGCCGTGGAATCCGTAGCGGCGCACGCCATACTTGGTATAGAGTTCGTAAGGCAAGGCATACATGTAGGCGTAGTCGGGCATGGTCTGGTGGAATGCAGTGTCGAACACACCCACTTGCGGCACATTTGGCAGACAAGCCTTCACGGCATTCACACCCTTGATGTTGGCTGGATTGTGGAGCGGTGCAAGGTCGTTGCAAGAAGCAAATACGCTCATCACCTCGTCATCGAGCAGCACACTCTTGTTGAATTTCTCGCCTCCGTGTACCATGCGGTGACCCACAGCATCGATTTCGTCGAGCGATTTCAGCACTGCCGTCTTGCCCTCGGTGAGGCATTTGAATATGAGCCCTACACCGGCTGTATGTTCAGCCACGGGGGTGTCTATCTGTATCTTTTCGCCGTTTACCTTGACCTTGATAAACGAGTCGGGCAATCCTATCTTCTCTATTCCGCCCGATGTGATGACCGACTTGTCAGTCATGTCATACAATGCATATTTTATAGAACTGCTGCCGCAGTTGAGAACAAGAATTTTCATAGTCTTACGTGAAAAGTGAAAAATGAAAAGTGAACAATCTAAGTTACTTCGCATCCATTGCCTGGCAGGCAGTGATGGCTACCATCTTGTAGATATCATCGACAGAGCAGCCGCGGCTGAGGTCGTTGACCGGACGTGCGATGCCTTGAAGGATAGGTCCGATGGCATCGGCTCCACCGAGTCGTTGCACGAGTTTGTAGGCGATGTTGCCCACTTCGAGGCATGGCACAACGAGCACGTTGGCTTTACCTGCGATGTTGCTGTCTGGTGCTTTCTTTGCTCCCACGCTTGGCACGAGTGCTGCATCGGCTTGCAGTTCGCCGTCGATATGGAGTTCAGGGTCGAGTTCGTGAGCCAGTCGGGTTGCTTCCACCACTTTATCCACCACTTCGTGCTTGGCACTGCCTTTGGTCGAGAAACTGAGCATGGCCACACGTGGGTCGGCAAATCCAGCCACGCTGCGAGCCGTCTGTGCGGTGCATACTGCAATCTGTGCCAGCTGTGCGGCATCGGGCATAGGGGTCACGGCCACGTCGCCGATAACGAGCACACCGTCTTCACCATATTGTGGTGTCTGGGTGAGCATAAGCATTGCGCCGCTCACACATGTGATGCCTGGAGCGCACTTGATGATTTGGAGTGCGGGGCGCAGGGTGTCACCCGTGGTGCTGAGGGCTCCGGATATCTGTCCGTCGGCATCTCCGCTCTTGATGATGAGGCAGCCGAAGTAGAGGGGGTCGAGCACTTGCTCGCGTGCCTTCTCTATGGTCATGCCTTTCTTCTGGCGGAGTTGGAAGAGCAGTTGTGCGTATTGTTCGGTCTTCTCCGATGTTGCAGGGTCGATGATTGTAGCTCGGTCGATGTGTGTGAGTCCGAGTTTCTTTGCCTGAGCGAATATGTCGTCGGGGTTGCCTATGAGAATTATGTCGGCTATGTCGTCGGCAAGGCAACGGTCGGCCGCCGTGAGTGTGCGTTCCTCGAGCGATTCGGGAAGCACGATGCGCTGCTTGTTGCTGCGAGCGCGGTTGATGATTTGTTCGATTAGTGACATCTTAGTATATTTACTATTTACTATTTACTATTTGCCATCCGGTCTATCACTCCATATTTACCATCCGGATGGCCAGTCACTCCCCCTTGGGGGAGCAGGGAGGGGGCTCACCTACAGCCCTGTCTTAAACACTCGGATTACTGCAGAGTTGAATCCAGCATGATCCATCTCGTTCAGTCCCTTGATGGTGTATCCGCCCGGGGTTGTGACGCGGTCGATTGCGGCCTCGGGGTGCTCGCCTGTCTGATGCAGGAGTTCGGCTGCGCCTTTCATTGTCTGTATGGCTATCTTGAGTGCATCTTTCGGGTAGAAGCCCATCTCGACACCGGCCTCGGTTTGCACACGCAGGAATCGCATGACGTAGGCAATTCCACACGATGCCATGAGCATACCAGGTGCCACGAGTTTCTCGGCACATACAAACACATCGCCCACCAGTTTGAAGAGGTCTTCCACCTTATTTATTATATCGTTATCGACTCCGTTTGCAGCAGTGACGAATGTCATGCTCTCGCAGAATTCGGCTGCTATGTTGGGTATGACATAAAAGACTGGCAACTCCGGACACTCGTGCTTTGCGAGCAGCGATTGCAGGTCGTCGAGTGTCACACCAGCGGCAAGCGAAATGAGTATCTGCTTCGATGTGAGGCTTGGCTTTATGTCGGTAATCACGGTCTCCACCTGCCATGGCTTTACAGCAATCACAATCACATCGGCCGTCTTCACAGCACGACAGTCGTCGGTCATGATGTCGATATCGGGGCAGTCGTCCTTGATTTTGTTGAGTTTCTCCCAGTGTACCCCCGACACGGTAATCTGAGTATCCTTTCCTGCTTTGCTCCATCCGCGAGCCAGTGCGCCCCCTATGTTTCCGGCGCCAATAATGGTGATGTTAGTCTTCATCGATGGTTGAGTATGTTTTATAAATTTTCTACAAAGGTAATAAAACGAAGCGAAAAGTGGATAGTGAAAAGTAAAAAAACACGATATACGCTACCAAAAAAAGGCATGTAACTTATATTTTTCACTTTTCGCTATCCACTTTTCGCATACTTTTGTTACCTTTGCAGCGGCTAAACAAAGTTAGATATATAAACAAACAAAAACAAGTAGAAACTATGGCTTACGTAATTTCAGACGAATGCGTAATGTGTGGAACATGCGCAGGTGAGTGTCCATCAGAGGCAATCAGCGAGGGTGACGGCAAGTATGTCATCGATCCTAACTCATGTGTAGATTGCGGCACATGCGCCGATGCATGTCCTACAGGTGCTATCGCTCCAGGCGAATAAGCATCCACAACGCTGCATAAGGCCATCAGCCCACATGTGGGTGTGATGGCTTTTTTTTAGTCCCTGCCCTACACTCCAAAACAGGGCGAGGCACTCAATGGGAACGCTTCGTTTCTTTAATTTTGTACTTCGATGCAATAATCGGGGCAGTTATCACGTTATAAAGGAAAAGGCAAGCAATGTTGAAAGTGCTTTATAATATAAAGGTATTACTCACTGCGGCGATGCTCATCATGGGCACTGCCCCGTTGCTGCATGCGCAGACTCGCAAGGTGATGAACCGCCCATACATCGACCAACGGCCCTATCACTATGGTTTCTTGGCTGGTATCAACTTGCAGGACATAGAGTTTGTGAACAACGGATTCACCGACGAGGAGGGCAACCAGTGGTTTGCCGATGTGGCCAACTACGACCCTGGATTCAGTGTGGGCATACTGGCCGAGCTCAACCTGCATCCCAACATAGCGCTGAGGGTAATACCCACCATGCACTTCGGCGAGAAGACCACTACCTTCCTCAATCAAAAGACGGGCGACCGCCTGTTTCAGAACATGAAGTCGACCTATATATCCATACCTGTCGACGTGAAGTTCAGCGGCGAGCGATTCAACAACTACCGCCCCTACGTAATGTGTGGCGTCAACCCCGTCTACGACCTCACAGTGAAGAAACAGCGCAACCTGTTGCTCAAGACTTTCGACTGTTTCCTTGAGGTGGGTTTAGGATGCGACTTCTACATGCCGTTCTTCAAGTTTATTCCCGAAATTAAGTTCTGCTACGGACTCTCGAACATCATCAACAAGCGCCGCGACGATATAACTGAGGCCACTCCGATGATATACACCAACTCGGTCGACCGCGGACGCAACAAAATGGTGGTAATCACATTCTACATAGAATAAATAAGACACAACGACAAAGCCCCTCACCACACATTGGCGGTGAGGGGCTTTGTCGTTGTGTGCCGTTTACTTCTGCATCCTTGCAGCTACGGCACGTTTTACTTTATCAGCACCTTTTTGCCGTTTATGATGTAAAGGCCCTTGACCGGTGCCGTCAATTTGCGTCCTACGAGGTCGTATATGCTTCCAGCTGTTGCCTTGTCGGCTGCAGATATACCCTCGATGGCATCGACGGTTGGTATTTCCGAGTCCTTGTCGACGAAATAAATCGCGTCGAACTTAGCCGATGGATGGTCGGCGGGCAGTGCCAGATAGCCCGTGCCAGCAGGTACGATGCCCTCGGTGGCTACGTTGAATGTCTGTGTCGACGCATCGAAAGTGTAGTAGCGCATGCCATCCTGAGGCAGAAGTGCTATGTCGGTACCTTCAGCATCGGCTGCCTTGAGCAGGTTTTGGCCGAGTGGAGTGCTGTATTGGCTCTTGTCTTGGTATTCGATGCACACCAATCCGACACCATGGAACAACACGGCATCGCCTGCACTGAAGGAGTGTCCCCACGAGTCGTTGTTGGTCACGTATTGTGGGTTGTCGACAAAACTCTTGCGGTGGTTTATTGCAGTGTCGGTGCGATAGATGGGCACTTGCACTTCGCGCTCTTTCTTTTCGATGATTACGGTGTCGTATCCCTGCTCGGTCACTGTCTCAATCTCTTCGTCATACTCTTCTATCTCAGTGCGATACTCGCCCGTAGGATATGTGGTGATGGTGTAGGTGTTGTCGGCCAAGATGTATGAGTGGAACGTGTTTTTGCCGCTGTAGTCGTACTCGTAGTGTATGTCTTTGTCGGGCGAACTGATGAGCCGGTAGCCCCCTTCTCCGAAGTTGATGATTTCATGACGCGGCGAAATGAATACGGGGTAGAATGTCATGCTTCGGCTGAGTTCCACCTCAATGGTTGCATCCTCATACTTCTTGCCTTCATCGTCGAGCCAATATAGGAATTCGTATCCCTCGGCCGGGGTGGCTGTGATGTATGTAAAGTCGCCCACTCCGGTCTCGCTGTCCTCGATGGATGCAGTACCAAACGATGAGTTCTGACCGTTGATGTATCGGAACGCTATGTGTCCGAACAGTGCCACGACGGTGTTGTTGGGTTTCTCGCTGTAGTGTTCGGTTTCGTTGTCCACGCTCACGTTGTAGGTAGTGAGATAGAGTTCGCCATCCTCTGCATCGGTACTGATATATCCATCTTCAAAATAGTCGCGGATGTCGAGGTCGGGATTGATGTCGAAATCGGTCCAGTACGAATCTTTTACCTTCTTCCATCCCAGGAATGTGTAGTCGTCTTCTGCCTTGGCATATCCCGAGAATGTCTGCGAGGCATAAGTGCCTGCCTGGTCGGATGTGCGTCGTAGTATCACCGACTTGTCGGTAATCGACTCTTGGTAGTTGCGGTCGGCTTCGGGGGTCGGTTCGCCGGTGTACTGTTCGAAGTACACCTTTCCTGCGCCGGTGGGATAAACCTGAATGTTGGTGTGCCACCATGTGTAGCGCTCTACTGCTTGTGTCTGCACTGCTACGAGCAATGTCAGCGTAGCAATGACCAATCGTGCTTGTGTGTAGATTTGTTTCATCGTTTACTTGGTTTGTGAATTAGTTAATGATAAAAATGATATTGAATTCCTTTTAACAATCTAATCTTAATATTAATATATCTGAAAACATTATACAATACTCATGAATCTATCGACTACGAGCCGTTTCTCTGCTTAATGTCCACGCATTTGTGGCGCATCGGATTATCAGTATGGCCATGATGACATATTCGCTGGTGTCGCATAGTTCGTGGCAGATGATGAATGTCGCAAGATGGCAGGCTACTATGACTGTGTAGACGATGTATGCCCAAAACTGTGTGCGCTCCTTGAACGGACGACGGAGGTTGATGAGCCATACCATCAGCGGCAGCGGATTGAACACCAACGCACTGCGGTTCCATCCGTTGAGCATCGTCGTATCTGACGTTGCATACAGCACAGCCATCATCACCCCTACTACGGCTATGGCCGTAAACATGGCAAAATCCGTCCATCGTGCCATGCTTTTGATTCTTCGTCCGCCGGCTTTCGTACACTGAAGGACAGACAGGGCTATTGCCCAAATCAGCAGGATGCCGAACACGACAATCGGTGATGGTATCCAACCTGCCGTGTCATCGTTGGTGGCAGCTGCATACACGATTGGGTTGCGCGTTGCAAAAATCGGCTCGCATGTGCCGTCGGAACGTCTCACGACGGTTTCTTCCCAAACGTAGGTCATGTCGCCAGGCAGAATGAGGCGGCGGTTGGCGGCCAGCTCGCGGTCAGCATCGCTCGATGCAAAAACCGACAGAAAGAGGTATATCCAGTTACTCCGCTTGCTGTATGTGCCTGCTATGTTGTGTTTTGTGGTTGCAATCTCGGAAAGTCGTGGCCCATATACCAAATGCCCATCGACAGATGCTTCGATGGTCGATGCCGTTTCGATTGCACAGCCAAATTCGGTAAAGTCGGCCTTGATGTGTGCGCCTCGTGCTGCAATCTGGTCGGACAACTGCCACAACCGGCGTATCTCGCCGTCGCGCAGCGCCAAAGGGTACTCATACACGGTACGTCCTTCCTGCCTGTATTTCTCAACAAACTCGTCGAACGGTGCCACAGCCAACGCAATGAGGCTGTTGGCTTCCAACACATCGGCCACAGTTTCCATACCTCCGCTCTCGAAGGTGAAAGCATAGTCGAGGTTCAGTTCGGGACAACTGAGTCGGTAGGCACAATGCCCGAAGTAGGTAGGCAGTTGCTGCTGGTCGGCTTCGATGTATAGGAAGCTGGCCTCAACTGGCGGCATTTGTGCATGTCCGCCCAAAGGCAGATGCAGCATGAGCAGCAAGATGCAAATTACCTTCTTCATTTATTCTATCCTTGTGAGGAGATAAGAGAGGGGATTCAAAAGCTTCATTTGGCCAATTCCTCAAGCATAGCCTTGGTTGACGCTTCGGATGGGCGTGTGGCCGACGACTTGTAGAGGTTGCCGTCCTTGTCGAATACCATGAAGCGTGGTATGGCATTGATTTCGTAGTCTTTTATGGCAGCCGATGTGTTGAGGTCGGGGATGAGGTATTGTTCCCATGCAGGCTTATCGTTGGCCACCATCTTGCGCCATGCGTCGTGGTCTTCATCAATCGAGATGCTTATGATGCGTATCTGCTTGTTGTCCTTGAGTTCTTCGGCCAAGGTTGCAAGATAAGGAATTTCGCGCTTGCAGGGACCGCACCATGTTGCCCAGAAGTCGACGTATGTCACGACTCCGTTTCCTACCATCGAAGTGAATTCGAGGGTTTTGCCGTCGGTGGTTTCGAGTGGGAAGTTGACTGCCGGCTTGCCTTCAGCGGCATCTTCCATCTTGGCCAGTTGTTCCTTCACAAAGGTGATGTGCTCTTCCTTGGTCGATACGGCCAGTATCTGCTCGTAGAGTTCACGAAACTCGGGACGTGAAGGGCTTACACCTAATGCTGAATACAGATTGATGGCCTGCATGTAGCTGTCGACCATCTTGTTGATTACATCGGGGTTCTTGGTATATGATGCCAGATACTTCAACTGTGCAGCATCGCCGCCCTGGGTTGCAAACTCGTCGGGGTGTGCAGCTACATACCATGTGGTGTAGTTCTGTATACGGGTCATCTGGAGTGTGTCGTTGGGGTTGATAGCCTTCACGAATGTCATGAAGTCGGCATCCGTTTCCATATCGGTGCCCTGTGCTTGTGCGGTGGTTGCGTAGGCGAAGTATGCACTCTCCTTCTGGCTGTCGATGGCCTGGCGTGCCTGATTGGCAAATGCCTGGTCTTTCACCTGCGAGAGTGTGGTGTAGATGGGTTCCAACAGTTTGTCGACCTGTTTCATGCATGCAGCGAAACTACCTGTCTTCAGCAGTTCGTCGCCGCTGAGGTCGGTGCTTTGCTGTATGAGGTTATAGAACTGGTTGGCATAGGTCGGCTTGGCAGCATCGTCGCCGGTAAAGGTGACGGTAATTCCTCCCTGATTGGCTGCATTGCTCTTTATATTCATCGCGATTGTCTCGCCGGGACTTACCACGGCAGCGCACGAGCGGCTGCGGTCCATGGTGCCGTTTTTCATGAAGAAGAAGAGGGCCTCGGTGGCGGCCTCCACTTCGGTGTTGATGGTGAACTTACCGTCAGCTCCAACTTCTACGAGGTCGATGCTCGGTTTGCCCGATATATATACTTGCAGTGTGTCGGTGGAATTGAAACCAGTGAAGGTTCCGTTGATTGTAGCAGAGGTCTGAGCCTGCATTACGAGCGACGTGAGCACAGTCCCTACGGTAAGAATCAGTTTGTTCATTGTCGTCTATGTATTATTCGTATTGATAACTCTTATAACTCTTTATTAAATATACTCTACATTTTATTAAATATACTCTATATTACTATATATTATAATAATGTGTGTTGCGTTGCCCTTCGTCAAGCAATCCTGTGTATTCTGCATTCAGAAAGGGCGCAATTATGACGAATGGAGACATGACAGACAACATCATACCTCCATCGCAGGGTGTGGTACCGAAAGTGGGACTCGAACCCACACAGCCGTAATGGCCAAGGGATTTTAAGTCCCTCGTGTCTACCATTCCACCATTTCGGCAGCCTTTTATTTTTCAAGTGCAAAGATACGGCTTTTTAATGAATAACTGACAAGGAATTGTAAAAAAACTGCATCAAAAGCATGAAAGTTGGGATATAAATGCAGCAAGTTGGGTGTCTGGATAGCATTTTCAATGGTTTTCTTTATGTTCTCTATATAAAAACTGAAAAGGGAGGTTCTCACGAACGTCCCTTTCGCCTCAATAAGTATTAATTTTTTAAGGTAAAAAGATTGTTTTTAGGATGCTGCAAAGTTAGGGTATTTTTGCCACATAAACATGTTGAAAAACATGTTTGATAACATGTGTTTTCGTACACAGCCGTAAAAGTATCGTTTTTACAGACATTTTTTACACTTGGACCACCTTTTTGGGTGGCATTTGCAGCACTATTCTATGACTACAGTTGTCCAATTATGAACATCGGGTTCGATGCCATACTGTATGTTTCTCAGTTTTTCGTAGAGTTTGGTGCAGATGGGGCCTGGCTTGCCATCCTTCGAGAACACGAACGACTGATGGGTGTCGAGGTCGTCGATGCGCTCGATGGGTGATATGACTGCTGCCGTGCCGCATGCTCCTGCTTCCTCGAATGTAGCGAGTTCTTCCTCGGGTATCTGTCGGCGCTCAACCTTGAGTCCCAGGTCTTCGGCCAGTTGCATGAGGCTCTTGTTGGTGATTGACGGCAGGATGCTGGTCGACTTCGGTGTCACGTAGGTATTGTTTTTGATACCGAAGAAGTTGGCTGCACCACATTCGTCCATGTATTTCTTTTCCTTGGCATCGAGATAGAACTCGCAACTGTAACCCAGGTCGTGGGCCATCTTGTTGGCTCGGAGGCTGGCTGCATAGTTGCCTCCCACCTTGTAGATACCGGTGCCGAGGGGTGCCGAGCGGTCATACTGGCGTATGATGACGTATGGGTTGGTGGCGAATCCGCCCTTGAAGTATGGGCCTACGGGTGTCACGAATATCAGGAACAGGTATTCGCTTGATGGATGAACGCCTACTTGTGCGCTGGTGCCGATGAGCAGCGGACGCACATAGAGTGTGGCGCCGCTTTCGTATGGCGGTATGAACCGCTGGTTGAGGCGCACCACTTTCTTCACCATTTCTTCAAACAGCTCGGTGGGCACTTCGGGCATCAGTATGCCGCGGCATGTGGATTGCAGGCGTGCTGCGTTTTCGTCCATGCGGAACACGCGCACCTTGCCGTCGGGACAGCGGTATGCCTTCAAGCCCTCGAATGCCTCCTGACCATAGTGCAGGCATGTGGCAGCCATGTGCATCGGTATGGTTTCTTCACTACATATTTCTATTTCTCCCCATTTGCCGTCGCGATAGTAGCAGCGGACATTATAGTCGGTTTTGTTGTATCCAAAACCCAAGTTTGACCAATCCATTGTTTGTGTGTTTTAAATTTGTTGCCTACAAAGGTACGGAATTATTGATAATTGACAATTCGCAATTGACAATAATTTGTTCAGCGGGGGCAATTATGTTGCAAAAACATCACATTATTGCCCTTCAGGATTACATTCTGCTACAGTAATGGTGTGTTGTCGATTATTTTTTCGTAACTTTGCACGAAGTTCGCCGGGCGGATGGGGCGGACCTCCCTCCGCTTTTCGTGCCTATATATAAATAAAGGTGTAAACATAATGAATGAATTTAGACTGAAGGCCGCATTGTTCGACCTCGATGGTACCCTGATGGATACCGAACCTCAATACACGATTTTCTGGGGACGTATGGCACGCCAGTTTCGTCCTGATGTGCCACGGTTGGAGCATAAAATCAAGGGCACGACCCTCACACAGATATTCGACACTTATTTTCCCGACCCCGCAGTACAAGCTGAAATCACTCGTGGGCTCGACGCATGGGAGCACGATATGCACTATGAGTTCACACCTGGTGCACGCGAGTTCCTGACTGACCTCAAGGCCCACGGGGTGAAGTGTGCGCTGGTCACCAGTTCCAACCAAAAGAAGATGGACAGCGTGATGGAGCAGGTGCCCGACTTCTCTTCGCTGTTCGACCGCATACTTACCTCCGAAGATTTCACCGCCTCGAAGCCTGCGCCCGACTGCTACCTGCTCGGTGCCCGGGTGCTCGGTGCCGATATTGCTGAGAGTGTGGTGTTCGAGGATGCATTCAACGGATTGGCTGCCGGCATGGCAGCGGGCATATTCACCATAGGTCTCACTACGAACAATCCGGCTGAAGCCATACGCGATAAGTGCAACTATGTCATCCCCGACTTCATAGGGCTCGACTATAACAAACTGCTAACGATAATATCATGATTCAATTCCAATGTGATTACAACCAGACATGTCATCCGGCCATACTCGAAGCCCTCGGTAGGGTTGGGATGGAGCAGATGGTCGGCTACGGAGAAGACCACTACTGCCAAGAGGCACGCCGGCTGATACGGCAGCTGGTAGGTCGAGAGGATGCCGACGTGCATTTTCTTGTGGGAGGTACACAAGCCAATATGACCGTCATCTCGTCGGCTTTGCGTCCGTATCAGGGTGTGATAGCTGCCGACACGGGACATATCAACGTACACGAGACGGGAGCCATCGAACATTCGGGACACAAGGTGATAGCCCTGCCGGCACGTGATGGCAAAATCGATGCATCGCAGGTTAAGGCCGCCATCGATGCCCACTATGCCGAGAATGGTCCCGAACACACCGTGCAACCCGGCATGGTATACATATCGTTCCCCACCGAGGTGGGCACCATCTACAGCCTTGCCGAACTGGAAGCCATACACGACGTGTGCCGGTCGAGCCATGTGCCACTCTTCATCGACGGAGCACGTCTGGGATATGGCCTCTGCTCGCCGCAGTGTGATGTAACGCTTCGCGACATAGCCCGCCTGGCCGATGTGTTCTATATCGGCGGCACCAAGGTGGGTGCCATGATGGGCGAGGCAGTGGTCATCACCGCCGACGAACTGAAGCGCGACTTCCGCTACCACATCAAGCAAAACGGCGGCATGCTGGCCAAGGGGTGGCTGCTGGGCGTTCAGTTCCTCACGTTGTTCACCGACAACCTCTACATGCGCATCGCCCAGAATGCCATCAATCAAGCCATGCGACTGCGCGATGCACTGAAGGATGCAGGGTATACCATGTATGCCGAAAGCCCCACCAACCAGCAGTTCGTAGTCATCACCGACGAAGAACTACAGCGCCTCAGCCGCGACTTCTTGCTCGAACCCTGGGGGCGAGTCGACTCCACCCACATGGCAGTTCGCATCTGCACCAGTTGGGCCACAACCGATGCCGACATCGACCGCCTGACAGCCGCCCTGTGCGCAAGATAAGACAGAAGACCGGCCGTGCCAATTTGCGAGGATATCGTCAACGGCCTGCGAGGATATCGTCAACGGACCGCGAGGATATCGTCAACGGCCCGCGAGGATATCGTCAACGACCCGCGAGGATATCGTCGTTTTTTCATACAAACTTAAACAAACCCGCCGTCAACTGTCGTTTTTGATACAATTGCTTGCAAAAAAGGAAAGAAAGCATTGCAGAAAAAAAATTATTTCCTATCTTTGTAGCCGCAAAGTGTTTGCAAACAAACCTGAAAATATACTCAATCAAAAAAACAACAACGATATGAAACGTTTATCACTTACAAAGTATGCCTTTCTAATAGGCATGTTAGGCATCTGCAATGTCATGAATGCACAATCCACAGCAACATCACCCACCCCACAAGTGCCTGTGGGCGAGCGCTATGTTTCTCACCAACCCGGCAACCCCTACCTGCCCCTGTGGGAACATGTGCCCGACGGCGAGCCACGCGTGTTTGAAGACCCCGACAACCCGGGAAAGCTCCGCGCCTACATCATAGGTTCACACGACGTGAGGGCCACCAGCTATTGCGGCCCCGACATCCGCATGTGGTCGGCTCCGGTGGAAGACCTCAGCCAGTGGCGCGACGAGGGCCCCATCTTCACATACCACATACAAAACCAGTGGGATGTGATGTATGCCCCCGACCTCGTGTGTGTGAAAGACAAGACAGGCAAGAAGACCTACTACCTATATCCACATAGCCGCGGATGGGGACGCATCGGCATGGTGTGCAAGAGCGACCGCCCCGACGGACCATTCACACCTATTAATACTATAGGCGACGGCACACGCCTGGCCGAAGGCAGTGTAATCGACTTCGACCCATCTACATTCATCGAGGAAATAACCGACAAGAACGACCCCGACTTTGCCATCGGCTATCGTGCTTACTGCTTCTGGGGATTCCAGCACTCAACGGCTGCCGAACTCGACCAAAGCACCATGTACAGCGTGCGTCCCGGAACACAGGTTCACGACTACTTCATTCCTGCCAGTGCACGCTACGGAGTGGTGCGCGACCCACAGGGAACCGAATATCCAGCACTCTATAAAGGTCAGAACCCTGGCGAATTCAACTTCTTCGAAGCATCGTCGATTCGCAAGGTAGGCAACAAATACGTCATGGTATTCTCGGGCTACAGCGGTCCCGACTACGGACTTGGCAGCACCAACTCAGCACTGCGCTATGCATTTGGCGACTCGCCACTCGGTCCTTGGCGCAGCGGTGGTGTGCTGGTCGACTCACGCGGGGTGGTAGTGAACGAAGACGGAACAAAACTCATCACATCAAACGCAGCTCACAACACCCATGGCTCGCTACAGGAAATCAACGGCCAGTGGTATGTGTTCTATCACCGCCCGCCACGCGGATTCGGTAATGCACGCCAGTCGATGGTGGCTCCGGTCAAAATCACTTGGGACGAGAAACCGGTGGCCGAAGGCGGAACACTGCGCATACGAGCCTACGACCCATTCACCCCAAACAATGAGTGGACAGCACGTGCTGCCGACGGAACAGAATATACAGGAGCCGAAGTAACCTCGGAGGGATTCTACATCTACGGACTTCCACCCTACGCATACTATTCAGCTGGATATGCTTGCTACATGTCAAATCCTGGTTGGATGCAAGACACGTGGGACAACTGGGGCAACCAGATGGATGTGACCGGCATCACGGCTGGCGGAATCGTAGGCTTCAAATACTTCGGTTTCGAAGGCCTGAAGAAAGACACGAAGGGAGTCAAAGCATTCGAGGGAGCCAAGAAAGGCAACCAGACTACCGTCAACCTCTTCATCACCCCACGCACCGACAACGAGTTCACCATCAAGGTGATGCTCGACGGCCCATACGCCAACCAGACATGGGGCGGTAAGGAAATTGCACGCTTCGAACTCCCGATAGCATCGGCCAAGGTAGCAACCAAACTGAGTGCAAACGTGGCAGAAGCCGTCGAAGGACTGAAAGGCAAACATGCCATCTACCTCGTGGCAGAAGGCGGACAAGGCAACGAACCCCTGTTCGACCTCAACGGCATCGGATTCTCGAAGAAAGGTCTGGTAATCAATCAACCAGAAATACCAGTGATGCACATCCAGGTAAACGGCAAAGAGATAGAACTGCCCA
>JAFUSD010000270.1 GCA_017480685.1 Bacteroidaceae bacterium
ACCTGCTATTTCGTTGTCTTCAATATCCCATAGGGTAGCGGTTGGAGCGTAGAAATCTTCTCCCAGTTCGTTGTATACTACTGGTTCGTCATCCTCATATTCAACACCGTCGAATGTCAGATAGGTCTCGGTGCGATCATCTGCATCTGGGTCGGTCACCGTCAGTGTGTAGCTTGCATGTCCGCCATAGTAGTTGTCGTCGCCTGCATAGGTGGCGGTGATGACAGCTGTACCGGCACCGTTGATGGTCACGTTGCCTGCTTCGTCCACTTCAGCTACATCGGGATTGCTGCTTTCGTAGGTAAGCTCGGCGTCGATTAGAGCCGTGCCGTCTGCTGCATCTACAACAAAACGAGCAGGAGTAAATTCGTTACCAAACACTACTTCGTTTGTTGCAGTACCTGTATAGGTGACGGTAGTTGCAACCTTCTGAACACTAGAGGAGGAAGAATGTGTAATCTCCAACTTCTTAAGATAAATAGAGTTTGTTGTACAATTGACTGTAACAGTAATTGCACCCGAAACAGCATTAGGTGCCGTATAAGTCAGGGTTCTGTCAGTTGTTCCACCTGATGTTGTAATAGCTCCATCAGCAGTTAAAGTAACGTCACCAACAGATATGACAATTTCTCCTGCACCTTTACTAGCATTGGTTGAATAAGTTACCACAATTTGTGATACATTCTCAAATTCAACAGGGGATGTGGCATGAGCACCCGTCTTAGCTACAGTTACTTGAATTCCACGTCCTGCTTGATATTTATTCCCACCTTGGGGGTCAAGCCAGTTGACAATCTCAGAAGAGTTGTCCTTTGTAACTTCTGATTGCCATTGATTCGATGTGAACAGATATGTCGTGACATCATCCGCCCACGCACTTCCCATGCCGACCACCAGTGTCAGTAGTAGCATGGATAATTTCTGTAATGTTCGTTTCATTTGATTAAAGTTTTAAAGTTATTAATTGAGTTGATGAATTGACTATCGTTATATTACTGACACCCTGTGCACTCCTTGCATACGGCTGATTGCACGACGTACGTCGCTGAGACGTGACGGGTCGCTGAGTGTGACTGTCAGCTTAGAATGTGTCTTGCTTTTGATTGCAGCGTCGTATTGGCTTTGCAAATTGAGCCATACGTGCGCTGGTATATCGAGTGCCTGCTCCAGGCGCTGGGCTACATCGTTACTGATTCGGGTATGCCCATGTATGAGCAGAGACAGATAGGCTGGCTGTTTGTGTATAGCGCCAGCCAATGCCTTCTGAGTCAACCCTCTCTCCTGAAGTTCTGCTTTCAACACTTCACCAGGTGGCACAGGGCGATATGGTCGTATTTGTTCATTTCTTGTTGCCATAATGCGTTGAGTCTAATTCTAAAATCGTTATTACTATACCTTTATCTTGTTCGCGGAACAATATTCGTTCCACACGTCCGGGCATCACTCTTACTGAACTTAGTTCTACATGCTTCAACTTCTCATAATGCAGGAAACTGAATCTTATGTATTCATTTGTTGTTTCTACAGCTGTCAAAGTATTGTAAACAGTTATAAGACGTCTCATAAACGCTTTGTCGCGAGCAAGATTCCGATATTTACGGTTGTATCCTGTCTCTATCAGTTCTTTCAAGTCTCTGTCGTCAAACAAAACTGTTATCATACTTGTCCGCTATCGTTTATTGAGTTGTGATAAATTGTCTAACTCATATTTCATAGCCTTATGCCATCGTTCATCACGTTTATATAAAACGGGGTCCTTATCTTGCGATCATACCATTGGCTGCGGGTCATGACCAACGAACTTATCGTAACTCCCGACTGTAGTTCGATTTTGTAGAGAGGCATGGTGATTGCATTTTCTGTCTCTACCGACACCTTGTCGGCATCAACCAGCAGGAGCAGGTCTATGTCGCTATCGATTCGGGCATCTCCTCGTGCCTCGCTTCCATATAGCATAACTTGCACATTGGGTTGCTCTTCTGCCATAGTCTTCTTTATCTGTGCTACGATTTCCGGTCGGTTCATACCTCGAACATTTTAATTTCGATTGCAAATATACAAGTTGTTTTTAAGATAAGCAAATAATAATGCATTTTTTTTCATTATTTCGTGCTTCTTACGCAGTAAGTAGGTGGATTTGACAGGTTGGGTGAGGGAAACAAAATAGTCCGAACGGCATTGAACTGTCAGTCCGAACGTCGAGAACTGTCAGTCCGAACGTCGAGAACTGTCAGTCCGAACGTCGGAAACTGTCAGTCCGAACGTCGGAAACTTGCTGTTTTCATGCAGGAAACAGTGTCTGTCAGTATTTCCTGAAGCTGAGAATGGCGTCCTGGCTTTGTAGCTTGAGGGTGTTGTGGCTGAGGGCGGTGATGTGGAATCGGCCGTCGGGGGGGCATCCGTAGATGGAAAGTGAGTCGAGGGGCAGGTAGTCATCGTAGGGCCGTGCGAAGGCTTGGGTGACGATGAGCGAGTCGGCCGTATGTTGGAAATAAGCAAGCACAAACGTCTGCTCGGCCCCGAAGATTTGTAACTTCAGCAGGTTAAGCTTCACGGTGTAGTAGAGGCGCAGGGTGTGATTGGTGGCAACGATGGTGTTTCCGTCGGCTGTGCGCCATTCGGTCAGTTGCCAGTTGCCGTCGAGTGGGCCGTTTTCATCCATCTTGTCGCACGAAACGACGCACGACGCCATGATGCATAGCACCATCAGTATGAGTCTTGCTCTACTTGCCATGTAATGTCTTTCTGAGTGTTAATGAAAATCCAACGCAGTCGTTCATCAGGTTGCCGCTGTTGATACCGATATCGCCCGTCACGCTGTATCCGTCGAGAAACGAAGGGGTGTACGACACTTCGGCCAGCATGAAATTGTCGTGAAGCGTGTCGACCAGAGGCATCCAATAGTTGCCCCACGAGCGCATCCAGGTGTAGAGCAGGCGATAGCTGAGGGTGGGGTGGGGTGTACCCATGATGCCGATGTGGGTTGCTTTTATGCGATTGTGGAGAATGGTTAGCTGGTGGCCTTCGTTGTAGATGGGCGAGATGAGCAGCGGATTGCCCAACGTCATGCCCCAATGCTGCCAACAACCATAGATGTGGTGGTTGTAGTAGTTGTCGCAGCCGCTTATCTGCACAGGCAGGTTGGGCGTGGCATCGTGGTAGAGGGCTCCAGTCTGGTCGCGTGTCGAGAGGTGTTCGGCCACTATGGCCGATACAAACGGGTTTGCCGGCAGGTGGGCTTCGATGCCCCACGTCATGTCTTTCCACCCATATTGCCAGAAGAGCTGCGAGTGGTCGTCGAAGAAATGTTCGAAATAAGTGCGCACCGACCACGTGCCGGCATCATATTGCAGCGAGCCGAGCCAACTGCCCACGTGGTTGCCCTCCATGTTGCTGAAGTCGCCGTCGTTGGGGTCGTTGCCTCCGAATGTGAAGGCATTCCAATATCCGCGAAGCCCGTTGTTGAGTTTCACGTGGTCGAGGTTGGTGTCGCTCATATCGTCATCGCGCTTGGTCAGGTTCCATGCTTCGCCTCCAAACTGAGTTGCAAACTCGATTCCGCCCGTGAAACTGAGCGGGCTCTTGCTCTCGTTGCCAATCCTGACATAGATTGACTTGGCATGATAGAGCGAGTGGTTGCTGCGAATGCCTGTAGGCGACACGAAATCCTTCTGCCATGCTCCGTCGGTAAACCATCCGTAGGATATCATGCCTCTGAGGCTCACCCAGTCGTGTGTGAAGTGGAGTGGCAGGTAACCGGCTGTCTCGATGCGCAGCTGCGGTATGGGTCGGGCGTTGCGCCCCATGGTCATGTTGCCCATGCTCAGTGCCTGATTGCTGAATTCATGCTCAGTCTCGCGTGCACCTGCCGTGACGAGCCACTTGCCATGTTGCAGCTCTGCATAGAGTTGGTGCACTGAAAACGTCGAGGGATGATTGGCTGCCACCACGAGGTCGGCACCATATCCCACCTTCCACTCTCTGAGCGAATCGGCCGAAAGCGGTCGGCTGATGCTGCCACGGATGTATCCTGATGACTTTTCAGTCGACGACAAACCCCATCGGTTGGCACTGAGCCAGAAGGGCGCAGTGTTCTTGCTGCTCACCGTGCCGCTGGTTTCGGCCATAAACATTAATTTCTGCCCAAGTCTTGAAACTTGAGCAGAAATATTCAGTGTGATGAGCAACATCGATGTGGCTATGAGTCGCTGAATCATGTCGATTGATGTTTTTGTGCAGGCACTCGTGTCGGCAAGTGTCAGTGGCCTTATTTTGCAAAGCTGATGGCGCGTGTTTCGCGGATGACGGTAATCTTCACCTGTCCTGGGTAGGTCATCTCGTCTTGAATCTTCTTTGCGATGTCGTTGCTGAGTATCTCGGTTTCTGCATCTGTAATCTTGTCGGCACCTACGATTACGCGCAGTTCGCGACCAGCCTGGATGGCGTATGTCTTTGTTACGCCAGGATAGCTCGATGCCAGCTGCTCAAGGTCGTGCAGACGCTTGATGTAGGCTTCCACGATTTCGCGACGTGCACCAGGACGTGCACCCGATATGGCATCACACACCTGGACGATTGGAGCGAGCAGTGTGGTCATCTCCATCTCGTCGTGGTGAGCACCGATTGCGTTCACGATTTCGGGTTTCTCCTTGCATTGCTCTGCCAGCTTGGCTCCGTAGAGTGCGTGTGGTGTCTCTGGGTCTTCATCGGGCACTTTGCCTATATCGTGAAGCAGACCAGCACGGCGTGCTTTCTTGGGGTTGAGACCCAGCTCGGCAGCCATGACAGCACAGAGGTTTGCTGTTTCGCGGGCATGCTGGAGCAGGTTTTGGCCGTAGGATGAACGATACTTCATCTTGCCGATGATGCGTATGAGTTCGGGGTGCAAGCCGTGGATACCCATATCGATGGCAGTGCGCTTACCTGTCTCGATGATTTCTTCCTCGATTTGCTTCTTCACCTTGTTCACCACTTCCTCGATGCGTGCGGGGTGGATTCGTCCGTCGGCCACGAGTTGGTGCAGGGCCAGTCGGCATATCTCACGGCGTACGGGGTCGAAGGCGCTGATTACGATAGCCTCGGGTGTGTCGTCGACCACGAGTTCGGTGCCGGTTGCGGCTTCCAGGGCGCGTATGTTGCGGCCTTCACGACCTATGACTCGACCTTTGATTTCGTCGTTCTCGAGGTGGAACACACTGACTGAGTTCTCGACTGCTGTCTCGGTTGCCACGCGTTGTATGCTCTGAATCACGATGCGCTTGGCCTCTTTGTTGGCGGTCATCTTAGCGTCGTCGATAATCTCGTTGATGTACTGTTGTGCCTGTGTGCGTGCCTCGGCTTTCATGCTTTCCATGAGGTGCTCTTTGGCTTCCTCGGTCGAGAGCCCGCTGATGGCTTCGAGTTGTGTGCGCTCTTGTGCCTGCAGTTCTTCCAGCTCGGCACGTTTGCGGTCGTTGTTGGCAATCTTTTGTTCGAGGCTCTGGCTCAGGCTTTCACATTCCTGCTTCTTGCGTTGCAGTTCTTCGTGGCGCTGATTGAGTGTTATCTCGCGTTGTTTCAGCTTGTTTTCCATCTGCTGGAACTTGGAGTTGCGTTGCTGCACTTCCTTCTCGAGTTCTGCTTTCTTGTTGAGGAATTTCTCTTTTACTTCGAGCAGTTTTTTGTTTTTGATGGTTTCCGCTTCCTTGGTTGCTGCTTCGATTGATTGGTTGTATGCCTGCTTGATGACGTATCTGAACAGTGCATACCCGATAGCTGCTCCTATGAGCAATCCTACAGCTGCTGCGATTATGATTTCTACCATGTTTGTTGTTTTGTTTTAGTTGTTATTAATGAATAGCGCACAATCTCGGCATGCCTTGTGGCTTGCCGCTATCGTGCGCGATGTTTCTGTGTGATGTCTGCTCATGCCTGCTCGTTAGAACTCAGGTATGGCTTGTATGTATAGAGTGAAGTGTGTGGGTTATTTGTGTATCAACTCGTCGATTTCTTGTTCGAGTTCGCTGAGTGTGTCGAATATAGGCGCTGTGTCGTTTCTGCCTTCTGCACTTAATGCCTTTATCTCGGAGTTGAGCATGACCATAGCATAGTAGTATTGTTCGTTCGGAACCGTCTTGTACTTGTCTCTTACGGTCATGAGTTGTTGGTTGACGTTGCTTGCAGCTTTCCTCACGATTGCTTCCTGTTCGGGGTCTACCACCGTCATGGGCAGTGATATGTTGCCGATTTGCACGTGTATGATTAGCTTTTGTCCGTCCATTTGTTTGTCACTCTTGTGTATTGCTGTCGGCTTCGGCTGCTGTTATGATGCCGATGCATTTGTCTACATTGCGCACGAGCCTGTTGATGCGTTGCTTGGCTGCTTTTATGTCGCCGTCGCTAATCTCCATCATCTTGGCTGTTTTCAGTGTCTCATATCGTTTCTGGCAATCCTGGAGCTGTGTCTGCAGGGTCTTTATGTTGTCGGCTTGTTCTGCCAAGGAGGTTGTGAGGCGAATGTTTTCGTCTTGCAGTGTTTGGTATTGCAGTATGAGTTGCCTCGTCCTGGCCACAAACCTGTTTATCTGCTTTCTCTCCTCTTTGGTCATGGTCTCTCTCTGATGCCAGTCGGTATGTTATTTCTTTAATTTGCTTTCTGCTTTGTCAAGTTGTTCTTGCGAAGGCTTTGGTTCGCGTTTAGCCAGTGTTATGAGGTTGTATACATATTCATTGGCCCATGCTTCAGAGAACCCGAGCGTCTTTTGGTATTTCCTTATTGCGTATGCAGCCTTGCGTTCGCCGTCATCGCTCCAGTCTGTACGGGTGAATATGTCGTTCACTGTCTTCTCTACCATCACCTTCAGTGCTTTCTTGAGGAATGATGGTATTCGGAATTTCCATTTCATCATGTTGCCCACGAGCATCATGAGGTCTTGTGTGTAGCCTTGGAACAGGTACATGTAGGCTGGTATGTCGTTCTGTGTCTTGCAGTTCTTCTTGATGCTTTGGTCTATCTCTTTGAAGAATGTGTCGCTTATGCCGTATAGGTCTTGCATCATTTTCTGACATGCTTTCTTTTCGCCCACGCCCAGTTTGTTGTTCACGGTGGCCACCTTGAGCGAGCGCTTGAATGCTGTCATCTCGGGCAGCATGGCGAGGTTGGAAATGCCTGTATGAGCTGCAAGCGAGCTTTGGAAGTAGACTCGGATGAGGGTCATAAAGTCTTCCATGCCGCCTACATTGTCTTTTTGTTTCTTAAATATGTTTGTCAGTTTCATTGTTTTTGTTCCGATGATTAGTCCGGTGGTTTATATTTTGTGCAAAGGTACAAAATAATTGACAACTGGCAATTGATAATTTGTAATTATTGTGGTGTATGGGCTGTTTTTTATGATTTATTTGCAAAAATATGGGGTGTGGGGCTTGTCAAAACCTAAATAATATCTATCTTTGCAATCAGAATTGTATTGTTAGAAAAGATGAAGGTAATAAATTTGGCAGAGCACGACTCGGTTCTTAACCGTTTTGTCGCAGAACTGCGCGACGTGAGTGTTCAGACCGACCGTGGAAAGTTTCGCAACAACCTGAGACGTATAGGCCATTATATGGCTTTCGAGGTGAGCAGACATCTTGCTTATTCGCCTAAAGACGTGACAACTCCGCTTGGCACAGCCAGCGTGCGTACGTACGATAATAATATTGTTTTAGGTACAATCTTTCGTGCAGGGCTTCCGTTTCACGAGGGTTTTCTTGATGTTTTCGACGAGGCAGACAATGCCTTTGTGTCGGCCTACAGGTATTATAAGGACAAGGAGTGTGAAGATGTTGGCATCAAGATAGAATATATAGCCACGCCCGGCCTCACGGGCAAGACCCTCATCATCGCCGACCCCATGCTGGCCACTGGCGGAAGCATGGAACTGGGTTACGAGGCTTTCTGCACCAAGGGTATACCTGCTGAAGTGCATCTGTGTTGTGTCATTGTTTCGCGCAAGGGGGTGGACTATTTGAGGCGCGTGTTCCGCGGACGCCGCGACATCAATCTGTGGTGTGCTGCCATCGACCCCGAGTTGAATGAACATGCTTATATCGTGCCAGGGTTGGGCGATGCCGGAGACCTGGCCTATGGCGGCAAGATATAGGAAACGCAAGTGTTTTTAGTATATACTTTATTTTATGAATACAGATTCAGACGGTAACCCCGCGGCGCGGGGCAAGATTCTAAAAGTTTTGTTTTTGAACATGTCAATCATGCAAGGTGTCTTTGACGGAAAGGAGGCATTATGGAACTGATGATTGTTTTCATGCTCGTATCGTTGCTTGTATCGGGGCTTTGCTCGGTGCTCGAAGCCACACTCATGTCAACACCTATGTCGTTC
>JAFUSD010000023.1 GCA_017480685.1 Bacteroidaceae bacterium
GCAAATGTAAGTTGTCGTGTACTCTGTGCCGGATTCAGGTTGTCATATACAAGCCACGATGTGTTGTCGCCTTCCAGTGTGAGCACCATCGTCAGGTTGTCGCCTAGGTTGTTGTGCGAGAGGTTGTTGTCGAGCGGCAGCGAGCCTTGATCCTTGCCTCCCACGACACGGCCGGTGAGTTTCACCAGCGTGGCATCGTAGAAGTAGGCCTGTGCCACCTTGTCGGTGAGTACCACTCCGCCGGCACTCTTGTAGTAGCCGTCGTCCACGAATTGGTGATCAGGCATCTGCACTTGAATGGTGTTGTTCACTCCGCTCAACACCTGGAAGTCGGCACGACCCTCGAAGTCTGTCTCCACCAGCTTTCCGGCAGCATTGTATATCGGCTGGCCGTTTACCACGAAGTGTGCGCCCTTGACGGGAATGCTCGTCCCGTCGTACACCACGTAGGCGCTGAAGCCCAATCCGTTGGTCACGGTAAACTCGTGTACCTGCTCGTGGTTGCTTTCGTTGTTGAATGTCACGCTATATGATTCGCGTTCAAGCTTCATGCCACCCTCAGAAACGGGCGTCACTATGTATGTCACGCTCTTCTCTCCCATATACGACAGTGAGTCGGCTTTGTAGTAGCCGCTTTCGTCGGTCTTGGCTGTCACTTTTGTGCCTCCGCCCTGTGGCACGATCTCAACCGTGATGTTGGGAATGCCCGTGCCGTCGTTGAAGCGCACGTAGCCTTCCAACAGTCCGGTGTGCTTGCAGGCGCCTGGTGTCACATTTGTCTCGGTATAGCTTATGCCTTCGCAGTCATTAGTTGCACGTACCTTATATTCATAGTCCTCCAGGGGCGATACGGTTTTGTCCTCATAGCTCAGTTGATCGATGTTGGTTTCTACTTCTTTCCATGCGCTATCGTCGGTTCCTTGTGGGCGACGCATCACAGTGAAGTAGTCGATAGGGTTGCCGTCGGTCTCCCAGACGAGGAGCACGCTGCTTTGGCGCGTCGTGGTTCTCAGCGTATGGTCGATCTTACCGATGCTCTCGTGATGGAAAGTTGGTAATGTTGGTGTTGGATAGGTGGCGATAGGGTCGGCTACCGTAGTGGTTTTTGGCACAATTGCATCGCCTGCTTTTGTCCAGCCGCTGCCAAGCGCTGCAAGCAGTTCGTCGGCCGATTTCCCGCTTGCATCGTATCCCCATCCGTGCGTGCTCCAGTTGTTTGTGTTGTCGCCACCGTTATTATACCCTGTTTTGTTGGCGAAACACAGATTGGTGAAGTTGAAACCTTGATACGTACCAGCTTCCAAGCAGTTGGTGATGCGGTTGCTGGTGCCGCCATTCTCCATTCCGATGATGGCGCCACCAATTCGATCGTTGCCTCCTGCACTGCCGACCATCAGTTTTCCATTAAACAGGCAGTTGTTGATATCGTGGTTGGCGCTGTTGCCGTGACCAATGATTCCGCCTGCGAAATAGCGGTTGCTGTAAATGGTAGCAGATATTTTGCAGTTCATGATTGAGTTGCGTTGCCCCTCACTGGCATTGCTATGACCCACCAGTCCTGAAGTATTGGAAAAGCCACTGACAGACCCTGTGACGGTCAGGTCCTTGATGGTGTAGTCATTAGCAGATCTGAACGGAGCTTCGTAGGGTATAGTTACATTATTTATTGCTACATTCAGCGTGTGGCCATTGCCGTCGAAGTTGCCACGGAACGGATAGGTGTTACCACAACTGTTGGTGATGGTGATGTCGGCATAGAGGCGGGCATTTACGTCGTATTGCCCACGTGCTGCCTGTACCTTTTGGCAGAAAGTATTCCAGTCGGCCTCCGAGCGTATTGGGAAATAATATGGCACCAGTCCTTCCCATGTGTTGATAGGTGAAGTGCCTTGCTCGACATAGACCTTGATGTCGTAATCCACGCAAGGACGAGAAAGGAGTACCACCTTGTAGCGTTGCTGGCGTTCTTGGGTAGTGAGGTCGTAGAGCATGGAATCGACCACTTCTCCTGCGCGGTTCTTCATCATGACGCGCAGTCTCATCTGGGCGCGGTCGTCCCACACGGCGTTGCGTTCGTTGGCATATTCCCACGAAACGCGCACAGTGTGTGCTCTCTCGTCTTCCCATTTGGCATCGTAGGATGCAATGCGTAGCAGGTGTATGTCGTCGATGACACACGAGGCCTGTGCTGCGCAGTTGTTGCCTTCCCAGCCCCAGTTCTCGGTTATCGCGCGGCGCACTCTATATGTGAGTCGGTCGAGCGTGCCGCCGCTTGTGAGTTGTTCGGCGGTGACGCTCTTGAGCAGAGTGCTGTCGATGAACTCGAAGTGTGTATTTTCGGCTGTGACCACAAATGGCACTGATCCTATGGACACGAAGTCGGCTTCCTCGCCGGTGAGCGACCGTTGCACTTCGAAGAAGTCGGTCTCGGTCAGGTCGTCGGTACCGGGATAGAGGATGTCCCATGTCAGCCGTACCGCTGCCCGATTGTTGCCGATTGGTGTGGCTGTGAGGCCTATGGGTGCATGCAGCACCGGCAGGTCTTGTACCTGCGACGACACATTTTCTATATCGTTGTCGTCTCTGTCCTTATAGCTCACGATGATGCGGAAATTGTCGTGGGGCACTGTGGCATCGAGGTAGATGGTGCCACTGTTGGCATCGGTAGGCATGTTTTGAGTGACGGTTTTGCCGTCTTGGTCGGTGTACTCATAGCTGACTTTTGTCAGATTGGTGGAGGCGATGAACCAGGGCAGTTCCAGTTTGCCGCTCTCGCTGTAGGAGAGGGTGGCTGTGGTCACCTGTGGTGTTACCACTTGCTGGGCATCAGGCATGGTGATGGGCACATCTCCCAGTCCCGGCACATTCATGGGATCGCGGCTGTTGCCGTCGCGGTGGACGTCCCACTTGAACGTCAACTGCTTTCCCATCAGGGCGTAGGGTACGCGCCATACGGCATATACGTTGAAGGTCTTGCCGTCGTTGTTGCGATATACCAGACGCTGAATGTCGCCATCGGCCTTGGTCAGGGTGAAGTGGTTGGATGAGTTACCCTGCGTCACTTCGATGCTTCCGCCCATGTCGGTCCGGAAATGTATCCAGATGTCGGTGTTGTCGTTGTCGGTGTCACCGTTGCGCTGCCAGTGGAAGCAGGTCTCGGTGTGGGTTCCGCTCTCGTCGGTCCACGTCACATTCAGGTTGCCGTTGTCCACCCAGCAGTCGGCTCCGTCCATGTCGTAGACGGGGGCAGAGATACGGATAGTGTTCGACCCGTTGAGTATTACCTGATACTTCCAGGTGTCGTCGACATGTGTGGCTACTGCTTGCTGGGGCAGTATCAGCATGATCAAAGCTGTTAGCCATAGTTTGGTGTTTTTTCTTTTCATGTTGTTCTTATGTTTTTACTTTTTATTTCTTAGTGGATGTTAGCTTTCTCGTGGCAGAAACTGCAGAAAGAGTATTGGGGGTGTATTCAGTCGATCGACATTATGAAGTCGTCCCACTCTTCTGGACTGCCAGCCTTGTGGAACACCTTGCGGTACATGCGTGAGCGGTTTTGTGATATCGAGCTCTTGCTCGTGGCCATGAGCAGTGCCATGTTGGTGGGCGACACTTTGATTTTGGTGAGCAGGCAGATGCGGTATTCGGTTTCCGAGAACTGATAGAGCGAATAGAGCTTGTCGTGGAATGTGGGGTAGACTTGCAGTATGCGCTGCTCGAGAATGGTCCACTGGTCGGCAGGCAGTATGGTCTCGGCATTGAGATGCTGGCGCAGCAGGCTGTAGATGCCCGAGTCGAAGAAGTGC
>JAFUSD010000271.1 GCA_017480685.1 Bacteroidaceae bacterium
ATGCTCCAATACACATATCCTCCCAACACAAGCGGATTGCCCGACTGCAGTACCATGCTATTGGTCGTTCCGGTTTCGGTAGAGGTCATTCGATAGTAATCGTGGAAGTATGATAGTTCTGCCTGTGCTGTAAATTCATATTTCTGTGGTGTGACATAATTGGTATCACAGCCCATGAAAAAATTTGTTACAGCATCGGCTATATTCAGAACCGGCCTTAACACAGTGGATAGAGTTCTGCGCTCTTTTGTTGAGTCAGTTTCTTCATCAGCCAGGACCGATGTCGGCAGCAGGAGCAGTAGTATGAAATACGTCAGTCTCATCGCTTCAGTATTTGGTCCATCACCCAGTTCACGGGAGTAGCACTCAGTGAATTACATGTGCATGGGTGTAATCCTCTCAAGTCGTTCACTATGGCCTGGATGAGTGGCATCTGCACATACTTGGGGTTGTCCACCTTTATCTGCTCGCATCCGCTTTCGGTATGCAGGGTGATTGGTGTATAGTCGAATACCGAGAAACAAATCATTCCTTTGTCGCCCACCACTTCTATGCTGTCGGTACGTGCCGAGTCGTGTGCCACAAAACACCATGAGCCGCTCCCCGTCAGTCCGCTGTCGAAGCGGAAACAAGCGTTCAGTGTATCTTCCACTTTGTACAGCCCAGCCATGTTTGTGGCATATCCTTCTGCCTCTATTATGATTCCGAACATGTCTTGCAGCAGGTCTATCTGATGGCTTGCCAGGTCATAGAAGTATCCGCCCCCACCTGCGATGTCGGGCTGTAGCCGCCATGGCAGGTTGGTCTTGTTGTAGTCCAGCTCGCGTGGCGGAACCGCAAACCTTATTTGGACAGACAACACCTTGCCTATGCGCCCGCTCATCACCAGTTGCTTCACCTGCTTGAAGTATGGCAGATATCGTCTGTAGTATGCCACGTAGCATGGAATACCGGTCTGTGCCGACACGTTGTTCACTCGCAGGCATTCTTCGTAGTTTGCTGCCAGTGGTTTTTCCACATATACCGGTTTTCCGGCTTTCATGGCCATGATGGCAAATGTGGCGTGCGACGATGGTGGTGTAGCGATGTATACCGCATTTACTTCGCGATCGTAAATCAGCTCGGTTGCGTCAGAATAAGCACGCTGTATGCCATGACGTCGTGCATACGACAGTGCCTTGTCGGCATCTCTGCTCATGACACACACAATCGATGAGTTGTCTACACACTGCAATGCAGGTCCACTCTTCGTCTCGGTGGCTTCGCCACATCCAATCACACCCCAGCGCACTTGGTCTAATACTTCCATTCTGCCCTCTTATTTTACTTAGCGGCTACAAAGTTAGCAAATAATTATCAATTGTCAATTATCAATTGTCAATTATTTCGTATCGTTGCAGTCAAAAACCACAAAGAGAGTAATGAGCCGTAATAAAAAACTACCGATCCTTGAGAACATTGAGATTACAGCCATAGCAGCTGAAGGCAAAGCTTTGGCTCGAGTAGACGACCGCGTGGTGTTCGTGCCATTTGTTGTGCCGGGCGATGTAGTCGACCTCCAAGTTAAGCGCAAGAAGCACAATTTCATGGAAGCTGTTGCAGTAAAATTCCATAAACTGTCGGTTCACCGTGCCGAACCTTTCTGCCCTCACTTCGGTGTGTGTGGCGGCTGCAAGTGGCAGTGTCTGAAGTATGAAGAGCAACTCAGGTGGAAGCAGCAGCAGGTGGTAGACAACCTGACCCGCATTGGCAAGGTGGAACTGCCCGAAATCAGCCACATTCTTGGCAGTGTCAAGACGCGCGAGTATCGCAACAAGCTCGAATTCGGATTCTCTAATCGTCGATGGATGACCGAAAACGAAATAACCGATGCCGACACGGTCATCACTCAGCGCAACTCACTCGGTTTCCACATAACCGGTGCATTTGACAAGATTCTCGACATCGAGGCCTGTCACCTCATGGACGACATCAACAACTCTATACGCAACGAAATACGCAACTATGCCATAAGCCACCAGTTGCAGTTCTACGACATACGTCAGAATACAGGATTGCTGCGCAGCATCATGTTGAGAAACAGCAATACGGGCGAGTTGATGTTACTCATCCAGTTCCGTATAGAGACGGCAGAAGACCGTAGCAAAGCTATGGCTCTCATGCAGCACATTGCAGATTGCTTCAGCGAAATCACGTCGCTGCTATGGGTTGACAATCATAAGTGTAACGACACATTCGGCGACCAAGAGGTGCACACATTCAGCGGAACCGACTTCATATACGAGCAGATGGAGTCTCTCAAGTTCAAGGTAGGTCCCAAGAGTTTCTACCAGACCAACACCGAGCAGGCTCACACCCTTTACAGCGTGGCTCGCGACTTTGCAGGGCTCACCGGTTCTGAACTGGTATACGACCTCTACACAGGCACCGGCACCATAGCCAACTTCGTGAGCAGCCAAGCCCGTCAGGTAATCGGCATAGAATATGTGCCCGAGGCTATAGATGATGCACGCATAAACTCTGAAATCAACGGAATCGACAACACATTGTTCTATGCCGGCGACATGAAAGACATACTCACCACCGACTTCATACGCCAGCACGGCAGGCCCGACGTCATCATCACCGACCCTCCACGTGCCGGCATGCATCAAGACGTAATCAACGCAATACTCTTTGCAGCACCCTCGCGCATTGTATATGTGAGTTGCAACCCTGCCACACAGGCTCGCGACCTCAGCCTGTTCGATGCCTCCTACAGGGTGACACGTGTGCAACCGGTCGACATGTTTCCACACACTCAACATGTGGAAAACGTAGTACTCCTCGAACGCCGTTAAGGCAGTCATCAGATAAAAAACATGGTCTGACAGCAAATAATTTTCAATTATCATTTGTCAATTGTCAATTATTTCGTACCTTTGCAGCCGCAAATGCAGCATCTGCATAATACATGCTGCACCCTAAATGATGGTCCGGTAGCTCAGCTGGATAGAGCAACAGCCTTCTAAGCTGTGGGTCTTGGGTTCGAATCCCAACCGGATCACCAATGGAAAGGGAAAACGTGATTATAGGTATTCCACATGTACTCGGGAATACAAAATGTATTACAAATGTATTACATCCTCTCAGACGCTAAGGATAGAATGTAATACAAATAGAAAAAATTCCTTGCTATGTATACAATTCCTGTAGTAGATGTTATTTTTAACAGGAGAACAACTGCCAGTTCCTACTTCTACAGCTCAAATAGAAGTCTGAATTACATGTCTGAGAAAACAGAAGTATATCTCCACAGGAATGACGTGATATGAACCAATTATTAAACATAAACGCAGAAGATGAACAAGATTCTTACACTTATCGTAGCCCTCACTGTGGCTACACTCAGCGCCAAAGCGCAGGAAAGCAATGCTGAAACAAAACATGAGATAGCAGTGGGCATAGGTGCCTACTCAAACTCACAGTGGATTGACGATTTGGAGACGGTGACAACAACCCTCTCAGGTGTAACTCTTGGCAAGGATTCGTATTCAGGTCCGTTCTCGGTAGAGTACTTCTACCATCCCAAGTCGTGGCTTGGTGTGGGTGGTGTCTTCGTGTATGGCCACCATACTCAAGACTTCTATTTGGCAGGCTTGAAGCAAGGCAAGGTAAACGATTCTTATGTCACCCTTATGCCTGCAGCCAAGTTCGACTGGCTTCGCAAGCGCCACTTCGGCATGTACTCCAAGCTTGCAGCTGGCTTCACACTGCGCCGCGAGACCGCTAAACCATCCAACCAGAACATGTCTGATGCATCAGAGTCGGCCATGCACTTCAACTGGCAGGCATCGCTGCTCGGCATCGAGGCCGGCAGTTCCGTCCTACGTGGATTCGTGGAAGTGGGTGTGGGCGAACAAGGCGTAGCGCTGGCAGGCGTGAGGTTCAAGTTTTGAACATACACAATTATACGCTCCGTTTTGCGAGGATATCCTTGCAGTGAGTTAAGGATATCCTTGCAGTGCGTTAAGGATATCCTCGCAGCTCTGTAAGGATATCCTCATTTTTGTTCACGATACTGGTGGAAGCGCTCCGTCGGTCTTCACACTTCGGCACGACAACATTTCGATGCACACCACGCATATCACAAACGGCAATATCCTGCAGTTTCTCTTCATTCTTATGGTAGTCCATGAATGCACGGCACACCTCTATTGCCTCGGCAATAGTCTGGAAGTCGGCCGATGTTGGCCGAACTTGCCAGTGCCCACTTGAAGCAGGTAGCGGACTGGTTTGTATGGCTGGCAAGCACCTTGGGCAGGTTCAATGCCAACGAACTCAGACGTGCCGACCATGAAGTCCACGACATTGCCGATGGCAGATATGATGGGCGAATTCAGAAGTACCAGCAAGGGATTTCGAGATAAGCAGCTTCTATACGATAGCAGTCCGATAAATTGGAATTTGCGATAAAGCACAAGCTACTACTCGACTTGATGTAAATACCCTACCATTTCTTTGGATAGCAGATATTCCTGACCTCCCCGCTTGTTTCTCCGAGAAGCCGCTTCATTGTATAGTTCTGCAAAAGTGGCGGGGTTGTCGAATGCCTCAATCAGCTCTTTCTGTAGTCCTTCTTCACAAATCAATCGAGCCATGTAATATCCAGTTGGGTGCCCATTGAAAACTAAGAGATCGGCTACGGGAGCGTATTCTCCCTTTACAGGATTGACTTGATATACGGATAGCAGAGAATCCAGTTTCTGCAGCGTCTTGGAGGAATTTTGATATTCGTGGAGATACAACGCCTCGAAGGAAGCTCCGTACCGAGCGTACATCGCCTCAGGGTGTTCTCCTTTGTCAATCAAGTCTGCGATTCCTTCATTCTCAAAGCAATTGAAAATCTTCCAGAAGGAATCTCCCGGCTCGTCCGTCAAGACAGTCTCCCTATAGTTATGAAAGAATTCGTGCGCGAGCAACAAGACAATCTCGTCTTCTTTCATGTCCATCGCTAAATTCAAATCCAACAGTACGGAATGATCCCTGACGCTGGCATCAGGAATAGTGCAAATGAGATACAAGTCATTCAGGGTAACATCTCCAGAGATAGCACGTTTGGGTAAGTATCTCTTCACAAGCCAGTCTGCTTTGGACAGGAGTCCAGGAAAATCAGTTTCCTCTACAAAACGCCGGGCTTCATCCTGCCTGGTGGCCAGCTTGCAAATATTCTGGGACATAAGTGTCTGAAAGTCGTTCGCATCCGGAGTCAGGAGCAGCACACTGTCCGCCTCCGCACTTCTATCCGGTGAATACGCAAGGAACGCGGCTTCTTTTATCATTGAGCAAAGGACATCCCTCCGACTCGTTGCAAGATATTTTCGATAGCCTTCCGTATCAAATACCCGTTCCCATGTTTCCTCGTTAACATCTTTTCTAGAGCGAATATCCTCCCCAATATCAAGAATGCCAAACGCCGAATCAGAAGAATACTTGTCAGTGAAAGATTCTTCCCGGCAAGATAGGATAGAAAAAGGAAGTAAAAGAAAGATTAATAGACGATATGGCTTCATTCAAATTTCGATTTATCTATTTTCTAAAATACGAAGTTACATTCTCTTATATAATGTGAATGGTAAATTCTTGTTGATAATGGCGAGAACGTGCCAACGCTTTGTGACATACACTTTAGACTTGCGCTTGCGAATGGCTGCACTGATCTGGCTGGCAACCTTTTCGACGGGCATCACCCAGAAGAGACCATCGCCTTTGGCCATTGCCGTATTGACAAGACCTGGCCGAATGTCAGTGACGATGACTTTTCCGCCAGCCTTGAAAGCCTTTTTGCGCAGAGCTTCCATATAGTTGATTTGATAGGCCTTCGTCGCGCTGTAGGCTGGTGCCATCGGCTCACCTCTCAGTCCACCAGCCGACGTAATGGCAACAAGATGACCGTGCGCCTGTTGCTCAAACAAATGGAAGAGCGTGTCAATGACGTATGTCCAACCCATCACGTTGGTGTCAAGCGTCGGACGTTCTAATGCGTAGTCAAGCGTAGGGTTAATCTCGCCCGTTCCAGAGCAGACAATGGCTAAATCCACATGGCCGAGTTCTTTGGTGAAGTCATGGATGGCTCTCTCTACCTCGTCCTGTTTGGTGATGTCGGCTGTTGCGGTGATGGTGCATTCTGGGTGTTGTTGTTGGAGTTCATCCAACAGGTGTGTTCGTCGCCCAACGATACCGATACGGTTTCCGTCAATGGCATATTTCTCAAACAAGGCTTTGCCAATGCCTGAGGTGGCTCCAATAATGATAATATTCATAGAATTGTTCTTATTCGTCCTCCTTGGGCAGAGAGTTCTGCCCTTTGTCCTCAATTGGCCTTATGTAGTCTGATGCACGCTCAGAAGAAACAACGCTTCTGCCAAGACGGCGTTCCATCGTCTCGCGTGCTTCGCGTGCTACTTCGCCACCTTCCTTTGCAATACGTTAGCTCTCGGCCATCGACTGCGGATTAGATTGGCGAGAATACTCCGTGGTAGCTACCTCGGCAAGTGTGTTGAGTGCCAGTTCCACATTCGTCATGTTGTCGCGCAGGTTCTGCTTGGTCAGCCCCTTGTAACGCTTGTATTCGCCTGTGGTCATGCCGCTCCACGCCTTTGTCAGCACATTTGTCAGAATGGCGAAGTCCTTAGGCTCATGTATGCCGGAACGATGCCACTCATCGGTCAGCTCTTTGCGCATCTCGATGGAGCGCATGCGCTCGTTTATCCAGCGGTCGCTGTAGCCTTGACGACGATAGTCCTCGACGGCCATCTGAAAGGTCTGTTCCGGGTCAATCATTTGGTCAACGCGCATACTGCCCAACTCGGCAAGCCATTGCTTCACAGGTTCGGCTTTCTTGGAGGGTATGGCCTGGATGATTCTAAAAATGCCTTCAAGATCAGCGGCTTGCGTCTTGCGTCGCTTGCCATCTGGAGCCAACATTTCAACAGGGGTACAAATTGTACCCCACTTAGAGTTGAGTTCTGAATCACGTGCCCGCATTCGCTTGATGTACTGCTTGACATCAGCACTGTCGGTCAACACTTGTACTATGTCTGCAACAGAGAAATAGTACTTCTCCTGTTCTGCATTCCATACGATGCGAACTTTATTGCCCTCAAAGAGCTGTATAGCGAAATTCTCGTTCATGATGATACAATCCTATGTGAATTTGGTTACAAAGTTACAAAATAATCTTCAAGGAGGTTCTGATATGACAGACTTTAATACGATATAGTGCACATTTCCCTCTAAAATGAATCAAAATGCCATGCACGAGTTCGGCTTGAATTACTAACCGACGCTATTTAACAGCCACTTATCGCAGTCGTGGTACAACGTCGGTACAAATGCCCCCTTTTTGCCCTCTTTTTATACGTTGCAAGGCAACGTTATGAAGGTGTAAATTCCACCCATTACTGTCAGCCAGAGTTAACAAACGGCCCCAATAGCCTCAAATCTAACCATTAAATAATCTTAATAATCTGTTAAAACTTGCACACCTTTGAAGGCTGGTTTGGCTCTGCAAAACTCTTCGATTTCCCATTTTTTGCTATTGCACTTTTTAACACAAATTAAGCCCCAACCAAGCGCAATAACGAACTTATGCGCATAAGTATCTTCTCCATTACCGCTCGTGAGCATCATCGTGCAAAAACACCCAGGTATTGTAGCTATTCACCCTGCCTCACCACTCTATCACTTCTGCATCGCCCATCTGCTCGTAGCCGCCTATGACGACGCGGTCGCCGGCTGTGAGCCCTTCCACGACTTCATACCATCGTGGGTTCTGCCGGCCGAGGCGTATGGGGGTGCGCTGTGCCCGATGCTGGTGGTGTGGGTCGAGGCGCATGATCCACAGGCCGCTGGTGGTTGCGTAGAATGTGCCGCGTGGCACTACGAGTGCGCGTCCGGGTTTGCCCAGTTCGATCTGCAGGCGTAGGGTGGCACCGGGGCGTAGGTCGTCGGGGGGTCGGTGGTCGAACATGAGTTCGATATCGAATCCCTGGTTGGTCACTTGACGGCTGGTGTGGCTCACGTGTAGCTTGTGGGTGCGGCCGTGTAGCACGACTGTGGCGGGTTGGCCGTCGGTAATGCGGTCGGTGTAGTATTCGTTCATGCGTGCGGTGACCTTGTAGCTGGTGAGTATTCCGAGGCTTGCAATGCATTGGTCGCTACCGAGTTGCTGTCCGATTGCTACGTTGAGTTCGCTGATTTGTCCGTCGGCCGGTGCCACTACGGCCAGTGAGCTGAGGCGTTCGCGCTGCTGCTGATACTGGCGCTGGTCTATCTTCATCTGCTGCTCTATGAGGCCAAGGCTGATGACGTTGAGCACCGAGTCCTGCGACAGGCTCTCGAGTGTGAGGCGCACAGATTGCGTCTTGTAGTTGTATTCGTCGCGTGCCACCTCGAGTTGTGCCTTGCTCTTCATGCCCATGTGTGCCTCTTCCTGCTCGAGTGCAAAGCTTTTCTCGAGGCGGCTCAGCTCGTACTGTGCCTGCATTGCCTGCTGTCGCAGCGTGATGGCCCGCTGTTGCATCTCGATGATTTGTCGGCGATAGGTCATGGCTTTTTGCTCGTATTGCATGCGTTCGTCCTCGAGCTGACGGATGAGCGACGGATTGCTGAGGGTGAGTATCGTGTCGCCCCTGCTTACCATATCGCCGCTGCGGCACATCACGTCCTCCACGATTCCCCCCTCGGCGGTGTTGATGCGCAGGGTGGATATGGGTGTGACGGTACCGTCGATGTTGGTATATTCCATGAATGTGGTGTCGACGACGACGGCTATCTGGTCGTCGTCGATATGCAGCCGCAGTGTGCGTGGCTTCAGGTTGACATAAATGGCGTACCCTATCAGCGCGATAAGCAGGCAGGCGCCGAGCAGGTGGTAGCGGTAGCGTTTGTACCAGGGGCGTGGAGGTAGTTTGATGTCCATAGTATCATTTACGATTTACGAATTTACTATTTAATTATTTGGAATGGAAAGGAATGGAAAAGAAGTTATCGCTGCGCTCAGGAGTTAAAAGGACGGATGTTGCCTCGGAGTAGGTATCGTCCCTTTAACCTCTCCCCCGCCTCCCCCAAGGGGAGGAGCCTTTTCCATCCGGATGGTATCCTCTCCCCTTCGGGGAGATAAGAGAGGGGTTTCCATCACCTCTCCTGTCATGCTTCTGATTGTGTAATATAGCTCCCAATATGTTCGCATGGAGGCGATGAAGTTGCGTTGTGCTGCGTCTTTTTCGTTGATGCTGTTCATGAATTCGAGCAGTGTGGTACGGCCTTGTATGTACATCCATCGGGCCACTTCGTAGCGACGGAGGGCCGTTTGGCGGGTGCGCCGTGCTACATCTACTCGTCGCGACTGGAGGTTGAACTGGTTCACCACCTTCAACACGTTTTGCCGGAAGTCGTGCATGCCTTGTTCGCCGGCGAGCTGGGTGAGTTGGAGGCGCGAACGTGCCACGCGCACCTGCCCCTTGCCTCGCCCCCAGTCGAGCAGCGGCAGGCTGAGCGACAGGCTTATGTATTGCTGATTGGATGGTCGCTGATAGGCATCGTGTACTGTGGCGCCCGTCTGCGACAGGCCGAACTGCATGTATAGCTCGGCTTTGAGGCCGCGGCTGGCACGAGCACGAGCCAGATCGTCTTCGCTTTCGAGTCGGGACAGGCGGTAGTAGTCGGGGTCGGGACTTTGCTCGAGTGCCTGAGCGAGTGCCTGCATGGGGTCGATTTGCAGGTTGGGCACGCTGCTGTCGGGTACCACCACTATGTCGGTCGCATTGTCGATTGCCAGATACGAGCGCAGGCTTTGCATCGCTTCGTCCACCTCGATGGCGGCATTCATGCAGTTGGTCTCCTCCGACAGGCGGTTCACTTCGAGTTGCAGCATCTCGTTCTCGGTTATGGTCCCGATGTCGTAGCGGCGGCTGGCATATCGGTAGAGGGTGTCGCTCACTGCGTAGTTCTGCCGCGCGATGCTGAGCGATGTCTGTGCCCCGGCCAACGAGAAGAAGTAGCTGCATGTGCGCGATGCGATGAGTTCCATCGTCTCGCGGTATGCCTTCTGTGCCCGTCGGTAGCGCAGGGGTTCGGTGCGGCGGTCCCATCTCAGGCTGTTATGGCCGAACAGGCTCTGGCTGTAGCCTATGGATATGGGCACGGAGCTGTAGGAATGTGTGTGTCGCTCAAATTCGTCCTGACGGTAGAGGCTCGAACTGACAAACAGGTTGCCGCCCGTGAACCAGATGTTTTGACTGAGCGATAGGTTGAGGTTGGTGCTGAGCTGGTTCTGTCGTACGAACGAGCTGGTGCCGTCGGGTTGCACTATGCTGTTGAGCTGGCGGTTGAGGTTGGGTGATGCCGACAACGATAGCGACGGCAGGTAGTTGGCCTTGTGGCCCTGGTAGGCCCATGTAGATGCCTCGAGCTGATGGCGTGCCGACAGTGCATCGGTCGATTGCTCTTGTGCCAGACGTATGGCCTGAGCCAGTGTGAGGCGCAGTGTATCGTAGTCCTGTCCGCGTGCCACGACTGCAACTGTGAGCATTATCAGTGTAAGTATTCTTATCTTCATGTTTGTGCAATATACAAAGAGTGTGCCAACAAGGTTATACTATTGATAGTGAACGCATAGAGTGCAGCGAGAGCACCGATGTCGATGTGCGGATGCGCACTGCCAACGTGCGTTTTCGCACATCGGTGAGCAATCTCGCACTTATTAGTGAAAAAGTGCATGGATGGCAACATGTATTCTGATTTATATCCGTATCTTTGCAGTTGAAAATAGAATTAAAGGGAAAAGAAAAGGAGGAGCCCATCCGGAAGGCTTTGAAAATTGAAGTGTATATCATAACCTGCTCCTACAGGTTCAAGATACACTCAGCCCTCTCTCCTTACGTCGGAGGACTTCGGTATGACTTGTAGGGGAGGTTGCTATCCATAAGCAAAGCAGTTCCCTATTGTAGGGCCTCCCCATTTGTCATTCCGACGAAACGCAGTGAAGGAGTGAATCTGTGACCGGCCGAAGGACTGCGAATCCATCTGGAAGGAAATAGCTAAATAGTTAAATAGTATGTAAATCGTAAACAAGACTCATTTTCATGGAACAAAAAGGAAAGATACTTATCGTCGATGACAACGAAGACATCCTCTTTGCGCTCAACCTGCTGCTGAAACCGCTGGTTGACGACCTGCGTGTGACCACACGGCCCGACCAGATACTGCGGTTCTACGACATGATACAGCCCGACGTGGTGTTGATGGATATGAACTTCCGGCGCGATGCCATCAGCGGCGAGGAGGGTTTCGAGTGGCTCCGTCGAATCCTGCAGCACGACCCGCAGGCCGTGGTGGTGATGATGACTGCCTACAGCGATGCCGACAAGGCGGTGCGTGCGCTCAAGAGCGGTGCCACCGATTTTGTGACCAAACCCTTCGACAACAGCCACATGCTGGCCACGCTGTTTGCAGGCGTGAAGCTGGGACAGGAGCGCAAGCGCAACCGACAGTTGGAGCAGAAGGTGGAGGCCGTGACGGCACCGTCGGGCTCGGATGCCGCGCCGGTCATGATTGGCGAAAGTCCTGTCATGAAGCGCGTGATGACCACCATCGCTCAGGTGGCACCCACCGATGCCAACATCCTCATCCTGGGCGAGAACGGCACGGGCAAAGACGTGGCAGCACGCATGATTTGCCACATGTCGGCGAGGAAAGACCGTCCGTTTGTGAGCATCGACCTGGGCAGTGTGCCCGAACATCTGTTTGAGAGCGAACTCTTCGGTTACGAGAAGGGTGCGTTCACCGATGCCCACCGTGCCAAGGCGGGACGCATGGAGACGGCCAGCGGCGGCACGCTGTTTCTCGACGAGATAGGCAACCTGCCACCGTCGTTGCAAGCAAAGCTGCTGGCAGCACTCGAGCGGCGCGAGATTTCGCGGCTGGGTGCAACCACACAGACCCGGATTGACATCCGACTCATATCGGCAACCAATGCCGACCTGCACCGACGTGTAGATGAAGGGACATTCCGTCAGGACCTGCTCTACCGCATCAATACCATCGAACTGACCATACCGCCACTGCGCAAGCGAGGCGACGACATCATGCTGCTGGCCGAACATTTCGCGCGCGTGTATGCACGTAAATATAATAAGGAGGTGGGAGGCATAGGCCGCGACGCACGTCAGAAACTCCTCACCCACCAATGGCCGGGCAATGTGCGCGAGTTGATGCACAGCGTGGAGCGGGCAGTACTCATGAGTCAGGGCCGCAGTCTCTCGGCATCCGATTTCACCCTCGCGCCGCCACCCATGCGCCGCCACGAACCGGCTGCAACCCTCAACCTCGAGCGACTGGAGCAGGAAGCCATCGAGCGGGCCATGCGCATCACAGGTGGCAATATGAGTCAGGCGGCCGAACTGCTGGGCATCACCCGGTATGCGCTCTATCGCAAACTGAAATGAGTGTGATGGCAAAAGAAAACGAGGATATCCTCGCGGGGTCGCGAGGATATCCTCAACAGCCTGCGAGGATATCCTCAACGGTCTGCGAGGATATCCTCACCAAAACACATATACATTACCATATCAGAGCATAGAACATGAAAACCTACATATCATACATCATTTGCATCTGCGCGGCA
>JAFUSD010000272.1 GCA_017480685.1 Bacteroidaceae bacterium
CACATCGGTGGTGCCAAACATCTTCATTGCAGCCGTGCGGGTGATGATGATGTCGGCGTTGTAGGCGGCGCTGTCGGTGAGGTGCTCTTGTGGCACCGATGGTGTGAGCGACTGTATGCCGAATGCCTGAAACACACGACTGCCGACGTAGAAGTCGCGATTCCAGCACACGAGGCTGTCGCCGCTGTCGAGGTAGTAGGTTGTTCCCGCCAGTGAGGAGCCATGGAAGAGCGGTGCATAGTGGCCTCGGTCTTCAAACACACATTCCACTTCGGGCAGCGCTTCGAGCTGAGCCGTGATGACATCGTATTCCTTGTCGAACTCATGCACATACCATTTGTCTTCTTCGTCCACTTTCATGCTGCTGCCCATCGTCAGTTCCACCATGCGCGAGGGGTCGTAGCCCATCGGTATGTGGCCTACGTAGGTATTCACCACCACGGGGTCGAACGCCCACCACATAACTATAGTCACAAGGATTAGCTCAAGTACGAGCCAGATGGATAATTGTTTCATTGTTTCTGATTCAGTGATTCTACGATTGGCCTTCTCAGTGCCATGACGGCGGGCAGGGTGGTGGCCAGCACGTTGAGGATGAAGCACGTGATGAAGGTGATGATGAATATTGATGGTGCGAAAAACATCTCGGATGTCACGGCATACGAGCCTCGCATGTTTGCCACGGAGGCAAGGTCGCCGATGAAAAGCGTGAATATCCATGCGCGACACATATAGAGTGCAATCCACGCCACGACCAGGCCTATTGCTCCGCCTATGAGTGTCTGCATCATGTTCTCGCTCAACACCTCCCACAGCAGTCGGACCTTGCGTGCTCCGAATGCCCTGCGCACTGCCAGTTCTGCCAGGCGGCGTTGCATGCGGCTGGCCACCATGCCGCTGAGGTTGAGGGCAGGTACGAGCATGAGCAGCAGTATGGCAGGTATGGCATAATAGAGTATCGACCCCGCGGCATCACCTTCGTCGATGATGATTTCGTCGAACATGTTGCCCACATCGTTCCATGTGCGCCCATAGTGGCTGACGAACGACGGACGGAGGTCGATTGGTGTGGGCTTGAGGCCATATACGGGGAAGTCGTGGCTGCTGAGCGACATGTTGTAGCGAGCTTCAATCTCAGCCACTTCGCGCCAGAAGTCGTCGCGACGGTCATGAGGCACCGACAGGCATACCATGAACGCCGCGTCGGTCACCTCCATGTGAGTGGCTGTCAAGAGTCCTTCGGCCATGTAGGGCACAAACAGCTCGCGGCTGCAATGGGTGGCAATGATGGGCGGTGTCTCTACCACTCCCACCACGCGCCAGTCGTAGTTGTTGATGCTCACTATGTGTCCCGCAGCCGGTTGGTCCTTACCTATGATGCGGTCGGCCAGGTCGCGCGTGATGACTGCCACACGCTCGTGCCCGTCCATCTCGGTTTTGTTGAACGGACGGCCTTCGAGGAAACGGAAGCGATAGAGCTTGAAGTAGTCGGGGTCGGTGCAGAGATATTGGGCGCTGTAGTCGTGCACTCCGTCGGCCATGCGTATGTTCATCTGACAAAACGAGATATTCATGTATGCCGTGATGCACTCGGGCGACTTCAGCTGACTGAATATATCGGTAATGTCGCAGTAGAACACTGGAATGGTTGTACGCTCCTGCACCACGCCGTCGCGCTCGTTCTCGATAGGCATACGCCAGATGGCATCGCAATACAAGGTGGTGCTGCGGTTCACCTCGGGTGCCACGTCGGCCACTTGCACATAGTACACCTCGGCTATCACCATGGTGAATGCAATGGCAAGAGCGGTGCCCAGGATATAGAGATAGTTCGGTTTCATGATATCTGCCTTCCGTCGAGGAACTTCACGATGCGGTCTGTCTCGCGAGCCTGCTGCTCGTTGTGGGTCACCATCACGATGGTGCGGCGGTCCTCTTCGTTGAGGCGGTGGAGGAGGTCCATGATGTCGGCACCCATGTGCGAGTCGAGGTTACCCGTCGGCTCGTCGGCCAGTATGATTTCGGGATTGCCTATCACGGCACGTGCAATGGCTACACGCTGGCACTGACCGCCCGACAGCTGGCTGGGCATGTGCTTCATGCGGTGGCTAAGTCCCACACGCTCAATCACCTCCTTGGCACGACGTATGCGCTCGCTGCGCCCCACGCCGCGGTAGATGAGCGGTATCTGCACGTTGTCGAGCACCGAAAGTCCGCCGATGAGGTGGAACGACTGAAACACAAAACCAAGGCTGCGGTTGCGCAGTGTGGCCAGGCGGTTGTCTGACAAATGGCTGTCGATCCGCTCGCCACACAACTCGATGGTGCCGCTCGTGGGTACGTCGAGCAAGCCCATGATGTTGAGCAACGTACTCTTTCCACATCCCGAAGGACCCATCACGCTCAGAAACTCGCCGCGGCCCACCTCGAGGTTCACATTCTCAAGCGCCTGAGTCTCTACCGACTCAGTGCGGTAAATCTTGTTGACACCTGTCAACTTAATCGATACTTCCATATCTTTCTTTTGTTTTTGCATTTGATGAAATGTACTACACACGATATATCAAACTCCGTGCCAACGGTGTAACGGATTGATAATCAATAAAAGCACAGTGTAGTGTGTGTCCATTATCGGACAGTTGTGCGTTCGGAAACGGACGGGTGAAGGTAAAACCCTTTCTGCGAGTACGCACTAATTTACCTGCACCTGCACAGAACTTTTGCTGCGCGTACGTAGTAATTCTTAAATTTACGTCGCAAATTATTAAATTTTCGGTGGAAAATCAGTAAATTTACGTCGAGAATTATTAAATTTACGTCGAAAATTAAAGTTTTCCAATATAAGCGCAGTAAAACTTCTGCGTTCTTTCAATAAAATTTCTGCGTTCTTTCAATAAAACTTAGATATCCGCTTGGCAAAACTAATGTGCAGCCACATTGCCTTTCGACGGGTTGGGGAATATGATTGTGAAGCGTGTGAGATGGTCGGCGGGGTCGGTAGCGAGCGAGAAACGGCAACCCATGTGGCGCAGGATGTGGCGCGTGATGAGCAATCCAATACCTTGTCCGTCGGTCTTCGTGGTATAGAACGGGGTGAATATATGTGCCATTGCGTCGGCATCGATACCAGCTCCGTTGTCGGTGATGGTGAGGGTGCGGCCATGGGTGGAGAGTGAGACCTTGGCAGGGACAGACTCTTCACCATTTCGTTCCTTGATACTCTCTATCGAGTTCTTCACGATATTTATTATCACCTGCTGGAAGAGCGTGGGGTCGAGCCTGACGGGGATGGCGCTGTCGGTGGCTGGCATGTCGAGCTTGATGCCGGCCGACTGGCACATGTGGGCGATGATGTGGCGGTAGTTCTCCAGCTCTTCGTTCAGGTCGCAGAGGATGAGGTGGGGTTCGGGAATCCTGACCACATCGGCAAAGCGAGTCACGAACTGAGCCATCGATTGCAGGCGCTCGGCGGCACTGCCTACAGCCGTGAGCGACTGGGGGTTGCTGATGTCGGGTTGTATGGTGTCGAGGGTGCTCGATATGCATCCCACGGTGCCGTTCACCTCGTGGGCAATCATGCGTATCACCCGTTCGTAGGCCGCACGTTCGGCTTCCATCACCTCGTCGGTGAGGGGCTGGATGAGGAAAAACGGATGCTGGCGGCCTCCGTCGGTGAACGAGAGGTGGCTCACGCGATATATCTGTGAGTTGGATAGGCGCACGGTCTCGTCGGTGCCCAGCGGCATGGCGTCGAGGCGGCTTTGCAGTTCGGGGGTGAGCATCTGGCGTGCGGCAGGATTCACCTGTCGTGGCTCCTTGTCGAGTGGACAGAGAATGACGCCCGTGGTCGATGCCTGGATGAGGAGGTTGAGAAACGTGTTTTGCTCGGCGGTGTGCAGGTGTTCGTTGCGCAGGTTGCGCAGCAGGGTGTTGAAGGTATCGACCACCATGTCGGTATCGGGCTGACCCGTGGGTGCCAGGAAGGTGCTCATATCCTGCTGGCGGAGCATGTCGATTCCGTCGGTCACTGCCTGCATGGGACTCACCGTACGGCGATAGAACACGACGAGGAAGATGATGGCGCCCGCGATGATTGCTTCGCTCACAAAGAACAGGGTGGGATGGCTGCCGTAGGTGGTGACGAGGATGATAGCTCCCAACACCAGGAGTATAACCACCAGAATGATGTAGTAGTGTATGAGTTTCATAATCCGTGCTTGTCTATCTTGCGGTAAAGTGCCCCGCGACTGATGCCCAACTCGCGTGCCACCAGGGTGAGGTTGCCCCCGTGACGGTTGATTGCGTCGGCAATGGTGTCACGCTCAATAGCTTCAAGAGTTTGTGGAGTCGCGGATGCCGGATGGAGTTCCTCCCCTTTGGGGGAGGTTAGGAGGGGGCCTTTCTCCAACCGTCCCATCAGTACAGCCCTTTCCACGATGTTCTTCAGTTCGCGTATGTTGCCCGTAAGCGGCAGCGACTGCAGCCAGTGCATATCGTCGTCGGTGGGTTCCCATCGCGGAGTGGACGGTGCCGACGGAGCATTGGCAATGAAATGGCGCACGAGCAACGGGATGTCGTCCTTGCGTTCGCGCAGTGCCGGCAGGTGTATGCTCACGAGGTTGATGCGGTAGTAGAGGTCTTCGCGGAAGGTATGAGCCGCAATCATGGCAGGCAGGTCGGCATTCGTGGCACACACCACACGCACATCGGCACGGCGCGTGGTGCTGTCGCCAAGGACCTCATAGGTGTGGTCTTGCAACACGCGCAGCAACTTCACCTGACAAGCAAGGTCGAGTTCGCCAATCTCGTCGAGGAAGATGGTGCCGCCCTCAGCCATCTCAAACCGTCCGCGGCGGTCTTCGCGTGCATCGGTGAATGCCCCGGCCTTATGTCCGAACATCTCGCTCTCGAACAACGAAGCCGATATGCCGCCGAGGTTGACCTTCACCAGTGGCCCCGCTGCACGCTGACTGTGCTCGTGTATGTATTGCGCAATGACTTCCTTGCCCGTTCCCGATTCGCCCGTGATGAGTATCGGTGCCATCGTGGGCGCCACACGGTCGAGGGTGGAAAGGATGGGGGAAAGGGAGCCGACGATAAAGGAAGACCCTCCCTCCTGACCTCCCCTAACCCCTCCCAAGGAGGGGGATACCGTCCGGATGGTATCATCTCCCCTTGGGGGCAATTGCGAAATCGGAGCAATTGGGGAGCGAAGCGACGGAGGGAATAAGAGAGGGGTTTGAGGGGTTTGAGGGGTTTTGTGGGGACTTAGCTCCAACGCCGTTTCCACTCTCTCCATCAGTGTGTGGTTGTTCCATGGTTTGGTGATGAAATCGAAGGCACCATGGCGCATGCCACGCACGGCGAGGTCGATGCTGCCCCATGCCGTCATGAGGATGACAGGCACGTCGGGACGGAAAACCTTGACTTGGCGCAACAGGGTGAGGCCCTCCTCGCCATCGGTGGCAAGCGAGAAATTCATGTCCATGAGGCACAGCTGGAGGCTGCTGTTCGAACGTACCACATCCATTGCAGCCTTCGGTCCTTCGGCTTGCATCACTTCATATCCGTTGCGCTCGAGCAGCAAGGTGAGCGATACACGGATGGCACGGTCGTCGTCGATGATGAGTATCATAGTTGTATAATATTTTATTTGGCCCCTCCCTAACCTCCTCCCCCGTCATCCCCTACGGGGGACTGAGGGGGGACAAGAACGGTTTTCTCCCCCTCGCACTCCCCCAGGGGAGAGAGGGGGATAATAAGGGGCTAATCCGGATGGCCTATCACTCCCCTTTGGGGGAGCAGGGAGGGGGCTTGTTTCTGCAAAGTTACAAAGATTTATCGAGCTGAATGGCACGGTTTACAAAAAAGTGTAGGGGAGAGCATCTCACGACGCCTCCCTACGGCACCTTTGTAGTACTACGGGTTGAACAAAAATTACTAATTACTTATCTTTATCTTATCGTGTCCCTTCCATTTCGTCATGTCGCTAATGATGACACGTTCGCCGGCCGCGAGGCCTTCGATGACCTCGACATGGTTGTAGTTGCATTCGCCAAGCTTCACCTCGCGCGGCATCACCATGTCGTCGGCTGTGAAGACAAACAGCGTGTAGGTGCCGGGACCTGAATAGTAGGAACCGTTGGGCAGTCGGATCACGTCATCGAGCATACTGGTGATGACATATATCTCGACTTTCAAGCCCGAGCGCAGACGTGGATGCGACGGGTTGTCCATCACGGCATTGAAGGTGATGGCTCCGTTTTGGCTCAACGGAGTGACACTGCTGATGGTGCCTTCCAACACTTCGCGACCGATGCGCGCCTGCACCCTGCCACCTGCCACGACGCGGTCGGAATAGGTGTCGGCTATCGTACATTCTATCTTGAAACTGCTCAGGTCGCTCAGTGTGGCCAGCTTGCTGCCTGCACCCACCATGCTGCCTATCTCGGAGTTGATGTATGTGAGTGTGGCACGACGTGTGGCGCGTATGTTGGCCTGGCTCAGTGTGCGCCGACTTTGTTGCAACGACTTGTCGGCAATTCGGTCTTGCAGGTGCTTCACCCGCAGCTGGGCTTCGTTGGAAGCAGTCTCGCCTTCGGCATGTCGGCGCAGAGCTTCGAGGTTGAGACGTGCGGTATATAATGCTGTCTCGGCTTGTCGTACACGGTTTTTCGTACCCGACCCGAGGCTGTCGAGATACTGCTCGTTGCGCAACTCGGCCTCGAGCTGACTCACCTTCATGGCTTCCACTTCGAGTTGCATCTGGCGGTCGGCCTGTTGCGATGCTATGTTGGCCTCTTGTTGCAGAAGCGTCTGACGACGGATTTCGTGCTCGTCGAGTTCGCGCGAGTAGGCCACCTCGGCTTGTTCCAGGTCGAGCCGCATGAGGGGTGTACCCACATCGACCGTGTCGCCGCTATGGGCATATACTTCGAGTATCTGCGACGAGATGGGCGACGTGATGGTGAGTTCGAAGGCGGGAACCACACGCCCCGATGCCGTGATGCTCACATCGATCGAGCCCGAATCAACTTCGCCCACCATGAGCGACCCCGCGTCGAGTCGTGGCATTGCAAG
>JAFUSD010000273.1 GCA_017480685.1 Bacteroidaceae bacterium
CTCGCTTATATTGCCCTTACCTCCCCCATCTGTCATCCCGAGCGTAGGCGAGTGGAACTATGACAAGCCGGAAGGAGGAAGGAGGAAGCAGTACAATGCCTACCTACATTGCTTACCTCCCCATCTGTCATCCCGAGCGTAAGCGAGTGGAACTATGACAAGCCGGAAGGAATGAATGACACCATCGCCTGTCACGGGTTCTCTCCTCCACTGCGTTCCGTCGGAATGACAAGAAGGGAAGGTTGTTCTTCACATGCAGGGCAGTGGGGATAATAGGGCAATGGCAGTGGAGCCTGAGGCTGTAGGACCTGGGGCTTTAGAACCTGAGGCTGTAGTGCCGGAGGCTATAGAACCTGAGGCTGTAGGACCTGGGGCTATGGGCAATAGTGCAGTGGGCTTGATGTCAAGCGTTCTGCAGGATGACGGTGTGGGAGAAGTCTGTGCTTACTTGTTGAACTTTGAGTAGATGACTCTGAGTTGGATTGGGTTGTTCTCTCCGCCTACAAGGCGTGCACTGGTCATCGAGAAGTCGTGGCATAGTTTTACGAGTGTTGACGTCGACTCGTTGGTAACTGTCGTTGTTGACGATGATGTTGAGTCGAATGTTGGTTCAACAGGTATGAGCAGCACTTTGTTGTAGTTTTCTGTTGCCGTTCCGTTGCGCAGTTCTTGCATCATCGTGATTAGTAGATGCGATATGTTTATGAACTGGTATGTATTGGTTCCTGCGTCGAATTTAGCGAGGAACGATGTGTTTGCGTCTGCTGTCTTGTATTGCTCGAAGTATCCGTTATTGTAGTCGTCGAGTCTCACCATGAGCAGGTACTTGGGTATTCCGAGTTTGAATCCGTTGTTCACCTGGTCGTTGTATCGTGTGAGTGTGAGTGATGCGGAGTTGATTGTGTCGTTGTAGTTTAACTGGTTTGCCGGCAGTGTTGCCATGGTGAATATACCTGCTGGGCTTTTGAGGTATGTGGCTTGTGTGTCGTCAAGCAGTTTTTCGAGGTTTGTGTTTTCAAATCGTGTGGCTTGTATCACTTCTTCGGTTGCTGCAAACTGGCACATGCCGGTTGTGTCTACATTTTCCTCGGGGTCGTGGTAGCGCAGGTTTATGTTGAACTGTACGATATTGATGTATGCCAGTGCACCGTCGCCGCTTTCGAGGCGGAAGTAGAATCCCTTGGAGCCTGGCAGCCCGCTGTTGATCCAGCTTTCAGAGTTGCTGAATTGTTGTGGGTTGCTCTTGTAGGCTTCGTATATCTGTGTACCGATGGACTTTGGCAGTGGTATGCGTATGTGGTTGGAGTATGTCGACTTGCGTCGTGTTTCGTCATCTACGGTTCGGTCTGACAGTGTGTACCACTTCACTGTTATTGGTTCGGCTTCTGTGTCGCAATAGCGTTCGGGGTCTATATTGGTGTAGTAGTCGGCATCGGGGTCGAGCACTTTTGTCAGTGGGTATACACTGATTTTGAATGTAGCGAGCGAGTCGCCCACGTAGTTGTCTACATACAGCAACAGTTCTGTTGATATGATGCTGTCGCCTATGACTGAGTCGGGGAATGCGAAGTCTTCGATGCAGTGGAATTGTGCAAGGAAATCAGACTTTATGCATGTTCCGGTCTCGGGGTCGGTGAAGCGTCCGAGGTATGAGCGGCTTGTGCGTGCAAGTACTGAATCGCCTGCCGAGTATGATTGTGTGTACACGTTGTATGTCTGGCTCACTTGTTGTGTGAGGTCAGTGGTTGGCATCATCTCGGTTCCGAGTTGGTCGGTCGTGTCATCGCATGCAGTGAGTGCGATGGTGATTGTGAGTGGTATGAGCAGTTTTTTTAGCGTCATGACAAGTTTGTTTGTGTATTTGTCAAAGCATGAGCGAGTCGTAGAAATCGCTGTATGCTTGTGCAAAGTCTTCCGTGTAGGCCAGCACTGGTTTGCCTAGTTCTTTGGCAAACTTGGCTATGGAGCGTGGTGTTTTCTTGCTGTCCATGATTACTCCGTCAGCATACTTCACGGCTATTTTCTCCATTTCCTCGAATGTGCATTGGCCGGTGGTGATGTCGGTTATCTCGTTTTGCTTGATATTGCGGAATGGTATGCTTCGTTGGAATGTTGGTCCGAGGTCGGTCTTAAACTCGGGCGCGGTGGCAGAATATACTACTTTGGTCTCGGCAAACGATGGTTCGTCCTGGTAGGCGCATTTGATGAATAGTGGTGCGAGTGATGTGATCCAGCCGTGGCAGTGTATGATGTCGGGCACCCACCGCAGTTTCTTGACGGTTTCGAGCACTCCACGTGCGTAGAACACGGCTCGCTCTCCGTTGTCGGTATATTCTGTTCCGTCGTTGTCGGCCAGCAGGTTGCGGTGTGTGAAGTAGTCGTCGTTGTCGATGAAGTATATCTGCATTCTTGCCGACGGTATCGATGCCACTTTTATGACGAGTGTGTGGTCGGTATCATCTATTATGATGTTCATTCCTGAAAGCCTGATGACTTCGTGCAGTTGGTTTCGCCTTTCGTTGATGCTACCCCAATTAGGCGAGAACGTACGTATTTCGTGTCCCAGTTCTTGTATGGACTGTGGTATTTCGCGCCCTCGGTTTGCACTTGCCGATTCGGGCACAAATGGAGTCATCTCTGATGTGATGAACAGTATCTTTTTTGCTTTCATTTATTTATGCGTTTGGGGTTTGATAATGCAAAGTTACGAAAAAAAAGTGATAGTAACAATTATTTCATGTGTTTTTAGTTTTTTTTAAGATGCATGGTGCTTGGGTTTTGCTCTTTTTCAGTTTGCAACGTGTAATAAAAGTGGCGGTCGCTAGTTTCACAACCGGCGACCGCCTGAGATAATTCTTACATTATTCTCACTTACCAAAAAGAAATTAAAATGTGCTTAAACTAAGCTGAGTGATTCTGTTTGTTACTTTGCGTAGAGCAGCCATGCGTCGGGGTATGTGGCACGGAGCTTGTCGCGAGCCGATACTGCATCGGCGCGTGTTGCCGACGATGTTGCTATTACGCGATACATGCCTGTAGATGGGTTCTGTGCCACGACTGCGTTGTATCCCTTGTTCTTGAGTGTAGAGCAGAGGTTGTTGGCGTTGTCGAGGCTCTTGAACGAACCACATACCACGTTGTATGCTCTGATGGTTGCGCCACCTACGCCTGTAAGGCCTTCAGATGGAAGGTCGGAGTGGTCTTCAGCCACTACCGGAGTTACGGTCTGTACGGGTGTCACTACGGGTTGTACTTGCACTGGTTCAGTGGCTTGTTGCTGGGTCTGTTCCTGTGCTTGTGCTTTCTCGTAGGCTTTCTTGTAGTTGCTTTCTGATGATTTGCACGATGCAAGTGCAAAGGCTGCCACAACGGCGAGGGCCAGGATGAGATTTTGTTTCATTGTTTTTGCGTTGATTTGTTGATTGTTATATAATTTGAACTCATTGCCTTGGAGGCTATTTTTGAGGGTGTATGTGGTTTTGCGTATCTTTGCATCTGCATGGCGCACGTGCCGCGATGCTGTCAACGCACCTTCACAAACTTTGATTTGGTCATTGCTTTCTTCAGGCTCACTGCCGAACGGAAATTGACGTTCTTCACTCTCACCGAATGTGCCTTGAGGTCTTTCTCGTTCTCAACCACTTCCGATTCGGCTGAAAGCGAGAAGGTGCCGATGCCGTTGATGTTGACATTGTATCCCTCGAGCAGGTAGTTGGTTATGTTCTGAGAGAGCGCGATGATGGCGGCGGCCATGTCGGCCGTGGTGAGCGAACAGCTCGATGCTATGTGCTGACACAGTGTTTCAGTGTCTATGGTGCCTTTGGTGACAACTTGTGCATAGTAGCCACGCTTGGGTTTGTTGCTGATGTTGTCTTTTACTTCTGTCAGTCGGTATCGTATACTCATCTCTTTTATTACCATCATGCCGTAGAGCAAGAATGGTTTGAATCTAATGTTCTTACTTATATTCTCTACACCTTTTTATCATTTTGACCTACAGATTATGGATTTTCTGTGTAGGCACAAATTTAAAAAGCTGTAGTGCAAAGTTAAATCATTTATTTGTTCTCACCAAATGTTTTTGCAAAAAATGTTGTTTCAAGGCCTGATTTTTTGATTTTTACGCTTCATTTTGCAATTTCGCATCATGTTTTAAGTTCAAAAAGGGTGTCGGCGACTGGCCTACACACGAGGCGGAACTGCCACTGAAGGAAGGGGCGGATACACCTATTATATATATACGCGCACGCGAAGCGACGTCGACCCAGTTTTGCGACGATATCCTCAACGGGCTGCGACGATATCCTCAACGGGCTGCGACGATATCCTCAACGGGCCGCGAGGATATCCTCAACGGGCCGCGACGATATCCTCAACGGACCGCGAGGATATCCTCGTCTTCAATGCACCATATCATGCCCGTAGCTGCATAGCCCTGGAAGCGGTTGGAAAACGGGGCTGAAAAGCTTACAAAAGTAACGAATGAAAGACTTTATGTATAAAATATCGGCTTCGCTCACACTTTTATTGCAAAATGTTTGGTCATGTCGCGATTTTGCTTTACATTTGCACCCGAAATCAGAAAACGAGATAACGAACATGATGTCAGCATTTGCAACATACTTTTATTTTTACTTTTACTTTCCAAAGAAGTGAGAGCGGATAGGGGTATGCAACACGGCCGATGCTGATACAAGGATACAGAAACTACAGATTCCGCTCTCACAATGCTGAGGGCGGATTTTTTTATTGAGCTGTTGAAGATTGACTACCAGTCTTCCGACGAGAACTCAAAAACTCAAAAACTTAAAAACTCAAAAACTCAAACATAATGAAACGAATAGCGATACAGGGCGAGGTGGGTTCGTTCCACGACGTGGCAAGCCACCGGTATTTCGAGGACGAGGACATCGAGTTGATATGCTGCAACACGTTCGAGGATGTGTTTGCAGCAATCAAGGCCGACCCTACGGTCATCGGCATGGTGGCCATCGAAAACACCATAGCAGGCAGCCTGCTCCACAACTACGAACTGCTGCGCGACAGCGGAACCATCATCGTAGGTGAACATAAGTTGAGGATTTCACACTCTATCATGTGTCTGCCATCCGACGACTGGGACGACATTACCGAGGTAAACTCCCATCCTGTAGCTCTGATGCAATGCCGCGAATTCTTGAAACATCACCCAAGACTGAAAATCGTGGAAGTGGACGACACGGCTGGCGCTGCCAAAAACATCAGCGAGCACTGCCTGCACGGCCATGCCGCCATCTGCTCAAAGGCAGTGGCCGACATCTATGGCATGAAAGTGTTGGAAGAGGGCATCGAAACCAACAAGCACAACTTCACACGATTCCTCGTGGTATGCAGGCCCGATATGGTACCCACCCTATGCCACACCGAACGCATCAACAAGGCCAGCATCGTCTTCACACTGGCCCACACCGAGGGTCAGCTCTCGCAAGTGCTGTCCATCTTCTCGTTCTACAAAATCAACCTCACAAAGATTCAGTCGCTGCCCATCATCGGCCGCGAATGGGAATACATGTTCTATGTCGACATCACATTCGACGACTACCAGCGCTATCGCCAATCAATCGAAGCAACACGACCACTAACAACACAAATCACAATACTTGGAGAATATGAAAACGGAAAATCGACAGTATAAGCCTGCCGACCGCTTGCAAAACGTGAGCGAATACTACTTCAGCCGCAAACTGAAGGAGGTGGCACGGCTTAACGCCCAGGGGATGGACATTATAAGTCTGGCAATCGGGAGCCCCGACATGCCGCCATCCGAGGCAACAATCGAAACTCTGTGTCGCGAAGCACGACGACCCGACACCCACGGATACCAACCCACGGTGGGCACACCCGAACTGCGACGTGCCATGGCTGGCTTCTACCACCGCTGGTATGGCGTGGAACTCGACCCCGCAACCGAGATACAGCCACTCATAGGCAGCAAGGAAGGCATACTGCACGTCACGCTGGCCATGTGCAACCCTGGCGACAGCGTGCTGGTGCCCAACCCAGGATACCCCACCTACACGGCACTGAGCCGACTGCTGGGACAAAACATCATCAGCTACGACCTGAAGGAAGAGAACGGATGGCATCCAGACTTCAATCAGCTGGAGTCGATGGACCTGACAGGAGTGAAGCTGATGTGGACCAACTACCCACACATGCCCACTGGCGGACGTGCCACACGCCAACTATATGAGCAGCTGGTGGATTTCGCCCGCCGCCACGGCATCATCATCGTCAACGACAACCCCTACTCCTTCATCCTCAACCGCGACGAACGCCTCAGCATACTGCAAGTGCCGGGAGCAAAGGAATGCTGCATAGAGTTCAACTCGATGTCGAAAAGCCACAACATGCCAGGATGGCGCGTGGGCATGCTTGCCACCAACAGCGAGTTCGTAAGCTGGATACTGAAAGTGAAGTCAAACATCGACTCGGGCACATTCCGACCCATGCAACTGGCCGCCGCCACCGCCTACGACAACAGCGACGAATGGCACGCCAAGGCCAACATCGAGACCTACGCCTCGCGTCGCCGCATAGCAGAACAGATAATGCACACACTGGGTTGCACCTTCGACCCCCGTCAGCAAGGCATGTTCCTCTGGGGGCGCATCCCCGACCGCTACGCCAACGTGGAAGACCTGACCGAGCAAGTGCTC
>JAFUSD010000274.1 GCA_017480685.1 Bacteroidaceae bacterium
CACTCGATGTGGCCGCTTACATGCAGGTTCTCTACACAGCCCACGGGCGAAATTTCAGAAAACAGGCCCTGATAGTTATCCGCGGCAGCTATGATGTTGAGCTTGATGGTGTGGCCGTTGCCAAAGAAAGTGCCCGTGTACGGCTTGCTGCTATTGAATCCCAGGGGCTGCCACGAGTAAGCGGTCAAGTCGAGGTCGGCTTCCAGCATGTAGCTGTGCTCGTAATAATCCTTGTTAACGCCGTCGCCGGAGTCGTCATCCCAGTGTTGCTGGGCATAGGCCAGCTCGGCCGCAGTCCTGATGATTATAACCTGACGACCGGGGAGGTATTCCGGCCTGGATGTCGAGCCGTCCCATACGTCTTGAGCCCACGATGTCTGCACGAGGGTGCAGAGCAGGGCGAGCATCAATAATAAATTCTTTTGTCGCATGTTGTTAGTTTTATAGTTGTTAATTGTTGTTTTTTAGCAATGCTGTCAACAGAAACGTAGTACACTCAGGCACATTCGGACTGCAATGTGCTATTTCACGCCGCAAAGGTACAAAAAACATTGTGAATTTCAAGCTGCTTGGGTAGTAAAAGTAACGAGAGAAGACCAAAAAGGTGCATTAGTCTTTCTTTTGCATCATCAGCAACCTATTTTTAGGACACAGAGACACAGAGGTACAGAGGGATAAATATTTTATAATATTCTATCTAAACTATCAAATTAAACCTTCAATCATCTGATTTGGGTTTACTATACCTTATTATATATATAAGAACATCTAAACTTAAACCCAAAACTGTTTCTTTTTTGACCGAAATCGCAGATTTAAGATGCCACTTGGGGCTTATTTATGTTAAAACAAGCATATTCTGCAAGAAAAACGTGTAAAACGTGTCTAAAGTCAAGAAAATTTTGTACTTTTGTACGCAGAATGTGCAGAACGTGCTTTAATGCACCTGCATGAATGCAATAACAGTATTAAATACGGAAGCAGCAAGAGGCAATATGCTTGCATGGATTGAAAATTGTGTGTAACATTTATCAATAACTCATTATTATTAACATCTAAACCCAAACAATTATGCAAAAGAATTTTGTCCATTGGATGTTCGCCGCTATCCTCGTTTGCGGCGCAAGTGTGTTCACATCATGTTCGTCGAACGACGATAACCCCACACAGCCCGACCTGAATGTGGCCGAAAAGATTATAGGTAAGTGGATGGTGGAAGAACTGGACGGTCAGGCATGTCCTACCAACCTGAAAGCTGTCATCACATTCCTGTCACCGACAAAAGCATACGGTAGTCTTTCTGATTACTATAGCGAATCGTGGAACAACCATGCCGCAGCCGATGTCATTATCAAGGGCAATGATGTGACGCTCACTGCATTCGAAAATGAGCACACCAAACATGTAACGGTGGCTAACATTTCCTCAATTACAGCCAATGAAATGATATTGAAATCTGACTGGAAAGTCTTTGTTGATGGCGACCAGGTTATCAATGAAGTATATGACAAGGAGCGTTATATCCGCATATCCGACGACTACGAAAACGACATCATTGGTACTTGGGAGGGCAAGGTAACCAGCAGCGAAGACGAACACACCGATGGCGAACTGCACCGCTGGGAGTACAAAGCCAACGGCACCTACGTATATTATAGCAAGGAGAACGACGAGTGGAAGGCTGGTAACGATGTCATGGCGGACTATTTCGTTGATGGCATTCTGCTCTGCACCCGTTGGAAGAAGACCATCGACAGCAATGAACTGCGCGAATGGTGGGAGATTGAGAGCATCAAGGACGGTGTGATGAAGTGGAAGGCCCTGCGTATGCGTGAGGATGGCACCACCTATACCGCCACCTTCGAGATGACCAAGGTACAGTAATCACTGAGAATAATTCGAAG
>JAFUSD010000275.1 GCA_017480685.1 Bacteroidaceae bacterium
CCGCAAAACTAAGATATGAAGACTACCCCATCGACTAGATGATCTTCGTCGTTGGCAACGAACAAAACTACCACTTCCAGGTACTCTCCATCCTGCTCGACAAACTCGGATTCAAATGGGGCAAAGACCTCGTACACTTCTCATACGGCATGGTCGAACTGCCGTCGGGCAAGATGAAAAGCCGCGAAGGCACCGTGGTAGATGCCGACGACCTCATGGCCAAGATGATAGACGACGCCTACCACATGATGCAAGACATGGGCAAGACCTCCGACCTCAGCACCGACGAAGCCCACGAGATAGCACGCAAGGTAGGACTGGGCGCACTCAAATACTTCATACTCAAAGTCGATGCACGCAAGAACATGCTCTTCAACCCAGCCGAGAGCATAGACTTCAACGGCAACACCGGCCCATTCATACAATACACCTACGCACGCATCGCATCAGTCATGCGCAAAGCAGCCGAAGCCAGAATCAACATCACCCACGACACACTCGACACACTCAGCCTCGAAGACAAAGAGACCGACCTCATACTGCGCCTGCGCCAGTTCCCAGCCACACTGAAACAAGCAGCCACCGACTACAGCCCCTCGGGCATAGCCAACTACTGCTACGAACTCACCAAGGCATACAACCAGTTCTATCACGACCACAGCATACTACACGAGACCGACCCGCTCAAGCAGCAATTCCGCCTGCTACTCTCACAAACCGTAGCCACCACACTGCGCAACGCCATGGGCCTGCTCGGAATAGAAATGCCCGAACGCATGTAACCCCCAATACACCACCCCCATACAGCCACCCAAACCATCAGCCCAACCATGCCCGACAACCACACCAACGAAGCACTATGCGTAGACGCCGCATGCAGCGGCAACCCCGGACAGATGGAATACCGAGGCGTGCACATACCCTCGGGACGGCAAATCTTCCACTACGGACCCATATACGGCACCAACAACATAGGCGAATTCCTCGCAATAGTCCATGCACTCGCCCTGCTCAAGCAACGAGGATCAGACATGACCATCTACTCCGACAGCTACACCGCCCGCACATGGGTCAGGAAGAAACACTGCAAGACCAACCTCGAGCGCAACGCCAAGACCGAACAACTATACCAAATCATTGCCCGAGCCGAACAATGGCTGCGCAACAACGACTACAAAAACCCCATCCTCACCTGGCAAACCGACCAATGGGGCGAAATACCCGCCGACTTCGGCCGCAAAGGCACCAAGCCCAAAACCACACACCCATAAGTGCAAGGCGCGCCTCTCAAGCCCTCCCCCCTTCCCACACAGAGTTAGTGCAAGGCGGTTCGGCCGCCTTGAATACCCACCCCGCCAATGAAAGAATTCTATAAAACACTCGCCCCATACTTCGCACCCTACAAGCGATACATCGTTGGAACATTCGCCCTCAACATACTCACGGCATTCTTCAACGTATTCTCGTTTGCACTGCTCGTGCCCATACTCCACATACTCTTCAACATCGACGACCGCAGATACACCTACCAACCATTCACCCAAGCCGACACCATAGGACAAACCATCGACAACTTCGTAGAGACAGCCAAAAACAACGGATACTACTACTCACAACAACTCGTCGACACCTACGGGCCAGCAACCACCCTACTCATACTCGGCCTCATACTCACACTGCTCACACTGCTCAAGACCAGCTCATACTTCGGAGGCTCGGCATGCCTCATGCCAATCAAGACAGGAATCGTGCGCGATATCCGTGCCAAACTCTACCGCAAGATACTACACCTGCCACTCGCATTCTTCTCCGAAGAGAGAAAAGGCGACATCCTGGCACGCATCAGCACCGATGTCAACGAAGTCGACGCATCAATCGGCTCATCGCTCGACATGCTCATCAAAAACCCCATATTCATCTTAGTCTACATCTTCACACTCTTCTGCATGAGCTGGCAACTCACACTGTTCGTACTCATCGTAGTGCCATTCATGGCAATAGGCATAGGCCGCATAGGCAAACGCCTGAAGAGCAGCTCGCTCAAGGCACAAGCCCGATGGAGCGACGGACTCTCAATCATCGAAGAAACCCTGGGCGGACTGAGAATCATCAAAGCATTCATAGCCGAGAAGAAGATGGACGAGAAATTCACCGCCGTCAACGACGAATACCGCCGCATATCCATGCGAGTAGCCATACGACAGTCGTCGGCACACCCCGTGAGCGAACTGCTCGGCACACTCATGATAGTCATCGTGCTCTGGTTTGGCGGATACCTCATCTTCTCAGGCAACTCACCAATCGATGCCAGCGCATTCATATACTACCTCACAATACTCTACACCATTCTGCAACCCGTCAAAGACCTCTCAAAAGCCGGCTACACCATACAAAAAGGAATGGCATCCATGGAACGAATCAACAAGATACTCGCCGCCGAAAACAACATAACAGAACGCCCCGACGCACAAAACATCGACACCCTACACAACTCCATACAGCTGCGAAACGTCAGCTTTGCATACTCCGACGACGGACGCAACGTCCTCACCGACATCAACATCACCATCCCCCGCGGACAAACCATAGCACTCGTAGGACAGTCGGGCTCGGGCAAATCCACACTCGTAGACCTCATACCACGCTACCACGACGTCACAGCCGGACAAATCCTAATCGACAACACCGACATACGCCAGCTCACCATACAGTCGCTGCGAAGCATCATAGGCAACGTCAACCAAGAAGCAATACTCTTCAACGACACCATATACAACAACATAGCATTCGGCGTCGAACACGCCACACCACAGCAAGTAGAAGAAGCAGCACGCATTGCCAACGCCCACGACTTCATCATGGAAATGCCCAACGGCTACCAAACCAACATAGGCGACCGCGGCGGACGCCTCTCGGGCGGACAACGCCAACGCATATCAATAGCACGCGCCATACTCAAAAACCCACCGATACTCATACTCGACGAAGCAACATCGGCACTCGACACCGAGTCGGAGAAACTCGTGCAAGACGCACTCGAACGACTCATGCGCTCACGAACCACCATAGCAATAGCACACCGACTGTCGACCATCAAAAACGCCGACCGCATCTACGTGCTACACGAAGGACAAATCGTAGAACAAGGCACACACGACCAACTCATAACCAAAGGCGGATACTACCGTAGGCTCAACGACATGCAACAACTCTGACACCACCACACAACAGACCAAACCGTGAAACATACAACATAGATTAAGAACTAAAACAGCCCGCATACAATCAAAAATAACCGCCAAAACAAAAAAAAAACAAGAAAACATTTGGTCACAACAATAAAAAACTCTAACTTTGTCACGTTAGAGCAAGCATCTATTCCCGCTCCGACAGACAGACGACACCTTTTGCCCGACAGACAGACGGCATCGACAGATGACAACTGACGGCATCAGACAAAAAAAACAGTCTAACTAACATAGATTACTAACATTTAATAACATATTGTTTAACTTTTTCAAATTACTAATTATGAACAAAAGATTACTTATTTCATGCTTAGGTGTGATGATGAGCATGATGAGTTTTGCTCAGTGGGTACAACCTACTATAGCAAACTTCTTCACTTCCGACACCTATGCAAAGGAACTTAAAGTTTCCGAAGTAGGCGGCGATACAACAGTGTATTACCTCCTGAACATCGAAGCTCCAGGATTCTTCTCGCAAGGCACCTGTACAGCACACTCACAATGGGCAACTCATGCTGCACTGCAGACCACAGGAAAGAAAATCATCCTGGAGAAGTACATCTACACTGAAATCATCCAGCCAGAGGAAGGCGATGAAGAGGCAAAGCCCGACACAATCGTTCACCCCTGGGACGGAAAGACCTACACCCTGAGCGACTACGGAAACTACAACAGCCGTGGCAACATGTACTACAAGTTCTTCCCAACCGACTGGTTCGCAATGTTTGTCGACCACAACGGACAAGCCAACTACATGTGGGAAGTACTGCCACAAGGCAACGGCGTGTACTACATCAAAGTGTCCGACTACAACCCCAACTACAATGACACTGCTATTGGAGAACTGCTCGGATATCCCAACTGGATTTCATACCTCGGATTCAACGCACAAGACGTAGACTATGTAGACAGACAAGTCATGGCACTCACACCAATGCTTAATCCAAACCTCACCAGCGAAGATATCGAAGCATCCGATGCTTTCCTGAACTACATGTACGGCATGGATGCCAAAATCAAGTGGGCATTCATACCAGAGGCAGAGTACAACAAGTACAATGATGCCATTGCTGCCTACAACTATGCAGAGACATTCCTGGCCAACATCGAAGCAATAGAAAGCGAATACAGTGGTATCGTCAACACCGATGCCGCTCGTGCCGTATACGAAAACTACAACGTATCAACCTATGACGACATGAAAGCTGCCGAGAAAGACCTCAATCAGCAGATTTACGACTACAAGAGAGCAGAACTCGCAAAAGCATCAGAAGACAACCCAGTTGATGCAACAGCCCTGCTGGTGAACCCAAGCTTCGACACAGGCAACATCGACGGATGGGAACTCACAATCACAACCTATACAAACCGCGGATACCAATACTCTGCAGGTACTCATGACATCACCCTGCCCGACGGAACAACAGTTCTCGGTTATGATAACGGAGACTGCTGGATAAGCGGATTTATCGAGTTCTGGCGCAGTGGAAACAAACCACTGGGCGATGGAACCATCCATCAGGTAATTACAGGCCTGCCAGCCGGTAAGTACACATTCTCCTGCGATGCAATCGCAACACACCAGGGCGGACAGACTCCTACAGGCGTATACCTCTTCGCAAAGAGCGGTGTCTACGAATTCAAAGAGCCAATCTCAACAGGAAATAATCTGCCAGAGCACTTTGAACGTACATTCATCAGTGTGAACGACACCATCACATTCGGTATGAAGACCGAAAGCACAAATGCCAACTGGATTGCTGCCGACAACTTCAAGATCACATACTACGGACCGGTTGAAGACAATCCATACAAGATTGCTCTCGACGCTATGATAGCACAATATGAAGAGAAGTTTGCCG
>JAFUSD010000276.1 GCA_017480685.1 Bacteroidaceae bacterium
CCTCTCTGTCCTTCGGACATCTCCCCCTTTATGGGGTGAAGATGGTATCCGGATGGTTCTGCCGCAGTCACCCTCCCCATAGAGGGGGAGGGCTGGGGAGAGGGTCCGTTCTTCCTTCCTCAAATGGTCTTGCCATACATGGTAGGCTATGCTCATGAGCCATGTCTTGAAGCTCGAGAGTTGCTGAAACTGGCGGATGCTGCGGTAGGCACGGATGAATGTGTCCTGCGCCAGGTCGTCGCTCAACATGCGGTCGCCCAGCGTCTGATGGAGGAAGAAGCGGCGCACCGGCTGCTGGTATTTATCCACCAAACGCCCGAAGGCACGGTCGGTTGCTCCCGCAATGACCTGTGCCACGAGCGATAAATCGTTGATTGAGCTGAGATTCATCGGCTGATTACTATTAACTTAAAACTATATTAACCTAAAACTATAGGTCGATTAATCTTGTTTCACTGCCTGCGACGCATCCTTGCGAATGGCATGGCGCCACACGAGAGCTGTGGTGGTGAGTGCAAGGCCTATTCCGCTGGCTATCCATCCCAATATCGTTATATTCCCGCCGTAGTTGTACTCATTTGAACTTATCTGGTAGATAACGACACATATACCACCACACAGCAGCACAAGTCCCCATGCAAGCATCTTGATGAAGTTGCCGGTCGTATCTTTTCCGCCATCGTTGTCGTCAGCACCGGCTTTCTCGGCCTTGATAAATGCCGATACATCCATGTCTTTTTCTATCATCTTTTCGATGAGACGCGCACGTTCCTGCTCGCGTTTGCGACGGAAGTAGAACACCATGAACACGATTGCAAGTGGCAGAATCACGCAGATAGAAATAGGAATCATAGCATCGATGACATCGCCGATTATATCGAAGGTTGATGTCTTCATCCAGTCGTGGAGATCATCCTCAGAGAAGTCTGCGTCGTTTTCGTCGTAGTGCGAATCTGAAGCCTCTGCCTCGTCGAGCGTGTCTTCAGTGACATCGTAATAAACACTTACCGATGGTTGAAGTCCGTCGGCTGTTTGTTCTGCCTTGTTTTGTGCCAGCACTGTGTGTGGCATCAGGAAACCCAGGATGAGGGCACCGATTGCGATTGTTTTCTTCATTTCTTTGTTCTTGTTTTTTTATGTTATTTATTGCTTTATTACTTCGTTTTTGGACGTCTCTATCGCATTAGTCGCAACAAAGTTATGAAATGTTGCAGAGAAATGAAAAATTTTTCATAAATTTGCAGGCAAAATCGCATCAATCATCATGAATTCATTCGTTTCCACACTCCGTTCGAGCTTTTTGGCTGGTGTCAGCATTGGCATCGCCGGATTTGGCTATCTCATGAGTAAGGATATCATCGGCATCGTACTCTTCACCTTTGGCCTGCTGGCGGTAGTGCACTACGGCTTCAAGCTCTATACCGGTACCGTGGGCTTCTGTGGCGGATGCAAGGGCTTGGCAGTGAAGGAAATACCACTCGTACTGCTGGGCAACCTGCTCGGCACACTTGCCGTGGCACTCCTCAGCTACGCATCGCCGGCCGACCTGCAAGGCGTGGCACAAGGCCTACTCGAAAGCCGGTTGGCCAACGGCCCGTTGCGCTGCGGACTGCTCGCCATCGAGTGCGGATTCATCATGACCACCGCCGTGAAGTTCGCCAAGTTTGAAGGCCGGTGGCTGCCACTGCTCTTCGGTGTGCCCATCTTCATCGTATGCGGATTCCCCCACTGCATAGCCGATGCATTCTACTACATGGCCGTGCCCCTCGACTTTTGGCAGGCACACCTTATTGATATTATTATATTATATATCGCCATCGTGCTGGGCAATGCTGTCGGCTGCAACCTGGTGCGCATCATAAACTGGGATAAAGACTGCTGAGAAAGCACGAAACGCGAAAGCAAATAACTCCCACCCACACCCACACTCTCTCTCACACACACTTTTCAACCTCATTATCAAGAACTATATAACCAGCGTATGAACATATTTCCAGCATTTAGTATAGGAGTGTCGGTGGCATGGTATGCCATATATTCGATTCAACTGCTCCGCATCAAAAATTCATCACGATTGCAACGACTGCTTGCCATCATATTCATTCTGTGGGGAATCACCACCTTAAAAGATCTTGTATTCTTCATTCCTGGAGTAGATTTCGAAGTGTTTCAGCGTCATGTATTGTATATTGACGGATGTGGTGCCCTCACTTTAGCATTACTGCTCATGGAAGTCACCATGCCCGGCTGGATTACTCGTAAGCGGGTCTTACTCTTGTCGCTCCCATTTGTGCTATTCCTTTTAGTATATAATTTCGTACACTTACAGTGGTTTGACAGCGTCTTCAAAACGTTCTGTATCGTTTATGCACTCGTGGCAGAAGTCATAGCCATATTTAAGGGCCGCAAATATGCGCGCGACATACGCAACACCTACTCCGACCTCACTGGCGTTGATATATCGTGGATGTGGAACATCATTTTCCTCTTTGTTGTCATTGAGCTTATATGGTGGAAAGTATCAGCCATTGACAATACATGGTACGTCACACTCTACTATTTTGGCATACTTTTGTGCTGGCATTTCGCCATGGTGTCTGTCAACCACATGAGTGCCACACGTCTGCTGTATACTATAGAGCAACCCGAGGCGGAACCGACAGCCAGTCAGGCTAAATACACCGCTGCTTTGTCGGGACGACTGGAGTCGCTCATGGATGAACGTCAGTTGTATCTCAATCCCGACCTCACTTTGGCCGACCTCGTCAAGGCATTGGGCACCAACCGTACCTACCTTTCTGATTACATATCGGGAACCCTGCACACCACATTCTACGATTATGTCAATCAGTTGCGTATAGAGCGTAAGGCCATCCCTATGATTGAATCGACATCTATGAACTATACGTTTGAGTATATTGCCGAGCAATCGGGATTTAAGAGTATTACCACCTTCCGCCGCGCATTCAAGAATTTTACGGGCATGTTGCCATCGGAATATCGGCAGCAACACATGAACTAACCCACTTCACATACTCCGCAACTACATCTGCACGTGTACGCCATTTGTACGCGTGCAGATGTTGTTTCTGAAGTTCACCAACGCAAATTAAGCATCGCAGAAACAAAAACGTGCGTCTTTTTGTCAGAATGCACCTTGTTTGGGTGTCGAATATTTGCACAGCCATTAAAATGTTTTTACCTTTGCCCCCGAAAGGTTGAAGTCTCCGTCGGGTGTGGGTAATCTTTACCGTCGGTGGGGCAATCAAGCAGGCTAATCTTGATATTTTATAAAACTATGCGTGACCATGTGTCGCTGCTGTGAATCACACATGCTTATTATTTTTACCCTGATGTGCTCCCTCCTTGTTGTGAAACTTTTGGAGGGAGTCTTTTTATTACATCGGAGCATTATGATGTTGCGATGAAGTCTTTTTTGGTGGGATTACATTGAAGCCTTTTTTTGTTTTGTCGAAAAAAAGTAGTGGTGTCGTGTCAAGTTTTTCCTTGCATTTACGTTATATAGATAGAATGACACAAACAGAGTTCGAACATATTGCAGTGAAACTTCGTCGACAGATGTTCAAGGTAGCCTTCGACTACTTTGGCAATGCTGACGATGCCGATGATGTGGCGCAGGAGGCGCTGCTGAAGTTGTGGCAGTATGTGAAGGACCGCCCCATGGAGTGCGATGCCAGTCGGCTGGCGATCCGCATAGCGAAGTGGGGGTGTGTGGATTTCGACCGTCGGCACAGGATGCCGCAGGTGAGTATCGACAACGATTCGGTTGGCCTCGGTGCCGATGCTGCACCGTCGCCCCACGACGAACTCGTGGCGACCGAGAGCCGCGAGATGTTGCAACAAGCGTTGAAAGTGCTCAATCCGCGCGAACGCGAGGCATTCGAGTTGCGGCAGGTTGACGGCATGACTACCGAGGAAGTGGCGCACGAGATGGGCGTGAATGTGGCATCGGTGCAGAGCATGGTGTCGAGAGCCCGACGTAAAGTATTTGATAACTTACAGAAGCTGATGAGTATTTGATAACTTACAGAAGCTGATGAGTATTTGATAACTTACAGAAGCTGATGAGTATTTGATAACTTACAGAAACTGATGGGTGTATGATAACTTACAGAAACTGATGAATATATGAATACGAACGAAGTAGAAAAGCTGATTGAGAAGTATCTCGACGGCCTTACCACTCCCGATGAGGAGCGCCGGCTGTCAGCCGCTGTCGGCCGTCGCGATGCCCCCCGACACTGGCAGACGGTGGCCGTGATGCTTGGCGAGATGGCTCGTGCCGAGGCAGTGTATGAGCAACGTGTGGCAGAACGTCGTTTGCTTCGCCGCCGTCGCTATGTGGGTTGGGCGGTTGCTGCA
>JAFUSD010000277.1 GCA_017480685.1 Bacteroidaceae bacterium
GGTGACATCCTTTTCCGTGTATATAAGCACAAGTGCAATTTATTGCTACCTTGTTGCTGATTCGTTATTCTACCGAGTAGTCGATCTTCGACATGCGTACGTAGGTAGCGTAGCGGTGCTGGGCAGCCTTCTTGGCAGCATCGAAGAGTTCCTGAGCCTCGGCTGGCTTGGCTTTCTTGAGCGAGAGGTAACGCACCTCGCCGTCGAGGAATGCCTGGAAGTTATCCCAGTTAGGCTCTTTCGAGTCGAGCTGGAACGGATTCTTGCCTTGCTCTGCCAGGCGTGGGTCGAAGCGCCAGAGGTGCCAGTAGCCACATTCAACGGCCTTGGCCTCTTCTGCCTGGCTCTTACCCATACCGCCCTTGGCTTTGAGGCCGTGGTTGATACATGGTGCGTAGCCGATTACGAGTGATGGACCAGGGTATTCCTCTGCTTCGCGCAGGGCCTTGAGGCATTGTGCATTGTCGGCTCCCATTGCAACTTGTGCAACATAAACGTAGCCATAGGTTGACTGCATGAGTCCGAGGTCCTTCTTGGTGATGCGCTTTCCGCCTGCAGCAAACTGTGCGATGGCACCTATTGGTGTTGCTTTCGACGACTGACCACCAGTGTTTGAATATACTTCGGTGTCGATAACGAAGATGTTGATATCCTCGCCCGATGCCAGTGCGTGGTCGAGACCGCCGTAACCGATATCGTAGGATGCACCGTCGCCACCGATGATCCACTGGCTGCGCTTCACGAGGAAGTGTGAGAGTTCGCTGAGTTGCTTGCAAACAGGGCAGCCTGCGTTGCGGCCTGCTTCGATAGCTGGAGCCAGCTTAGCAGCTGCGGCCTTCGATGCTTCTGCATTGTCCTTACCTGCGATCCACTCTTCGGCTGCTGCCTTAAACTCTGCAGGAGTGTCGTCCTTGGCCAGGAGTTCGTTGAGCATGGTGACGATGCGGGCACGCATCTTCTTTGTGGCAAGAGCCATACCGAGTCCGTATTCACAGAAGTCTTCGAACAGAGAGTTCGACCATGCAGGACCCTGACCCTTAGCGTTCTTTGTGTATGGAGTTGAAGGTATCGAACCCGAGTAGATTGACGAGCAACCAGTAGCGTTGGCTACCATCTCGCGATCGCCGAAGAGCTGTGAAATCAGCTTGACGTATGGAGTTTCACCGCAACCAGAGCAAGCACCCGAGAACTCAAACAATGGAGTTGCGAACTGACTGAGACGTGGATTCGACTTCACGTCAACGAGGTCTTGCTTCGATGTCACGTTCTTCACGCAGTAATCCCAGTTCTTTGCTTCGCCGAGTTCGCCTTCGAGTGGCACCATCTTGAGGGCCTTGTTGCCCTTCTTGCCTGGACATACATCGACGCAGTTGCCGCAACCGAGGCAGTCCATAACGCCTACCTGCATACGGAACTTCATGCCCTTGAGTGCTGGAGGTGCAATCATGTCGAGCTTAGCGGCATCGAGTCCTGCTGCTTCTTCGTCGGTCATGACGAACGGACGGATACAAGCGTGAGGACAAACGAATGCACACTTGTTACACTGGATACAGTTCTCAGCATCCCATGTAGGCACGAATGCAGCCACGCCGCGCTTCTCGTATGCAGCACTTCCCTGCTCCCACATGCCGTCTTCGTAGCCCTTATAAGCTGAAACAGGCAGGAGGTCGCCGTTCTGTGCATTGATTGGACGCACGAGTTTGTTGATGAATTCAGGGTCGTCGTTCTCTACAACCGGGTCGGCTGGCAGGTCTTTCCATGCAGGATCGACGGTGAGGGTCTTGTATTCACCACCACGGTCAACTGCTGCGTAGTTCATGTTCACCACGTCTTCACCCTTGTTGCCGTAAGACTTGACGATGAATTTCTTCATCTGCTCGATAGCGAGGTCAACAGTGATAACTTCTGTGATGCGGAAGAATGCCGACTGCAGGATGGTGTTGGTGCGGTTGCCGAGGCCAATTTCCTGTGCAATCTTGGTTGCATTGATATAATATACGGTGATGTTCTTCTCTGCGAAGTACTTCTTCACGTTGTTTGGCAAGTTCTTCACCAGTTCGTCGCCTTCCCAGATGGTGTTGAGCAGGAACTGTCCGTTCTGACGGAGACCGCGCAGCACATCGTACATGCGGAGGTATGCCTGTACGTGGCAAGCCACGAAGTTAGGAGTCTTGATCTGATATGTAGAACGTATTGGTGTGTCGCCGAAGCGGAGGTGTGAGCAAGTGAAGCCTCCCGACTTCTTCGAGTCGTAGGAGAAGTATGCCTGGCAATACTTGTCGGTGTTGTCGCCGATAATCTTCACTGAGTTCTTGTTTGCACCTACAGTACCGTCGGCTCCAAGTCCGTAGAACTTAGCTTCGAAGATACCTTCGCCTCCGAGTGCCATCTCTTCGTCCATAGGCAGTGAGCGGAATGTCACGTCGTCGATAACACCGATGGTGAAGTGGTTCTTTGGCTGAGGGAGTTCGAGGTTCTTGTATACAGAGAGAATCATGGTCGGAGTGACGTCGGCCGAGCCAAGTCCGTAGCGTCCGCCAACGATGAGCGGAGCATTTTCTGTTCCGTAGAATGCGTTCTTCACGTCGAGGTAGAGTGGTTCGCCTTCTGCTCCCGGCTCTTTTGTGCGGTCGAGCACAGCGATGCGCTTTGTAGTCTTTGGTACAGCTTCGAGCAGACGCTCGGTAGAGAATGGACGATAGAGGTGTACGCTCACCATACCATACTTCTTGCCGTTCTTGTTGGCGTAGTCGATTGCCTCGCGTGCAGCTTCGGTTGCCGAGCCCATGAGGATGATGACGTCGGTTGCATCTTCGGCTCCGTAGTATGTGAATGGCTTGTATTCACGACCTGTGATCTTCGAGATGGCGGTCATGTATTCCTCTACGGCTGGCAGCACTTCGTCGTAGTATGGGTTGCATGCCTCGCGGTGTGCGAAGAATGTCTCTGGGTTCTCTGCCATACCCTTTGCCTCTGGATGTTCGGGTGAGAGGCAGCGAGCGCGGAACTCAGCCACTTTGTCCATCGGAACGAGCGGACGGATGTCTTCCATGTCCATCTCTTCAATCTTGTGGTACTCGTGTGATGTGCGGAATCCGTCGAAGAAGTTGATGAACGGTACGCGGGTCTTGAGTGCAGCGAGGTGTGCCACAGCGCTGAGGTCCATCACTTCCTGTACTGAACCTTCGCACAACATAGCGAAGCCTGTCTGGCGGCAAGCCATGACGTCGCTGTGGTCGCCGAAGATACAGAGAGCGTGTGTAGCGACTGTACGTGCCGACACGTGGAACACTGACGGCAGCAGCTCACCTGCTATCTTATACATGTTTGGTATCATGAGCAGGAGTCCCTGTGATGCTGTGAATGTGGTTGTGAGTGCTCCTGCCTGGAGTGAACCGTGTACAGCACCGGCAGCACCTGCTTCCGATTGCATTTCCTGAACTAACACTGTGTCGCCGAACAGGTTCTTGCGACCTTGAACTGCCCACTCGTCGACGTGCTCAGCCATTGGCGATGATGGGGTGATGGGGTAGATGGCAGCCACCTCGGAGAACATATACGCGATATGTGCCGCAGCTTGGTTGCCATCACATGTGATAAACTTCTTTGCCATATAAAAATAATTAATATAAAATCAATAATATATAATTGCCATCCGGTCAATCTCAATGTTCTCTACATGCAATGTCTATGCTCGCATGTTCTTTGCAATGACCTTCATGCAATCCTGTTAAATGTCTTGTTTTATTCTTCGTTTGTTTGTTCTGTTCGCATGTTTTCTCTTGTTGTCTTGATAATCGACGTAAGAAGCCGAATTATCTCAACACATTCCTCCTTCAATGTTTTTACTTCATTGTCGGAGAGATAGCTGGTTGCATTGAGCAAGTCTATCCAGTAATCAGTTTCGTGAGCCTCTGACAGGGCAATGTTCATCTTCGCAGCAAACATGGGTTTTGTCTGGCATGCCAGTGCCTCACGTGTGTTGGCACCGATGCTTGTGCCCGATCTCAATATCTGCCGCGATATTATTTTCTCTTTCTTTTCAACAGATAAATACTTATATAAATTTACAACTCTAACGGCAAAAGCAAAGCTTTTACTTTTTATGGCATTATTTTCATCCACACCCTGCATAGCCATTATATATTATAAATTATATATTATCTATTTAGTAGAGGAATCCGAACAGCCACAATGGGATTTGGTTGCCTTCGCCCACTTCCATTTGGTTGACGGCGAAGATTACTTTCGATTTGCTTTTGAGTTTGGTGCCGTGTTCTATTACGCGGAACTCCTGCTGGCCGTCGACGAGGAATGAGCAGATGTTGCCGGCTTTGTTCACTTTGTGGTCCTTCCACACGGTGTTGCAGAAGAAGGTTTCGAGCACATCGTGGTCGTCAAACCGCTGTGGATAGAAGCTGTACATGAGGTTGGAGTTGTGGAGCAGCACACGTGCCGGCTTCTTCGGAAACTCGTCGCCCTTGGAGTATATCATGTTCACCAGTCGTGCTTCCATCAGGTACTTGATGTAGTTCATCACGGTGGCGCGGCTCATGCCCAGCTCTTGTGCCAGCTGACTGATGTTTGGCACACTGCTGCCGCTGTTGGTCAGGAGGTAGAACATCTGCTTTATCTTGGGCAGGTATTTCAGCTCGATCTGCTTTATCTGCAGCACGTCGACCTCGATCATCATGTTCATGGTCTTGAGCAGGTTCTCCGAGTAGTTGGTCTTTTCGAGGAAGAAGGGGTAGAATCCGTGGTGCAGATACTCCTGGAAATAAGTGCGCGGACTTCCTTTTTCCACGATTTTCTTTGCTATCTCGACGTGGTGCTCCAGTATGTCTTCCAGCTTATATGCAGGCACATACTGTCCTGTGCGCAGGTTGTAGAACTCGCGGAATGAGAATCCGCGGAGGTTGTACGAGTCGACGATGCCGTTGAGTTCGGGGTTTTCTTCCTTCAGTCGCATCACCGACGAGCCCGTGAATATGATTCTCAATCCGGGGTAACGGTCATAGCACTCGCGCAACTGGTGGCTCCAGTCGGGCTGTTTAAACACTTGGTCGATGAGCAACACCTTACCACCGTTGTGGTAGAATTCACCTGCAAATGCCGATATTCCTATGTTTTGCACATAGAAGTTGTTGGTGTTGATATACAGGCACTGATGGTCGTCGGGCGAATAGTGCTCTTTGGCATACTGAAGCAGGAACGTGGTCTTGCCCACTCCGCGTGCTCCCTTAATGCCTATCATGCGGCGTTTCCAGTCGATTTCGTCCATGAGGTCACGACGAACGGGAGCATCCAAATGCTCAACCAAGAACTTGTGTGTTCGGAAGAAAGACTCCATATCGGTTCCTTTTTACTGATTTGTTATTATGTTTTTTGTATACCTCTACGGTATTTCGGTGCAAAGATACGAAGAAAAGTTGGATTTGCAAAGTAGAGTTGACAAAAAATAACGATTTTTTTTCACTTCATCACTATTTCTTATGATATATGTCTCAAATCACACTGTTTTGTGCATACACCTTAATATATATAACGCGCGCGAAGAGCGACAAGGACATTCAGCCAAAGCAATCACGACGTTCCGCCAAAGCGACCACGACATCCCACCTATTGCAGAGCCTCCCTACGGCGTCATACCGAAGTAGCGAAGCGGATGAGTGTATCTATGTCAAGCCGAAAGACTGCAAAAATCATCATATAAGCCACTGCATCACCACAAAACTTTCCCCAAACACATATACAACTTTCCCCGAGCGTATATAAGAATTTACCCGCGCAGACACAAGAATTCTTAAATTTTCGTCGCAAATTATTAAATTTACGTCGAAAATCCATTGTTTTTCCACCGAAAATTATTAAATTTGCGACGTAAATTTAAGAATTACTACGTACGTTCGAGTAAATTACTACGTGCTTTCGAGTAAAATACCGCGTATGCGCAATGTTTTTCCCGCGTTAGCACAACCGAATCCGTACGTTCAAAACCAAAATTATAAACCTATCAAATCGAAGAAAACAATGGCAATACAGTACATCAACCGCGAAGTGTCGAACCTGCGAGGCGGGGAAGGCACACAGAAAATCTATCAGATTAAGCACAAGGGGAACAAGAGTTTCGACGACATCGTCCACCACATCGCAAGCCACAACTCGGGCTTGAAGGAGGGCGACATCATCAACGCCATGCAATCTGTAGTGCGCTGCATGACCGAATACATGCTCGACGGCTACAGTGTCGATATCGACGGGCTCGGGCGCTTCAAGCTGGTGTGCGGGTTGAAGGACAGCGCAACCGATGCCGACAAGGAGCAGGCACCGACTAAGCACAACGCACAGAGCCTCGAAGTGAAGCGCATAAAGCTCACCACCAACCGCCGGCTGCTCAGCGAAATCAACCAACGCTGCCACTTCGAGCGTGCCGGCGAGAGCCTACTGCGCACATCGAAGTACACACTCGAAGAGCGCCGTCAGCTCGCACTGCAGTTCCTTGACACCCACCCTGTGATGCATGTCGAAGATTATGCACGGCTCACAGGGCTTTCCAAGACAGGGGCTTCGCTCGAACTCAAGGTCTTCCGTCAGGATCCCGAAAGCGGCATCACGTCGACCGGACGTCGTGCCTCGCTTCTCTACGTCAAGGCATGACACAAAAAAAGCCCTCTCGCCATGTCGACGAGAGGGCTTTTTGTGGTGTGCTTACAACTCGCTGTCGCTGCGGTCGAACGTGTCGCCGCGGCTCATGTCGCCAGTCTGCAGGCCCAGCTTAAACCACTTCATGCGCTGAGCCGAAGTGCCGTGAGTGAACGACTCGGTGACCACATATCCGCGTGCCTTCTTCTGCAAGTAGTCGTCGCCTATCACCTCGGCACACTTGATAGCCTTCTCTATGTCGCCATCCTCGAGCGAGCCGAACATCTTGTTGTCGTAGTGAGCCCACACGCCGGCATAGAAGTCGGCCAGCAACTCCAGGCGCACACTCACCTTGTTGGCATCAGCCTCGTTCATGCGAGCCATCTGCTGATGCGCACGTCCCAACTGTCCGGTCAGGTATTCCACATGGTGTCCCACCTCGTGAGCAATCACGTAAGCGTATGCAAAATCGCCGTCAGCACCGAGGCTCTGCTTCATCGTCGAGAAGAACGAGAGGTCGATATATAGCGCCTGGTCGCCCGAGCAGTAGAAGGGGCCCATCTGTGCCGACCCGTTGCCACACGCTGTCTGCACAGCATCGGTGTAGAGCACCATGCGCGGATACTCGTATTCACCCAGTCCCTGCTCCCTGAATATCTTCGTCCATACATCCTCGGTGCCTGCCAGTATCTGCTTCGAGAAGTGAGCCAGCTGTTGCTCCTCCTCCGTAAACTCGCGTTGCTGGTCTTGTGCCACCTCGGTTTGTCCGCCAATCACAGAGCCGAGACCTCCGTTTTCCTGTACCGTCTGCATCACTGCCGAGAAGGGGTCGCCTCCGCTTATCCATGCAATCAGTGCTGCCAATATAATACCGCCGATACCTAAACCGGCCTTCGTACCTCCGCTCATACGTCGGCGGTCGTCCACGTTCGTACTTTCACGTCGTCCGTTCAGTTTCATAATCTATCGTTTTTTAGTTGTATTTACATATATTTACACATGCAAAGATACAAACAATTTGTGAACCACAAGCCTCCCGCCCCTTTTTTTTGCGTATATCGACGCTATTATTCGAAAAAATGTCGTACCTTTGCACATTATAAGCAGTAACACACATGGTGGCAGAAAATAATATACTCACAAAACTCGAAGGACTTGTGGCTCGATACGAAGAGATATCGACATTGATAACCGACCCTAACGTAATCGCCGATCAGAAGCGATACGTGAAACTCACCAAGGAATATAAAGACCTGAGCGAACTGATGCGTGCACGCAAAGAATACATCCAGTGCATGCAAAACGCCGACGAAGCACGCGAACTGCTCGCATCGGAGGACGACCCCGAGATGCGCGACATGGCTCGCGAGGAACTTCAGACGGCTGAA
>JAFUSD010000278.1 GCA_017480685.1 Bacteroidaceae bacterium
AAACGGTTCAACCCTGCCTGAGATTTAATTATGTCGAATTCGGCACAATTAAAATTCGGATTCATCAGCCGCTCCCATATTCCAAGGAACTCGATGGTGTTGCGACCAGCGCAGCCAATTGGAGAAGAAGAATTCACCATCTGTCGCCTTCAGCATGTTTGTCAGGTTGATATAGTCATCTTCATTCTGCTTTTATGACCATTATCTTTGCCATCTATAAACGTTCGAATAAATTCAGACGTTTTCTCGCCATGGCAGAGCAAGCAAGCTTTCTCTGCTCATCTGGCTTAACGAAAACGTTCGTTACATACTTTGCGGCGCAAAGTTACTGAATTTTCCGCAAAGTATTGTAGGAATGATAGACTTTAACATGTGTCCGTTCCTCATTTTCTCAGAAAACAAGCAAAATGACATGAGTAATAATTTCTTTGATGTATGTAGGGTACTCTCCCAATGACCTATTCGGTGGGGAAACAGCATATCCACGGAGCAAAAATGCTTTGATATTGTCACAAATAGCCGGTGCCGGCTTGCGTATTTCGATAAAACGTCGTATATTTGCAGATGTATATTAACCTCTCCCCCGCCTCCCCCAAGGGGAGGAGCCCTTTCCATCCGGATGGTATCATCTCCCCTTGGGGGCAATTGCGGAATCGCAGCAATTGGGGAGTGAAGCGACGGAGGGAATAAGAGAGGGGGTTCATCATTCATAATGCTACACACATGAACAGACTACTAACCACCCTGGCCGCTACCGTGGCCTTCACTGCGAGCCTCATGGCTCAGACATTCTCGTTCGATGGTGCCGACAAGACGGCATCACGCGTCGACCCATCCGACACCTATACCGACACTCGCGGCTACGGCTACGACATGACACAGCTGGCTCCCGTGGAAGACGGCAAACCATTCTTTTTCTCAGTCGGTGTGCCCGACGGGAACTACCGAGTGACTCTCACTCTCGGTGCAAAGAAACGCGCAGCAAACACCACCGTGCGCGCTGAAAGCCGACGACTCATGGCAGAAAACATCGCCACGAAACGAGGTGAGACAAAGACCGTTACGTTTGTTGTAAACAAGCGCAACACCACCATCAGCGGCAACGAACGCGTGAAGATAAAAGACCGCGAACGCACAAAACTCAACTGGGACGACCGCCTCACCATCGAGATTGGCGGCGAGGCACCTGCATGCTCTGCCATCAAGATAGAACCGGCCGACGATGTGACCACTCTGTGGCTATGCGGCAACTCCACCGTAGTCGACCAAGATTACGAACCATGGGCCAGCTGGGGACAGATGCTGCCACGATGGATGGACGAGGGCGTGGCTGTGGCCAACTATGCCGAGAGCGGCGAGACTGCCGCATCGTTCATGGCAGCCGGACGACTGAAGAAGATACTAAGCCTTGCCAAACAAGGCGACTACCTGTTTGTGGAATTCGGACACAACGACCAGAAGCAGAAGACACCCGGTTCGGGCGCATACTACAACTTCGCCACCAACCTCAAGCAATTTGTCGACGAAGCTCGCGCAAAAGGCATGACACCCATATTCGTCACACCCACTCAACGACGCACATTCGACTCGGCCGGACACATCACCGAAAGCCACGGCGACTACCCCGACGCCATGCGATGGGTGGCAATGCGCGAAGGAGTGAAAGTGATTGAGGTGCACAACATGACCCGCTCGTTCTACGAGACTCTGGGCACCGAAGGCAGCAAACAAGCATTCGTACACTATCCGGCCAACACCTTCCCCGGACAATCAGCCGCACTGGCCGACAACACACACTTCAACCCCTACGGCGCCTACGAGATAGCCAAGATGGTGTTGCAAGGCATGCGCGACCTCGACCTACCCATCGCCTCGCACATCAAACCCGACTTCACCGGATTCGACCCCACACATCCCGACCCTGTCGACCAATTCAAGTGGCACAGCTCACCATTCTTCGAAGCGCTGAAACCAGACGGCAACTAAAAAAAAGACCCTCTCCCCGGCCCTCCCAAGGGAAAACCTCTCCCCCGCCTCCCCCAAGGGGAGGAGCCTTTTCCATCCGGATGGTATCATCTCCCCTTGGGGGAGATAAGAGAGGGGTTTCATCATTCATCATTCATCATTCATCATGCACAAACAACACATCCTATCATCCATCCTCATCATCATAACCACTACCCTCTCCGCCACAAATCTCCCCTCTTTCGGAGGGGACGGGGGAGGTTCATGGCCAACTCCACCCCCCGAAGCTCGCCCATACACCCGCTGGTGGTGGTTGGGCAGTGCCGTCGACGAGGAAGGCCTCAGATACAACCTCACCGAATATGCACGTGCAGGCATCGGCGGAGTTGAGATCACACCCATCTATGGAGTGAAAGGCAACGACGCTCACAACATCGACTACCTCTCGCCACGATGGATGCAGATGCTCGCCACCGTCGAACGCCTCTGCGACTCGCTCGGCATCGAGGTCAACATGGCAACCGGCACCGGATGGCCATTCGGAGGACCGTGGGTGCCCACCGAAGAAGCAGCTGCAAAGCTGAAGGTAGAAAACGGAAAACTGCTCACCGACCGCACACGGCAAAAAGTGAAACGAGCCGCACCAGGAGGCGATGGATACGTTGTCGACCACTTCGACCGCCAAAGCGTCGTGAACTATCTACACCACTTCGACCAGGCATTCGCCGAGAGCGGAGTGAAATATCCACATACATTCTTCAACGACTCCTACGAAGTGTATGGTGCCGATTGGACACCACGTCTGCTCGACGAGTTCCATGCACGTCGCGGTTATCGCCTCGACGACTTTACCACACTCTTCCTCTCCGACCCCAAGCGAGCCACAAGCGAAACACAAGCCGACAGCATACGTCGAATCATGTCCGACTACCGTGAAACACTCTCAGACCTGCTCTACGACAACTTCACAACCGTATGGACAGAATGGGCACACAGCCACGGAGCCATCACGCGCAATCAAGCTCACGGCTCACCTGCCAACCTCATCGACCTATATGCCCGTGTCGACATACCCGAATGTGAAGGATTCGGACTCTCCGACTTCCACATCCGAGGCCTACGCACCGACCCAGGCATGACCAAAGCCAACTACTCCGACCTCTCGATGCTGAAGTACGCATCGTCGGGAGCACACATATCGGGCAAACGCCTCACTTCGTCCGAGACATTCACATGGCTCACCGAGCACTTCCGCACATCGTTCTCGCAGTGCAAACCCGACTTCGACCTCATGATGGTGGCAGGAGTCAACCACATCTTCTTCCACGGCAGTTGCTACACACCAAAGGACGACCCCTGGCCAGGATGGAAGTTCTACGCATCAATCGACATGTCGCCCACCAACAACCTGTGGCGCGATGCACCGGCATTCTACAAATACATCGAACGCGTGCAGACATTCATGCAACTGGGCGAACCCGACAACGACATCCTTGTCTACCTGCCATTCCACGACATGATATATGCACAGCCAGGACGCCTCGTGCAATTCGACATCCACAGCATGGCCGAGCGTGCACCACAGTTCATCGCATCAATCAATGCCATCATCCGCGCAGGCTTCGACTGCGACTACATATCCGACCGCTACCTGCTGCAAACCCAAGTCGTCGGCAACCAACTCTCCACCACCGGCCGCAACCGCTATGCAGCCATCGTGGTGCCCAACGTAGAGCACATGCCACTTGCCACACTGCAGCAGCTCTTCATCCTTGCCAACCAAGGCGCACACATCATCTTCATAGGCGGTACGCCTACAAGTGCACCGGGCTTGCACGGGCTTGACATCGACTCCACCTACCAAGCAACATTGCAACAAATACGGGCAAAGGTGGACATCAGCAACAGCTACGACATCATCAACCGCTATGCAAAACCCGAACCCATGCGCACCAACCAAGGCCTGAGCATGATAAGACGTACATGGGATGGCGGACGATACATATACTTCATCTCCAACCTGCAAGAACGCGACATCGACCAGTGGGTCGACCTCGGCCGCACAGCCCAATATGCCACATTCTATAATCCGATGAACGGCAACATCACCGCTGCAGACATCAGCAACCAACAAGGCCCGACAAGGGTGCGGCTGCAACTCCGCTCGGGCGAGAGCATCATCATGGTACTTTCTGATGAAAACAACAACCTGCCACGACACCCATACCTGAGCAAAGAACCACAACGCATCATCGCCATCACCGACTGGACGTTACGTTTCATCCAATCAGCTCCTACCCCGATAAAGAAGACATACAAGATGCACGAGCCACAATCGTGGACACAGCTCGGCCATCAAGAACTCAACGAAACGATGGCAACCGGAGTCTATAAGGCAAACTTTTCGTTAACGATGGACGCAAGACGAAAGACACAAGACGAAAGAGGCAACATGGGAGAGAGGTTTATACTCGACCTGGGCGACGTACGCGAAACGGCACGCATCCGCATCAACGACACCGAAGTTGCCACGCTCTTCGCCGTACCATATACGGTTGACGTCACAACATATATTAAAAGGGGAAAGAACACCATCGAGGTTGAGGTATCCAACCTCGGAGCCAACCGCATCAGTCGCCTCGACCGCGACGGCATCGAATGGCGCAAGTTTGAGGAAATCAACGTGGTCGACCTCAACTACAAAAACACACGCTACGACCGCTGGGCGCCCATGCCCTCCGGCCTCTGCAGTGCCGTCAAGTTGCTTTGCTACGAAACCGAAAACTGACCGACACACACATATACACACATAGCACCAGAATATATCCAGAAACACAGCACCATCACCCCTACCTAAACAGAAAGACGGCAACCCGTGCGGATTGCCGTCTTTTCGTTTCGAAGGAATTGGCCTAATTCTCAAATGCTAAGTGCCATTTCGCTGGTTGCCAATTCTCAATCACAACAGTTGTTCTACATTTCCTCCCATTCCAGTTCGTCATCCCTTTCGTGAACCAACACATCCAGCTTTTCGTCAGCAAGATTTGATGAGAGTGTCAACTGGCAGAGAGCGTTCAGCTCTACATGCTCCACTGTAACCTGAGGCTTTATATATCTTTTCATAATCTTTATACAATAATGAATAATTAATAATGAATAATTAATAGCGGATGCTTGTTTAAGTGAGTGAATAGCTACTCAGATTATTCACTTTTCACTATTCACATTTCACTTCGTGAGAATCACTTCACAAATACTTTCTTACCGCCTACGATATTGATACCGCGCTGCAAGCCATTCAGTTGCTGGCCGTTGAGGTTGTAGATGCCACCCTGCTGTGCTGCCTCAGCAGCCTTCAGGTTCTGAATGGCTGTTGCGATGGCATCGAATCCGAGCGACTTCACTTCGCCACCACCTGCTGGTACATAGTACACATAAGCATGGTTGGCAGGAACAGTCATCAGAGTCTTTGTGTTGTCGGTTTGATAGAACTTCACGTTGCCAGCCTGATTCTGCAATACATAACCCGTTCCGGCAGGAATATGCTTCTCGCAGTATACACCACGAAGCAAGCCGTCGGTGCAGATGAGGTCGGTTGCTGTGTTGACACCCTTCACATCCACACTTACAGCACTTTCGGCATAAAGCACCACAGGAGTGTTGGCAGGAATGGTTGTCACCTTCACCATATCGAGATTTACGCCATCTTCCTTAATTCCAGGCACTCTGTAAGCCTCGACACCCGATGGCACTACGACATCGAATGGTGCGATAAACGTAGCATACTTGGCATCCGTAACGGCCAGTGTCACGGTTTCCTCAGGAATAGCATCGCCAAGGTAGGTGAGGCGGAAGTTGTCGAATGCAATGTATGCCGAGCCAGATGTATCAGTGTTTTTCACACCAAGAGTCAGTTTGCCGTCGGATTCAACCTTGCAGTAAAGGTAGTTGTCATAGTCGCCATAGGTGAACACATCGGAAGTAGCTTGTGCGTTGTAAGGCACATACCATGTCTCGCCCTCAATTTGCTGCCACTTGCTGGCATTCGGACCAGCTGCATCGTAAACATTATCGGTGATGCTGTGCACTTTCTTCTCGACTCCGTTTGCATAGATTGAAGCATAGTTGTCGAGTTCCTTACCTTGAAGCAGCCAGTGCCAATCCCATCCACCATCAGCAATCTTCCTATCGGAGGTTTGCAAACGAGTGTATGCTTGTACTTCCAACTTATAGTATCCAGGTTTCATACCTTCCAAGGATTGATATACATCGCTTTGTGCTCCGTAGTTGGTCACCACATAGTTTGTCGGGTCACCCTTCTGCTTTCCATTGCCAAAGTTTCCACTCCATCCCGATATGCCATCATTGAATTGTGGGTTGACTATTACAGATGTTGCATCGTCGCCAGGCTTCAAGTCTTTTGCAATTGCTTGTGCCACAACAGCATTTATGCCGGCAATCTCATTACTTCCGTCACCCTCGATTGTTCCGTTTTCATACGCAGTGACGAATGTTCCTATATTAGCGTCATAGTAAGTCTTGCTTGGACCTGCAAATGATGCAGCCGTAGTCTCAGCAGCATCAAGCGCCTCTTTGACAGCAGCATATGCCTTGACCGATGCGAGTGCAGCATTCACGGCTGTCTTGGCTGCGGCCATATTCTCATCGGTTGGTGATGCAGAGAATGTGTTGATTGCACTCTCGGCAGCACTGCGCACCGTTGCCGACAACTTGAGCGCAAGCACAGCATCCTTGTTGGCCTTCAGCGATTCAGCCACCTTGGCATAATATCCTGTCGGGTCTTCCGAGTTGTAAGGAATCCACTCCCAATATGAATTCTCGGTAGGTTCGGCCACAGGTGTCACTTGTCCGCCCATGCCTGTAGATGTAAGCCACCAACCCTGCATATCGCCCGGATCGCCAGCATTTCCATATCCGTCTCCAGGTTTGTAGATGAGGCATACCAGAATACCTTTGCTGGTTTCCTCACAAGCCCATTTGTTATAACCAAGGTTCTTTGCACCCCAATGCAAACCATCATTGCCAAATCGCATACGATAGTCAGTTCCCGTACCGTCGGGATAGAAACGAAGATACGTAAATGTGTGCCCAGGCATGTCTTTTTCGTTCTTATTGCCCTTAATCCTGGCACCACCATTCTCTGAGAGGCCCTCGTTGGCAATTGTAATCAAGCATCCGGTAAAATCGCCCGTGACGATAGTGCCATTCTCGCCACCCCAAAAGAGCTTTGAAGTTTTGTTAAACATGTAGCCTTGCGCACCAGCAGCTGGCAAGTCAGCATGCATGTTCACACCCATCAGTGCGAACATCGCAACAAAGAGTAATGAAATTTTCTTCATGTTGTTTAAGTTTTTAATTGTTGTTAATAAAAAAAGTAAGTTAATCAGGTCTTAATTGTTGTTTCGGCAAATAGGCGCTATCAGCTTACATGCAGCGTCTATAGGTCGTAATATCATCTTTTCAATTGCAAATATAACAACTTTTAACGACTTACGCAAACATTTTCACATTTTTTTCACGCTACATTTAAAAAAAAACTCATCAACAGTAGCAATGTAAACTGGGAAACACTATAAAGCCATAAAAACACACCCTCCCCACATTTTCTCTCTTTCGTGCAGGGGGAAAGGGAGGAATGTATTCAAGTTTCGGATAAAAGCTATGCATCTTTCGGTTTCGTGAATTTCGCTGGCTAAAGATGCTGCAAAGTAATAAGGTGTAAGAAAAATCGCGATGTTCTGCCAGTAAAACAGAAAATCGCGATAGTCATTATGTCTGAATGCCAGATTCGTTTGCATGGGCGGTCTAATCAGCCAAGATTACCGGCAACGTGCATCAGTAGACTTTGAAGCCGATTATGCGTCGCACCTCGTTGAGGGTTTTGCGTGCACTTTCGCGTGCTTTTTCGGCTCCGTGGCGTGCAATGCGGTCCAGTCCTTCTTGGTCGGATGATATTTCGACGATTCGCTCGCGTATTGGAGCCAGTGTCTGCACGATGTCTTCGGCCAGTTGCTTCTTCATGTCGCCATATCGCAGTGTGCAGTCGTTCCATTTCGAATCGAAATAGTCGTAGGTATCTTTGGTCGATACAATCTGCATGAGCGTGAATAGGTTCTGAATCACGTCGGGTTTGGGGCTGTTCATGGCCTGCGGTCCGTTATCGGTCACTGCGCGCATCACCTTCTTTCGTATCGATTTCTCATCTTCGAACAGGTATATGCAGTTGCCGTTGCTCTTTCCCATCTTTCCGGTTCCGTCCAGTCCCGGCACTTTGATTGCGGTCTCGCCAAAGTAGTAGTTCTGTGGTTCGGGGAAGAATTCCACGCCGTAGATGTTGTTGAATCGGCGTGCGCATCGGCGAGCCATCTCCATGTTTTGCTCTTGGTCTTTGCCTACCGGCACTTTGGCTGCGCGGTGTTGCAGTATGTCGGCAGCCATGAGGGTTGGATATGTGAGGAGGCCGGCGTTCACGTTGTCGGGTTGTTGGCGTGCTTTCTCCTTGAATGTGGTGACACGTTCCAGTTCGCCGAGGTAGCAGTTCATGTTGAGGTAGAGGTATAGCTCGATTGTCTCGGGCACATCGCTCTGTATGTATATGGTTGCTTTCTCGGGGTCGATGCCGCATGCCAGGTATTCGGCGAGTATGGTGCGTGCGCTGCGCTGTATGTCCTCGGGCTTGGGGTGTGTGGTGAGCGAGTGCCAGTCGGCTATGAAGAAATAGCAGTTGTACTCGTCTTGCATTTTCACGAAACTGCGTGCAGCTCCGTAGTAGTTGCCCAGATGCAGGTTGCCCGTCGGGCGCATTCCACTTAATACTGTTTCCATCTTGTTTTACTATTATTTACTATATTACTATTGATGTACTATTAGGTTATTACTATTGATTTACTATTGGATTATTTGGTTATTATTTCCATTCGGTTGGAGTTGGGTGTGGTCTTGCTGCAACGGTTTTGTCAGTCTCTGCCTTCGCTTTCAAACTTGCCGTTGATGGTTTCCATCTGCTGGGGTGCATATTGCAGTGCTTCTTCAGCCAGGTGTGTTGCCTCGTCGGTGCGTCCTTGTAGCATGAGCAGTTGTCCCAGATGCAGGTATGCTTCGGCATTGAATGGGTTGAGTTCTATGATGTGACGATAACACTCCTCGGCTTCGTCAGCCCTGGCGGCAGCAGCACAACACTTGGCTTTTATTGCCAGTGCATCTTCGTCGTCGGGGTTGAGAGAGAGGATGTGGGCCACGTCGGCCTCTGCTTCGTGGTTCTGCCCCATATCGGCCAGTATGCCAGCCCTCAGCAGGTAAGCGTTTACAAAGTTGTCATCCTTGCTGATGGCAATGGTTGCTTCGGCCACGGCACCGAGCAAATCGCCTTGCACACGCTTCACCTTTGCCTTGATGAAGTGTGGCTGCGCCATGTCGACAAACTTGTCTGTGGCATCATTGCAGATGCTTAAGGCTTCTTCGTATTGCTCTTGCTGGAAGTATAGTTCTGCCAGTGTTATGGCAACCGATGGTTCATCGGGTCTGATGCTGGCAAGGTGTTGCAGTTGCTTGATAGCACCATCGAGGTCGTCTTTGCGCAGCAGGGCGTTGGCCAGGTGTTGGCGTGCCTCTATGTCGTCGTGAATACTGATTGCACGTTGCAGGCATGCAATGCCGAAGTCTACCTGCCCTATGCGTAGGGCCTGTATGCCGTCATACTTGAACATATCGAAGTCGCCCTGGCGGCGCTCCTCGGCCTTCTGCTCGGCTGTATCTTCCTTGCCTGTGAATAGTGTCTTAACGAAACCCATTTTGTTGTTAGTTGTATTCTACCGTCTCGGCTACCACGATGTAGGCGTGACGGCATTATGTATGTTTTAGTTCTTGTATTCTTGTTGGTTGTGTGTCATTCTGGCATCATGTGCCTTTGACTACGTTTGTGCCTTGTGCTATGATTTCCTCTTCGCCCATCATGGCGCGCAGCACAATGTCAATATGGTTCTGTGGCCACGCCTCGTCGTGTTGGGCGGCAATTGCCTGCCTCAGTTCGTTCAGTGGGTGTGGCTTGCCGTCGGCCACGATGTCGAGAATGGTCTTGCGTATCACCTCCACGTCGTCGGTCTTCAGTTTTCGTTTCCTGCCGATGCACACATCACACCTGCCGCATGGCTTTGGTGTTTTCTCTCCGAAATAGTTCAAGAGCATCACGCTCCTGCACTGGTCGGCAGTTGCATAGGCCATCATCTGCTCTATCCTGTCGGCATAGTCGGCTTTGCGGTCGTCGTAGACCGATGGCTGTAGCACGATGTCGTCGGTCGATATTCGTGGTGTGAGCATTTGTATGGTTGGTGTGCTGCGGCGCGGTATGTAGTCTACCACCCCTCTTGCCTTCAGGTCTTTCAGTGTGTGGTATACGGCCTCTGGGGTGTATCCGGTGTTGTATGCCAGGTATACCTCGTCTATCGCCACATAGTCGGCAAAGAGTCCTGTATAGTTGCGCATGACGGCTTTCAGTATTGTGTCGGTGCGTGTGTCGCCGCTGTTGAGCCTGTAGAGTTCTTCTTTCGGTAGCGTTATCTTGACTCTCGACTTGAATTCGTTTTCTTCCTGATAGTCTATGTATGCTGCGTTGCTCAATATGTGTAGTGCGCTGTTTGCCCTCACGGGGAAATGGTGGAAGAAGAGGCAGAACTGGTCGAGGCTGAAGTCGAACAAGTGTCCCATGCCTTCACCCATGCCTACCGACAGGAAGTGGCATGCATCTTCGTATGTCTGGCGTATGTATTGTGGTTCGGGGTATTTGTCGGCCACTCGTCGCTGCATCACGGCCTTGTCGACGGGGTTATATAGCAGCACTGCGTATGCTTTTTGTCCGTCGCGCCCTGCGCGTCCTGCTTCCTGGAAATAGCTTTCTATCGAGTCGGGCATGGCATAGTGTATCACCAGCCGTACGTCGGCCTTGTCTATTCCCATTCCGAATGCGTTGGTTGCCACCATGACCCTCACCCGTCCGGTGGTCCATAGTTCTTGCCTGTGGTTGCGTTCCGTGGCATTGAGTCCTGCGTGGTAGTTGTCGGCAGTGATGCCATGTTGGTTGAGCAGTCGTGCCAGCTCAGCTGTGAGTTTGCGGCTTCGTGTGTAGACTATGGCGCTACCATGGTTCATGCGTTGCAGTATGCTGACGGTCTCGGTTGGCTTGTCGGCCGTTTGCCTCACCACGTATGCCAGGTTTTGGCGGTCGAAACTCATCGATATCACGTTGCGCTGGCTGAATTCCAGTTGTTCCTGTATGTCGTCTACCACTCTCGGGGTGGCGGTTGCCGTGAGTGCCAGTATCGGCACGTGGTATGGGATGATGTGTCTCAGTTCGGCTATCTTGAGGTATGACGGGCGGAAGTCGTATCCCCACTGCGACACACAGTGTGCCTCGTCTACGGTTATCATGCAGATGTGGCGTATGTGGCGTATGCGTTGTCGGAATGTGTCGGCTGCTATTCGTTCGGGCGATATGTATAGGAACTTGTAGTTGCCGTATATGCAGTTGTCGTAGGCGCGTTCCACCTCGTCGCGGCTCATGCCCGAATAGATTGCAGTGGCTTTGATGCCATTCATCCTCAGCCGAGTCACTTGGTCGCGCATGAGTGATATGAGGGGTGTTATGACGATGTTGAGACCATCCATGGCAAGTGTGGGCACTTGGAAGCATATCGACTTTCCGCCGCCGGTGGGCATGAGCCCCAAGGTGTCGTGGCCGCTTGCTATGCTTTGGATGATTTCCTGCTGTATGCCACGAAAGGAGTCGTAGCCCCAGTTAGTCTTTAGTATCTGTAGGAAGTCCGCTTGTTGCATCGTCGTCAGCGTGTGTCTTGATGTCTTCGATGAGGAGTTGCACCTCGCCGTGTTTGTGTGTGTTTTCTTCTATTGTGTATACTATGTCGAACGATCGTTTGGTCTTTATGTATCTGGCTTCTGAGCTTTGGCCGAAGGCTATGCCGTTCATCACGTTGTTCGACTTGTTGTCTACCAGTTCCAGCTTTATGTGTTCCTGGTCGCGCCCAACCACCTTGCTTGTGCCGTAGTCGTAGACCTGATGTGTGCAGAAGACGGGCTTTGTGTTTTCGGGTCCGAAGGGCCGCATGCGCTTGAGGTCGTTGTGTAGTTTCGATGTTATTTCCTTGAAACTGATCTCGGCATCTATGTGCAGTTGTGGTTTTATCTGTTCTGGCCGTATGTTGGCTGCCACGTATTGGTTGAATCGTTCGCGGAATGCGTCTACGTTTTCTTCGCGCATGGAGAGTCCGGCTGCGTAGGTGTGTCCGCCGAAGTTCTCGAGCAGGTCGCGGCATGACTCTATGGCTTTGTAGACATCGAAGCCGGTGACGCTGCGCGCCGAGCCGGTGACTTCGCCTGCCGACTTGGTGAGCACTACTGCCGGACGGAAGTATTGCTCGGTCAGTCGTGATGCCACGATGCCTATCACTCCCTTGTGCCAGTCGTCGCCTACGATGACGATGGCGCTCTCGTCTTTCATCTCTGGCAGGGTGCTGACGAGTTGGCTGGCTTCTTCGGTCATGCGTTTGTCGAGTTCTTTGCGTTCCTCGTTGTATTGGTCTATCTGCTGTGCTTTCTTCTGTGCCTCGTCGTAGTCGTGCTCGATGAGCAGGCGCACCGATTCCTTGCCGTTTTGTATGCGGCCGGAGGCGTTGATGCGCGGACCTATCTTGAATATGATGTCCGACATGTGTATGTCTTTGTCGGTCAGTCCACACACATCGATTATGGCTTTGAGTCCGGTGCTCGGGCTGTTGTTCAGCTGTTTCATGCCGTGGTAGGCCAGTATGCGGTTCTCGCCCATGATGGGCACTATGTCGGCCGCGATGCTCACCACCACGAGGTCGAGCAGCGGCACGAGTGTGCTGAACGCGATGCCGTTGCTCAAGGCGAAGGCCTGCATCAGCTTGAAGCCCACTCCGCATCCCGAGAGGTCCTTGTAGGGGTAGGTGGCTCCTTGGCGTTTTGCGTTGAGGATGGCCACGGCCGGTGGCAGCACGGCGTCGGGCACGTGGTGGTCGCAGAT
>JAFUSD010000279.1 GCA_017480685.1 Bacteroidaceae bacterium
AATGTCAGTACATTGACGCACCCTGCGTATAAAACGCATGTCGCCGCCGAAATATCTGTTGTCAGTGAGGATGGAAAGTGCCGAAGCACCACCACATACATACTGACGCGTCACATCTTCAACCTGTGCATCTTCGTGAATCCAACCCTTCGACGGCGATTTTCGCTTGAACTCGGCAATGATGCCCGAGGATGAGCGCAACAGCGATTCACGCATCGACAACATCCGACGATTGCCTTCACTAATCTCACGCTCCACCATCTGATACAACTCGGCAGGAGGCACAATGGCTTTCTGCTCACACAGCTCTTGGCGTTTATGAGCTACTATCTCATCAAGAATATCCATAAGTTCACGAATTTATCTCTACAAATTTCTTGAACGTCTGCAGTGCCTTGCCGCTTTCGAGCGACTCGCGTGCCTGTTCCACCGATTCCTCGATTGAGAGGTTGGGATTCATCACACTTATTCCACATGCTGCATTGGCTAATATCACATTGGTTTGGCTCTTTGTGGCATGACACTCGAGCACAGAATCGAAAATCATACGGGCTGACTCGGCAGAGTTGCCCCCATATATTTCTTCAGGACGCACATAATCGAAGCCCATATCCTTCGGTGTGTATACCTTCTCAAAATGATTGGTGCAGAGTTTAAAGCCACTGGTCAGCGAAATCTCGTCGTATCCGTCATAGGAGGTGACCACTCCGTAGTTGTCGCCCAGCCTTTGATGCAGATTGGTGTATAGCCTCAGCTGCGACTGGTTGGCTGTTCCGTGGAGTGAATACTTGGGATGGCACGGATTGACGAGTGGTCCCAGCAGGTTGAAGCAGGTTGGGATGGCAAGCGCACGGCGTGTAGGTCCTACGTACTTCATGCCAAAAGCAAAGAGCGGTGCGTGGAAATAGCAGATGCCGGCCTCAGCAAGCGAACGGTGCAGGATGTCGTAGTTGGATGTGAACTTCACTCCATGCCCTTCGAGCACATTGCTTGCCCCCGACACCGATGTTGATGCCCCGTTGCCGTGCTTGGTTACTTTATAGCCGGCTCCGGCTATGACGAATGCCGAACAGGTAGAGATGTTGAACGTGTTCTTCTGGTCGCCGCCAGTGCCTACGATGTCAAGGGTGTCGTAGTCGGAAAAATCTACGTACAAGCCTGTCTCGAGCAGCCCGTCGCGGAAGCCGAGCAACTCGTCTACACTCACCCCGCGAGCTTGCATGGCCATAAGCAGGGCTGCAATCTGTTGTTCGTTATACTTCTCGCGAGTGATGTTAAGCATAATTTCGTGAGTATCCTCACGAGTCAGGGTTGACCCGTCAATGAGTTTCAAAAGATATTGTTTCATGGCAATAATGATGTTTGATTATTAGTAATTAATTATGTTTGATGATGAATAGTGGATGATGAATGATGATGAATAGTGGATGATGCATGATGATGAATGATATATTACATGGAGTGATATGTATCGTTGCATGCAGTTAATGTTCCAGCCAGTTCTTCATAATTGTGCGTCCACAGGGTGTAAGCACGCTTTCGGGGTGGAACTGTATGCCGCGTATGTCGAGTGTGACATGTCGCAAGGCCATCACTTGCTGGTCGGTGCTCATGCATATAGTTTCTATAGCGGCTGGCATAGACTCGGCAGATATCACCCATGAGTGATATCGTCCCACCTCGATGCTTGACGGAAGTCCGTCGAACAGATAATCGGCGGTCGTTATCTGAACGGGTGTAGCCACTCCGTGTACCACATCGCCTATATTCAGCAGCTGTGCGCCGAAGTATTGTCCCAGGGCCTGATGACCAAGACACACGCCGAGTATGGGTTTCGACCGTGCATAGTGGTCTATAACGTCCATAAGCAGTCCGGCCTCGGATGGTATGCCGGGTCCTGGCGAAAGCACTATCTTGTCGGACGATGCGAGGTCGGCCAGCTGAAAGCGGTCGTTGCGAAAGACCGTTACCTCTGCTCCAAGTTCTTTAAGAAGATGACTCAGGTTGTATGTAAACGAGTCGTAGTTGTCTATGATTGTTATTTTCATGTCCTTCAGTTTTTCGTTCTTACATATTATTTCTTCACTGCCCGGTTTGCCCTTGTGCCATGTCTATGGCCTTGCGCAGTGCTCCCAACTTGTTGTTCACTTCCTGCAATTCGTATTCCACATCGCTCTTCGCCACGATTCCGCCTCCTGCCTGGAACCACAGTTCGCCGTTGCGGCTGACGAATGTGCGTATTGTGATGGCTTGGTTCAGGTTTCGGTTGAAGCCGATGAAGCCGATGCATCCACCGTAGGCTCCACGGTTGTGAGGTTCATACAGGCTTATCAGTTGCATGGCTTTTACCTTTGGAGCCCCCGATAGTGTGCCGGCAGGAAAGGTGTCGACAAAAGCCTTGACGGGGTCGGCTCCGTCGTCGAGTGTCCCCGACACACGGCTCACCAGATGGATGACATGGCTGTAGTATTGCATGTCTTTGAAGAAGTCGACGTGCACATCGTGGCAATTGCGGCTCAGGTCGTTGCGTGCCAGGTCTACCAGCATCACGTGTTCGGCATTTTCTTTGGGGTCGTCCAGCAGGTATTGTGCGTTGCGTTCATCTTCGGCCTTGTTGCCCGTGCGGCGTGTAGTGCCTGCTATTGGGTCAATGTATGCATGTCGTCCGTCGATGCAGCAGTGGGTTTCGGGGCTTGAGCCGAAAATGCGGAAACCTCCGAAGTCGAAATAGAAGAGGTATGGCGATGGGTTGATGGTGCGCAGCGCACGGTATAGCTGGAAGTCATCGCCTTCGTAGGGTTGCACAAAACGGCGCGACAATACAATCTGGAACACGTCGCCACGTTGGCAGTGACGTATGCCGCGGCGTATGTTCTCGCGGTGTTCGTCGTCGGTGAGGGTACTGGTACATGGTTCTGTGGCATGAAATCCGTAGACAGTGCATGGTTTGTGGTTTATGTCGTGTTCCAGTTGCGAGAGCGAATCATTCTCGCCGTCGGCAACGAGTTCGACCAGGGTCATGGAGTTGTTGAAGTGGTCGAATACGATTACATGCTTATACAGGATGTAAATCATATCGGGGGCATCGTTTCTGTCCTGTGTCTCGTCTTTCACTTCTATGTTCTCAAGGTAGCGTACGGCATTGAACGAAGTGAAGCCATAGAGTCCGCAGTAACCGGCATCTGTGCCTTCCACACTGAAGTTGTCGAGGAAGTTGGTGATGGCACGGTCGGCCTGGTAGTGCTCGTCTACGGCATGGGTCACCACGCTGGAGTCGGGCATGCGTAGGTAAGCCGTGCCGTGCTCTATCGACACTGATGCTATGGGGTTTACTGCTATGAACGAGCGGCTGTTGTCGCCTCCATGATAGTCTGAGCTCTCGAGCAGTGCGCTCTGCGGATACATGTCGCGCAGACGCAGATATGCACTGACTGGGGTTATGAGGTCGCCCATGATGTGGCGGCTTGCGGTATGATAGTGGTACATGTCAATATGTGTTTTATTTGTGGATAATTTATGATTTATTATATTTTATGTGTTGTGTCCGTTTGTTTTCTGCTGCATGCTTGTGCACAGTCGTCACACGTTTTTCAGGTAGGTTTCGAGGTCCTTGTCGCCTCGTCCGCTCACAGTCAGCACCACTATGTCGTCGGGGTTGAAGTGCATTTTTGGCAATGCGCCCAGTGCATGTGCACTTTCGAGTGCCGGTATGATGCCCTCGAGGCGTGTCAGTTCGAATGCAGCACGCAGTGCCTCGTCGTCGTTCACCGCCACCACCTTTGCCCTATGTGTGTCGGAGAGATGGCAGTGGATGGGTCCGGTGCCGGGGTAGTCGAGTCCGGCACTGATGGAATAAGGCTCTATGATTTGTCCGTCGGCGGTCTGCATAAGTTTTATCTTGCTGCCGTGCAGTATGCCCACGGTGCCTGCCTGGAGCGAAGCTGCAGTCTGCCCGCTGTCTATCCCCAGCCCGCCTGCTTCGGCAAGCACTATCTTCACACGTTCATCGTCAAGATAGTGGTAGATGGTTCCTGCCGCATTGCTGCCGCCACCCACACAGGCCATGAGATAGTCGGGATAGTTGCGGCCCACTTTTTCCTCGAGCTGCCACCTCAGTTCCTCGCTGATGATGCTTTGGAGCCGGGCCACGAGGTCGGGATATGGGTGGGGCCCCACGGTGCTGCCTATGATGTAGAACGTCTCGGCCGGATGGCAGCACCAGTCGCGTATGGCCTCGTTAGTGGCATCCTTCAGCGTTTGGTTGCCAGTATTCACCGGCACCACCTCAGCACCCAGCATCTTCATACGCTCCACATTCATGTGCTGGCGCTGAACATCGAGTGCACCTTGATAAACCGTACACGGCATACCGAAGAGCGCACAGGCGGTAGCTGTGGCCACCCCGTGCTGCCCTGCGCCCGTCTCGGCAATGATGCGCGTCTTGCCCATGCGTCGCGCCAGCAGTATCTGGCCAAGGGCGTTGTTGATTTTGTGGGCTCCGGTGTGGTTCAGGTCCTCGCGTTTCAGAAACAGCCTGCAGCCATAGCGCTCGCTCATCCGACTTGCATAATACAGGGGCGACGGACGACCCACATAGTCGCGAAGCAAACCACGATACTCGCGCTGGAAGTCTTCACTCTCCAAGACAGGCAGATAAGCACGACGCAAGTCGTCAACCGTCTTATAAAGAATCTCGGGAACATACGCTCCGCCATAGCGGCCATAGAAGCCGCGGTTGTCTACATTGTAATTGTCCATAACGATTATATTTGTTTTTCTTGGTTTTGAAGCCGGCCGGAATCTGAACTGATAGGGAACAAAGAAAAAGCCCGTCAGCAGCTGCCGACAGGCTCGTGTTACAACATTAATACAAAATCTTACGAAAATTTAATTCCAAAAATGGTATATCAAATGAGCACACGCCAAGGCAACCTCGAAGAAAATCCGAAGCTTTGCCAGCGCCAATATGTATTGTTATTACGTCTCATTTCGGCTGCAAAGTTACGAAAATAATTTGAACCACCAAACAAAATGAAAGAAAAATACACAAAAGCATGACATTTTTTTGCACGCAGGCATCGTTTTCCACATCAGATGATATAAAGACCGACTGCAACACCGATTTGTGACGATATCCTCGCAGGCTGTTGACGATATCCTCACAGGCTGTTGACGATATCCTCGCAGGCTGTTGACGATATCCTCACATTTCATGACAGGCATGACACCGTACACGAAGCAACATACCCCACCCCCATTCGGCACCTAAAAACAGAATCCGCACACATTACTATATATACACGCGCGCGAAAACACATTGCCACACAAAGAACATTGTATATCTCAAAAATGCGACCCACACATATTCCGCAGCCCCGACCATGGAATGCTGTCAAAATAAAACGCTCAAGGTTCGATGACCGAGAGCGTAACAACGTGGAGCTGGAGGGACGAACAGCATGGAATGCTGTCATAAAAAAAACGCCCTGGGTTCGATGACCGAGAGCGTAACGTAGTGGAGCTGGAGGGAATCGAACCCTCGTCCAAACAAGGAGACCATAAGCTTTCTACATGCTTAGTTCAGTTTTGGTTTTCGTGCTGCGGTCTGACCTGAACCACCGAACCATGGCCTTATCCTCTACGACTTCATCGACCCGCCGAGGCGCGCGCCGACTATTCCCGAATTTGCTGCACCGCTTATCCTGCCGCCTCGGGACGGGGCTTCAGGCGCGATGTCTCGTTCCAATGTCTGACAAAGGAATGAAGCCGATCTACTATACTTCGATCATGCTGCGAGAGCATAAGAGTTGTTGCCAGATAAATTTCTGCAAGGATGAGTTTTAAGAGCCTATCCAAGGACGCTCTGCATGCTTACCTACCACCTCGACTTGCTGTCAAATCCATGTCAACCCCAAGTGATGCAATAGCAGCAAACCGCCGTTTGCACCTGCAAAGGTACAAAAACTTACTGACAAACAAAGGCAACACAACCACTTTTTTTCATCTACAAAGTAAAAAAAACGCTTCACACCACAAAAAAGACCCTTAAAAGACAAATTATACCCCAACAAAAATTGCCATTTACATAATAATTCGTAACTTTGCACCCGATTTGCGCGTACCGCCCACAAGCGGACGCACTGCGAACAACATAATGTCTAATTTGTCAAAAAAAACAAAACTCAAACAAAATTATGGTAGAAACAAAAAACATCCAACCACTTGAAGAGTTCGATTGGGAAGCATTCGAACACGGAAAGAACCCTGCAAACATTGCAGCAGAAACACAAGCCTACGAAGGCACACTCAACAACATCAACCCGGGTGAAGTAGTCGACGGTACCGTTACCGCAATAAACGATCGCGAGGTAGTAGTCAACATAGGCTACAAGTCCGACGGCATCATCCCACGCAGCGAATTCCGCTACAATCCAGAACTTGCTGTAGGCGACAAAGTAGAAGTCTACATCGAGAACCAAGAAGACAAGAAGGGTCAGCTCAACCTCTCACACAAACGTGCACGCCAGTCTCGCTCATGGGACCGCGTAACTGCAGCTTACGAATCAGGCGAAATCGTCAAGGGATTCATCAAGTGCCGCACTAAGGGAGGTATGATCGTCGACGTACTCGGCACCGAAGCATTCCTGCCAGGAAGCCAAATCGACGTACGTCCTATCCACGACTACGACACATTTGTCGGCAAGACTATGGAGTTCAAGATTGTCAAGATCAACCAAGACTTCAAAAACGTGGTCGTATCTCACAAAGCACTCATCGAAGCAGAAATCGAAGCACAAAAGAAAGAAATCATCAGCAAGCTCGAGAAAGGCCAGATTCTCGAAGGTGTGGTTAAGAACATCACATCCTACGGTGTATTCATCGACCTCGGCGGTGTTGACGGTCTCATACACATCACAGACCTCTCTTGGGGCCGCGTAAGCGATCCGAAAGAAGTGGTGGAACTCGACCAAAAGATCAACGTCGTCATCCTCGACTTCGACGAAGAGAAGAAGCGCATAGCTCTCGGTCTCAAGCAACTCACTCCACATCCATGGGATGCACTCGATCCTAACCTCAAGGTTGGCGACACAGTGAAGGGCAAGGTAGTAGTGATGGCCGACTACGGAGCATTCATCGAAATAGCTCCAGGCGTAGAAGGTCTCATCCACGTATCTGAAATGAGCTGGAGCGCACACCTCCACAGCGCACAAGACTTCATGAAAGTAGGCGACGAAGTAGAGGCAGTAATCCTCACCCTCGACCGCGACGAGCGCAAGATGTCACTCGGCATCAAGCAACTCAAGGAAGACCCATGGGAGAAAATCGAAGAGAAGTACCCCGTTGGTTCCAACCACATGGCACGAGTTCGCAACTTCACCAACTTCGGCGTATTCGTTGAAATCGAAGAAGGTGTTGACGGACTCATCCACATCTCAGACCTCTCTTGGACAAAGAAAATCAAGCACCCATCAGAGTTCACACAGATTGGCGCAGAAATCGAAGTACAAGTACTCGATATCGACAAGGAAAACCGTCGTCTCAGCCTTGGTCACAAGCAGATTGAAGACAACCCATGGGACAACTTCGAGACCATCTTCACACAAGATTCTGTACACGAAGGCAAGATCATCGAAATACTCGACAAGGGAGCAGTTATCAGCCTTGAGCATGGCGTAGAAGGATTTGCAACACCAAAGCACCTCGTCAAGGAAGACGGAAGCCAGGCACAGCTGGGCGAAACACTTGAATTCAAAGTTATCGAATTCAACAAAGACGCTAAGCGCATCATCCTCTCACACAGCCGCATCTACGAAGACATACAGCGCGCAGAAGCAAGAGCTGCAAAGAAGGAAGCTGCCAAGAAAGCTCCAAAGGCCAAGAAAGAAGAGACACCGGCCATCCAAAACAAGGCAGCCAGCACAACCCTTGGCGACATCGATGCACTTGCAGCACTCAAAGCCGAAATGACATCAGCTGCCAAGCCAGCAAAAGCAGAAACTCCAGCTGAAACTCCAGCAACCGTTGAAGCTACTGTAGCAGAAACAGCAGCAGAAGCAGAAACAGTAGCAGAAGCAGAAACAGCAGCAGAAGCAGAAACAGCAGCAGAAGCAGAAACAGCAGCAGAAACAGCAGAGTAATTCACCCCATGCCACGGCATAGGTGAAACAGCAAAAAAGCTGAGACCGGCAAAACCACCCAGCGACATATATTAAAGTAAGGTGTACCGCAAAAGTACACCTTATTTTTTAAATAAACCACAAAAAACACACAAAATAACGTCATCATCAAAAAAAAAACATAAAAAAACTTGCACATTATAAAAAGAAGCACTAACTTTGTACCGAAAACTGAAATAGGACTGCGTATGATTAGAAGAATACTGATAACAATGGTGACAGCAATGCTCTTGAGCACTGCCCCTGCAGTCATGGCACAAGACGTGCAGAAAAACCCTGTGGAAACACAAAAACAAGCAACCGCAGAAACAGAATTGCAAGCCATTGCCATTACAGTCACCGAATCAACACTGCACATAAAAAATGCTGCACAACAAGTTGTGGAAGTATACAACCTCGCCGGTGTCAAGGTTATTACACAGAAAATAGACAGCGCCGACAAAGCCATTGAACTCAGTAGCCTCCCCAAAGGATGCTACATCATCAAAGTAGGTAATACAGTCCGGAAAGTGTACCTCAAATAACAACACAAAAGCACTAAGCTACTGCAACACAAAAAAAACTCCCATACAAGAAGAGAGAAACAACAAACCACACCTCAGCACGGGAGCAAACACCAACCAGCAGAGCCTATCCAGCAAACTACGAACAGGGATGCACCATGGCGACAAGCAAATACAATGAAGAAGAGGTACTAAAACGGCTGCAAGATCCCAAAAGCCAACACCGAGCCTTTGAAGAGATTGTCGGCCACTACGGACAACCACTTTACTGGCAGATAAGGCGTATCGTAGTAGACCACGACGATGCCGACGACGTACTTCAGAACACATTTATCAAAGCTTGGACAAACATTACAACTTTCAGAGGCGATTCAAAACTCTCAACATGGCTATACAAAATAGCCTACAACGAAAGCATAACATTCCTCAATCATAAACGAGAACAACTATCACTCGACGATGTAGGCTCGATGGTAGCCGAGACGCTCGAAAGCGATCCTTATTTTGATGGAGACAACACACAAATAATGCTGCAAGAAGCAATAGCAAGTCTACCCGACAAACAAAAAGCAGTGTTCAACATGAAATACTTCGACGACATGAAATACGAAGACATGTCAAAGATTACTGGCACAAGCGTCGGAGCACTAAAAGCGTCCTACCACCTGGCAGTAAAAAAAATCGAAGACTATTTTAACAAACGAGATTAAACCTTTCAGATTACAAATAGTCAAATCAACGTAAAAGATAAAAACTACAACAGATATGAAAGCAAACAAAGACATACTCACACACTGCAATAAGGCCAACCCATTCGTCGTGCCAGAGGGATATTTCGACACACTCACTGCAAGAGTGATGGCTAACATCCCTGCCGAAGAAACAAAGGTCATAAGCATTGCTCCTTCCAAGAAAACATATTGGAAAAGCTGGGTAGGTGTAGCTGCAGCATGTATTGCCGGTACAATTATCTGTGTCAATGTATTAAACAACAAGACTACAGATATAAGCCAACCACAACTCATTAGCAATGCACAACCTGCAAACTATGAAGAAACCTACGACGATGCATATAAGCAGGAAGTACTCAACTACGCCATGGTCGACTTAGGAGATGTATACAACTACATGTCAGGCAATGCATATTAACTAAAACAAAAAGGAAGATGAAACATTACATTGTCATACTAATCTGTCTATGCACTTCGACCGTAGCCTATGCGCAATGGAACAACAACCAACGCCAAGGGCAGGATCAGCAAGGACAGAGGCGAGAACAATGGCAACAACAAGGCCCAAGGCAGTTTTCACCCGAATTGTTCAACCAAAGACTTGAACAGTTTGTGAAAAACGATGCAGGACTAACCGCTGCTGAATGTCAGAAATTCTTCCCGCTGATGCACGAAATGCTGAATAAGCAACGTGAAATTAACGACAAGATACAAAGAACAATCTATCAAGGATTCGGCGATAAATCAGAGAACGAATACGAACAAATCATCAGCAAAGTACAAGCTCTCGAAATTGAAAGCAGAAAACTTGAACAGACATATTACAAGAAATTCCACACCGTACTGACTTGGAAGAAAATATATAAAGTAAGATTCGCCTTGTCAAAGTGGAACATGGAAGTGCTGAAGATGTTTAATCCACAGCAACAACAGCAACCAAATCGAATGACTGGATGGCCGCAAGGACAAAGAAATCCATACAACCAACATTAAAGTTGCAATACCCTATGTGGAATGAAGATATAAATAAAAAAAAACAGAATACTAACAAGCATGAACATATTCATTGATAAGTAGTAAACTTTTTTATAATTGTTGTTTTTTTGGGTGGACGTACATGTGAATGTGCGTTCATTTTTTTTGTAATAAACACCGGAGATTAAAGGAAGTAGATGTTGATAATGATATTTATAATGGTAATAATATGTTCTGTTGAGATTAAATAATCGAGAATCATGATGTGTGTTTGAAAATAATTGTGTAATTTTGCACTTCGAAATAAATAGACACACAATATGAATCGTTCATCACAAATCATACGTACCAGTTGGATTGGCATAGCGGCCAACGTGTTGTTGGCTACGTTCAAGGCTTTTGTAGGTATCGTTGCAGGCTCGATTGCCATAGTAATGGATGCCATAAACAACCTGAGCGATGCGCTGTCGAGTGTAATCACCATTGTCGGCACTAAGTTATCACAACGTCCGGCCGACCGCAACCA
>JAFUSD010000024.1 GCA_017480685.1 Bacteroidaceae bacterium
GCATTGTGGCATACCATTGTCAGGCATTCTTGAGCGAGAATTGACGTCCGGCTTGCTCGAACACATAGCAGAGGTGTTGCTCGCTGCGGAAGTAGCACATACCCTTTGCACGGATGACCGACTTCGGCCAGCGGCGTGCCACAAACTCATCGAAGAGCCCGATGTCGAACGGACGGCGGCGATAGTAGACGAATGTACCTATGCCATATTCTTCTGCTTCACCCTCATCGTCGTGGTGATGATGATGCTCGTGATGATGATGGTCATGTTCGTCGTCATCATCGTCGGCGTGGTGATGGTGGTGATGATGCTCATCGTGGTCATGTTCGTCGTCATCATCGTCGTCATCATCGTCGGCGTGATGATTCTCAATCTCGTCGATCCATGTGGCAGAGGTTGCCACACGCTCGAAGTCGAACATGCGGGTATTGATTATCTTGTCGAGGTCTACATCGCCATAATCGCAATCGATGATTTCGGCCTTGGGTTGCAGCGCACGAATTATCTGGCGTATGCGCTCCAGTTCCTTGGGTTCCACCTCGGATGCCTTGTTGAGCAGAATGATGTTGCAGAACTCAATCTGCTGAATGACGAGGTTCTCTATGTCTTCGTCGTCGATATCATGACGCATGAGGTCGGCACCGCTGCCAAACTCGTCTTTCAGGCGCAGGGCATCGACCACGGTCACTATGCAATCGAGCTGAGGCACTCCGTCGCGAGTGTACTTGGGTTCCATCTGTGGAATGGAGCAGATGGTTTGTGCTATTGGAGCCGGCTCGCATATTCCGCTGGCTTCAATCACTATGTAGTCGAAGCGATGCATGCTGATGATGTCGTGCAATTGTTCCACGAGGTCCATCTTCAGTGTGCAACATATACATCCATTCTGAAGAGCCACGAGGCTGTCGTCCTTTTGGTCTACCACCCCACCCTTCTCGATGAGGTCGGCGTCGATGTTCACTTCGCCTATATCGTTGACTATAACTGCAAACTTAATGCCTCGCTTGTTGGCCAGTATTCGGTTCACAAGCGTTGTCTTTCCGCTTCCGAGGTAACCGGTCAGAAGCAATACCGGTGTGATATTCTTTGTCATTTCTGTTTATGATTTATACATTACTTTCAGTGCTTCGCTCAGTCGTTGCACGGGCAGGCCCATCACGTTGAAGTAGCTGCCTTCGATGCTACGTACTCCGATGTATCCAATCCATTCTTGTATTCCGTATGCTCCAGCTTTGTCGAAGGGACGGTAAACATCTACATAGTGGCAGATGTCATCGTCAGACAGCTGTGCGAACTCAACACGTGTGGTCGATGCAAAGCTCAGGCTCTTGTCTTTGGTAGCGAGAGTTACGCCAGTAATCACATCGTGCCTACGCCCCGACAGTGCTTTAAGCATGTGTATCGCTTCGTCGCGATTGGCTGGTTTGCCAAGCACCACATGGTCGAGATACACTATTGTATCGGCTGTGATGAGCAATTCATCGTCGGCCAATGTGGGCAGATAGGCACGTGCTTTTTGTTGTGATATATAGGTGGGTATGTCCTCGCCCCGCAGTTCGGCGGGATACGACTCATCGATTCCGTTCATGGTGCGCACCTCGAAGTCGAGTTCGAGGCCCGCCAGCAGTTCCTTGCGTCGGGGTGAGTTGCTTGCTAATACTATCTTCATAATCTGTTACCATCCAAATGCTTCGGTGTTGTGCATCCACTTGTTCTGAACTTTCAACACCTGTTCAATCACGTCGCGTGCACATCCCTCGCCTCCGTTATAGTCCGACACATACTTTGCCACGGCTTTTATCTCGGGTGCAGCATCGGCTGGACATGTGGGGAGTCCGCATCGGCGCATCACCTCATAGTCGGGGATATCGTCGCCCATGAACATCACTTCAGAGTCGTCGAGCCCATACTTGTTGCATAGTTGCTCGTAGACCTCAATCTTACGAGCAGCACCCTGATGTATTTCGGTAACACCCAGTCGCTCATACCTCAGTCGTACGGCTTCGGTGGCAGCTCCGGTGATGATGGCTATGAGAAAGCCCTGCTTCACTGCGTGTTGCATTGCATATCCGTCTTTTATGTTGACGGTACGCATCGGCTCGCCCGACGGGTGGAGCGAGATGGTCTGACGGCTCAGCACACCGTCGACATCGAAGAATATGGCGCGTATATGTTTCAGGTCGTAGTTAATCATCGGCTATACTTTCTGACATGATTTTATAGATATTCTGTAATCGCTTGTCGTCATCCAACAGCTCAATATGGGCATGCATCACGTTGGCATCGTGGCGTCGTGCCGGTCCTGTCTGGGCATCGTGTGGAGACATCGAATGCACTTTTGCCGCCACTTCGTCGATAAGAGGCAACATGGCACTGAACGGCACATTGTGCCGACTGAGTATTTTGTCGGCCAACGTGTAGCAGTGGTTGCTGAAGTTGCTGCAGAAGACGGCTGCAAGGTGCAGATACCGGCGGTCGGTCGACGAGAGTGTTTGCACGCTCTGCGACAGTGCAGTTGCCACCGCTCGCAGCATTTCGAGGTCGTCGGCATGATTGGCTTCGATGAATATGGGTATCTGGCTGAAGTCTACAATGCGTTGCTTCGAGAATGTCTGCATGGGATAGAGCACTCCGCGGCGGTCGGCGGGGATGACATCCATCGCAATGCTGCCAGCCGTGTGGACTATGAGCGGCAGTCTCTCTCCCTGTTTGCCTGCATTGAGATGCTCTACGAGGTGGCGTGCCATATCTGACATAATGCTGTCGGA
>JAFUSD010000280.1 GCA_017480685.1 Bacteroidaceae bacterium
ATAATTAATAATTAATAATGAATAATTAATAATGAATAGCGGGTGCTTTGGGAACCCGCGAGACCAAATCTCGCGGCACAAACGCTAGGGAAGCATTGCTTGTGTTACACCCGTGTAGTTGTTGTGTATCACCCGTGTAGTTGTTGTGTTTCGGTTGTGTACCTGTTGCGTATCCTTGTGTGCCTCTCTCCCTTTGGGGGAGTAAGGAGGGGGCCTCAGCTGATTGCTCCCCAGTAGATGTTGGTTTTCCGCAGTTCCTTGAGTCGGCGCCATAGGATTGTGTTCTGCGGGTTGGCTTCGTCGGGGTCGTGGTCGATGATGAACTGTGCGGCATCGCGTGCAAGGGTGAGTATTTGGCCATCGGTGGCTATGTTGGCAATCTTGAGGTCGAATGCCATGCCGCTTTGTTGTGTACCCTCGAGGTCGCCTGGGCCGCGCAGCTTGAGGTCGTGCTCTGCTATCTCGAAGCCGTCGGTCGAGTCGACCATGATTTGCAGGCGTCGACGTGTGTCGTTGCCTATTTCGTAGTTGGTCACCAGGATGCAATACGACTGGTCGGCTCCACGGCCGACGCGTCCGCGCAGCTGGTGCAGCTGACTCAGGCCGAAGCGCTCGGCATTTTCGATGATCATCACGCTGGCATTGGGCACATTCACTCCCACTTCTATCACCGTGGTTGCCACGAGTATCTGTGTCTCGCCTGCGGCAAATCGTTGCATCTCGGCGTCTTTGTCGGCTGGCTTCATCTGTCCGTGCACCTTGCCTACTTTGTATTGTGGAAACTGGCGGCAGATTTGTACGTATCCTTCCTCCAGGTTCTTCATGTCGCTCTTTTCGCTTTCCTTGATGAGCGGATATACGATATACACCTGTCGTCCATGCTCCATCTCGCGCAACACCTTTTTATATATACTCGCGCGATGCGAGTCGAACATGTGCAGGGTTGCTATGGGTTTGCGTCCTGGTGGCAGTTCGTCGATTACGCTCACGTCGAGGTCGCCATATAGTGTCATGGCCAGTGTGCGCGGAATGGGTGTGGCTGTCATGACCAGCACGTGTGGCGGTGTGTCGTTTTTCTGCCACATCTTGGCTCGTTGTGCCACTCCGAATCGGTGTTGCTCGTCGATGACGGCAAGTCCGAGCCGTGCGAACACCACATTGTCTTCGATTATGGCATGTGTGCCTACCAGGATGTTGATGGTTCCGGCGGCGAGGTCGGCGAGTATCGTCGTGCGTCGCTTGCCTTTCACGCTTCCGGTGAGGAGTTCCACTCTCACTGGCATGTCGCCCAGCAGGTTGCGCAATGTCTGGAGGTGTTGCTCTGCGAGTATCTCGGTTGGTGCCATGATGCATGCCTGGAATCCGTTGTCGATTGCAATGAGTGCGCTGAGCAGTGCCACGAGTGTCTTGCCGCTGCCCACATCGCCTTGCAGCAGGCGGTTCATCTGGCGGCCCGAGCGCATGTCTTCTCTTATTTCGCGCACCACCCGCTTCTGTGCTCCTGTCAGTTGGAACGGCAGGTGCTGGTGGTAGAAGGTGTTGAAGGCGGTGCCGATGTGTGGCATCATGAGTCCGCGGTAGCGGCGTATGCGGTCGCGCACGTATCGCAGGATGTTGAGTTGTACGTAGAACAGTTCTTCGAACTTCAGTCGCACCTGTGCGCGTCGCAGCAGTTCGGCCGATTCGGGGAAGTGTATGTTGCGTATGGCTGTGTCGTAGGGTATGAGGTGGTAGTGCTCGGTGAGGTATGGGGTGAGTGTTTCGGCAAACGGATGGTCGAAGAGCGTGAGCATGTGGCGTGTGAGTTTTGCCATCGCTGCCGAGTTGAGCCCGCCGCGCTTCATGCGGTCGGTGGTGTTGTAGGCAGGCATGAACACACCCGTCTTGCTTGTGTCGAGGTGGTCGGGGCGCACTTCCTCGAGTTCGGGGTGGGCTATGTTGATGCGTCCGCCGTAGACAGTTGGTTTGCCAAATGCCACATATTCTTTGTTGAAGTCGTAGCCCTTGAGTGCATACTTCAGTCCTTGAAACCACACCAGTTCTATGACTCCTGTGCCGTCGCTCATGCGTGCCACGAGCCGGCGGTTGCGCCCTTCGCCCACGGTGTCGGCCGACAGTATCCGGCCCTTCACCTGCACGTATGGCATGTTGCCGTCGATTTCGCTTATCTGGTATATGTGTGTGCGGTCTACGTATTTGTAGGGATAGTACGTGAGGAGGTCGCCGACGGTACGTATCGCCAGTTCGCGTTCGAGGGTTTGGGCTCGTGCGGGCCCCACGCCTTGCAGGTATTGTATGTCTTGGTGGGTTTGTATCAATTCGGTGCTATTCCACTATGTATGCTTTCAGTATTCTGACGTCGGCGAGTGGGCGGTCGGCTGCTCCGGTCTTCACTTTCTCGATTGCCAGCACGGTCTTCATGCCTTCCACCACTTCGCCAAAGACGGTGTATTCGCCGTCGAGCCACGGTGCTCCGCCCACGGTGCGATAGGCGCGTTTCTGGTCTTCGTTGAATGGTGTGGGTGGGTTCTTCGATGTCTCGTATCGTGCTTCGTCAAGCAGTTTCTCGAGCATGTTGCTCAGTCCTTGGGTGTCGCGGGCCTTGCGCAGTGCTTCAAGTTCTTCGGCGTTGGCTGCTCGCTTCTGGTCGTAGAGGCGTATGGCTGCTTGCTGGGTGCGTGCGGCGTCGAGTTCGCGCAGGGCATCATCCTGATATGCTCTGCCGGTTACGATGTAGAACTGTGTGGGGTCTGATTTGCGAGTGGGGTTCACGTCGTCGCCCTCGCGTGCAGCGGCCAGTGCTCCGCGGCGGTGGAAGTGGAGCGGATAGTGTATCTCGGCCGGAATCATGTCGGCGGTGTCAATCTGCAGGGTGTCGCCGTTGGCGTCGAATGTGGCGGGCTGCTCGCCGCTTTGAATCATGAAGTTGCGTATGATGCGATGCCATAGTGCTCCGTCGTAGCGTCCGTTGCGCACGTTTTGCAGGAAGCGGTCGCGGTGCAGCGGTGTGTCGTTGTAGAGGCGTACGCGGATTTCGCCCAAGGTGGTTTCGAACACCACCTCGGGTTCATCGCTCTTGTTCTGCCCGTTGCACGATGTGGCCATACATGCCAGTGTGGAAAGACCTATGCACAGGCGCATGATGGTCTTACACGGTTTCATACTGTACTTCGGGTATGTAGTTGGCAAGCAGTGTGTTGTATGCTGTCACATCGTTGAAATAAGTCCAGGGAATTGCAAACAGCGCTCCTACGCAGCATACGCATAATCCCAGCAGGACGAGGAAGATGTTGGTGAAAGCAAGTCCGAGCAGTTTCCACCAATTGCCTTTGGTCATTTCCCAGCTGGCTTTCATCGATTCTATGATGCCTGCCTCGGGATGGTCGAGCAGGTAGTATTCTGCCATCGACAGTTTGACTCCAAGCCAGATGCCTGGGATGACGCAGAGGAAGGTACCGATTAAGACGATGAAGCCCACGATGATGCTGAGGCCGAACACCTTGAGGTAGGTTATGACCGGCATCTTGAATCCGTCGAACGACAATTTGTCCATGCTGTGGTTGGCAAGCAGGATGCAGGTGCGGGCAAGGCCGGCATAGAATACGATTGAGATAATCGACTCTAGCATTGATGCGATGTAGTAGCCGGCTCCGGTGGTCACGCTGTTGAGAGCTCGCATGGCTCCGTCGAAGTCTTGATGCTGCATGGCATTCATGTATTTATCCATCACCTCTTGCGACGGCATGCTGAATGGCGCCGTTATCAGATTGCATAGAAGATAGAATGCTAATAAGATGACTGCCAGCATGAGGCCGTGCTTCTTGGCAAGTTCCCAGCCTTCGCCGATAACTGCCGAAATTGACAATGTTACGTGTTCCATAATTGTTTGTTTGGTTTCTTTTATTTATTGGTTTACGATGATTAGACGTACGATTCGTCGGTTTACTACGGCAAAGTTACGCATTTTCTGTCATTCCACCAAACAAAAACCGAAGAAAACATGTATGCGTGCCCCTAAATGTCGGTGTGGGGTATGAAAAATGAGGATATCCTCAACGCCTCGCGAGGATATCGTCAACAGCCTGCGAGGATATCGTCAACAGCCTGCGAGGATATCGTCATAAAACGACGCAGATATCAGTGTGGTTTCATGTGGCATCTGTATTTGTCGTACAGACACAGTCCTGTCACTGCCAAAACCATGAGCAGCAACACCGCCAGTGTGGCAGGGACAGAGCCTTTGGGCTGCGGACCGTCTACTATTCCGAGCAGGGAATTGGTCTCCCTCACGCAACTGGTCATGAACCGTGTGGTCTCGATGCCAGGCGATGCCGGCACCACCTGGCAGCGGTCGGCACCCACCACGTCTTGCACGGCATCGAGCGAATAGCCGTCGTAGCGCGTTGAGGGCGGAATGACCATGAGATAGGCCTTGAGGTCGAGGGTGGCACACAACTCGTCGAAACCACGACTCACGTCCGACATCGAGGCTGCATCGAGCCCTGCATTGCCGGTGCGGGGCGAGGCATTGTGGAAATCAGACACGATGAACACCCTGGCATGGCGGCTCTCAATCTGCCGCAGTATCGATAGCAGCGTGCGCAACATACGGCCAAGGTCGCAATATGAGTAGTAGTCGGCGCCGAGACTGTCGTCCACAGCCGTCACCGTCTTGGCAAAATTCAACGCTATGAGCCGCCCGTGACGCGTGGCTTCAACATAAAACGAGTCGATCGACTGCTGTATACCTTCTATATATATATTGCGTCCGTTGCCCGACACATCAACCAACAACAAGTAGTCGGCAACATCGTCAGAGGCATGCAACCGCTGACTTGACGGCAAGCATAAACACATGGCCGCCTGCAAGACGAGGAAAAACAAAAATCGTTTCATGCTGCAAAGGTAACAATAAAAATCGAAACATGTCACGACTTGACATGCTAAAGTGAACTAAAACTTGTCAATGTGGCAGACTTTCCGCCAAAAACACCGCCATGCGGCAACCTGCGAAACACCGGCGGCATGGTTGGCACACTGTTTGCTGTCATATAAAACGACGACTGCACACAAGGCAGACGCCACACAAAACCAACAAGAATAACAAACAAATAAAACAATACAACTATGGGAAAGATTATTGGAATTGACCTCGGAACCACAAACTCATGTGTATCCGTATTCGAAGGCAACGAACCCGTTGTCATCGCAAACAGTGAAGGCAAACGCACAACACCTTCAATCGTAGGATTTGTTGACGGAGGCGAACGCAAAGTGGGCGACCCAGCCAAGCGTCAGGCCATCACCAACCCGAAACGCACCGTCTTCTCAATCAAGCGCTTCATGGGCGAGACCTACGACCAAGTGTCACAGGAAATAGCACGCGTACCATACGCAGTAAAGAAAGGCGACAACAACACACCGCGCGTCGATATCGACGGACGACTCTATACACCACAGGAAATCTCGGCCATGATTCTGCAAAAAATGAAGAAGACCGCCGAAGACTACCTCGGACAAGAAGTGAAAGAAGCAGTCATCACCGTGCCTGCATACTTCAGCGACTCACAACGCCAAGCCACAAAAGAAGCCGGACAAATTGCCGGACTCGACGTCAAGCGAATCGTCAACGAGCCGACCGCAGCCGCACTGGCATACGGCATCGACAAAGCCAACAAAGACATGAAGATAGCAGTGTTCGACCTCGGCGGCGGAACATTCGATATCTCAATACTCGAATTCGGAGGCGGAGTATTCGAAGTGCTCTCAACCAACGGTAACACACACCTCGGCGGCGACGACTTCGACCAAGTCATCATCGACTGGATGGCATCAGAATTCAAAGCCGAAGAGGGCGTCGACCTCACACTCGACCCAATGGCAATGCAACGACTCAAAGAAGCTGCCGAGAAAGCCAAGATAGAACTCTCGAGCTCATCGCAGACCGAAATCAACCTGCCATACATCACCGTGGCAAGCGGCATGCCAAAACACCTCGTCAAGACACTCACACGAGCCAAGTTCGAAAGCCTTGCACACAACCTCATCCAGGCATGTCTCGAACCATGCAAGAACGCCATACGCGATGCAGGCATCTCGACCAGCGACATCGACGAAGTAATACTCGTCGGAGGCTCAACACGTATCCCAGCCGTGCAGAAGATCGTTGAAGACTACTTCGGCAAAGTGCCATCAAAGGGAGTCAACCCCGATGAAGTAGTAGCCGTAGGTGCAGCCATACAAGGAGCCATCCTCAACAAAGAAGAAGGCGTGGGCGACATCGTACTGCTCGACGTGACACCACTGTCAATGGGTATCGAAACCCTCGGCGGAGTAATGACCAAACTCATCGACGCCAACACAACCATACCATGCAAGAAGAGCGAAGTATTCTCGACAGCAGCCGACAACCAGACAGAAGTGACCATCCGAGTACTCCAAGGCGAACGCCCGATGGCCAACCAAAACAAGCAAATCGGAATCTTCAACCTCACAGGCATAGCACCGGCACGCCGAGGCGTACCACAGATCGAAGTCAGCTTCGACATCGACGCCAACGGAATACTCAACGTAAGCGCCAAAGACAAAGCCACAGGCAAAGAGCAGTCAATACGCATCGAAGCATCATCAGGACTCTCGGAAGACGAAATCAACCGCATGAAAGCCGAAGCCGAAGCCAACGCCGAAGCCGACAAGAAAGAACGCGAGCGAGTTGACAAACTCAACCAAGCCGACTCCATGATATTCTCGACCGAGACATTCCTCAACGAAAACGGCGACAAACTCGGCAGCGAGCGCGGAAACGTCGAAGCAGCCCTCACCAAACTCAAGGATGCCCACAAAGCCCAAGACCTCACAGCCATCGACACTGCCATGAACGAACTCAACACCGTCATGCAAGCCGCATCGCAAAAGATGTACAGCCAAGCCGGAGGCCAGCAAGCAGGTCCAGGCGCCGGATTCCAAGGCAACCAGCAAGCCGGAGGCCAGCAAACCCAGCAAGGCCCATCCACCGACGACGTCCAAGACGCCGACTTCGAGGAGGTCCACTAGTTCAAAGATAACAAACAATAACAATCGGAAACCAAATCCGTGTAGCTCACCGAGTTACACGGATTTGCCGTTTTAAGGGGTTTGGTCTTCGTTATCGATTTCTATCGGTTCCTATCTCATATATGTTCCTTATTTGTACCGCAACAAAAAAGTCGATAAAGTGCAACAAAAATATTTGAGTAAAAATAATGAATTAAAAATGTCCTAAAATGGGAATTGCAAAATTTGAAATCAGAAGAAAATGTATGGTTTGTGGAGAACCATTCATGGCCAAGACCGTTGAGTCATGGTACTGCTCTCCCCGATGCTCAAAAATAGCATATAAGCGTCGAAGGGATGAAGAAATCCGTCATTCAAAACTGGACGTAATCGTAAGGAAGATACCTAAGTCTCAAGAGTACGTAAA
>JAFUSD010000281.1 GCA_017480685.1 Bacteroidaceae bacterium
ATTCATAATCATCGTCTACATTGATGACCCACATGAGGCTGTCGATATAGTTCTTGGCCCTCGCTCTCAGTTCGCTGTTGCTTATGACGCTGATGTCGGTGTTCCTCACACGGTCGATAAGCCAGGAGTCGGTCATGTAGTCGGGGTTGGTCACATCGTTGGCCTCTATGTAGTCGTCGCCGCTGAATCGTATGTAGTCCTCGAACCAACTCCATGCATCGTAGGCCACCGCACATGTGTTGAAGAAGTCGTGTGCCTCTCTCAGAAACTCGTTGTCCGACTCCTCGTAGCGTGGCTCCACATCCATCGTGGGCATCGAGGGAAACACATCGTCCACGGTGTCGGCCCTCACTTCGTCGTCGCTCCTCAGTTCCAGATCATAGCCAGTGTTGATGCTGTCGGTGTAGAGCGCAGCCAGGTCGCTCATGTCAACCAGTGCCGAAGCATTGTCGCTGCCTTGACAGGCAGTTAGCACCAGCGCAGCCACCGATGCCATCATGAAGTGCAGTCGTTTCATAATCAGTCTTGTTTTTGTCATTATTTACTCATCTGCCTACAAAATTACAAATAATAATCGAAACATACTTGTGTGGCAGATGAAAAACTGTCGCTCAAGCCTACATTTACTATTATCAGATGGATAATTGCTACGAACGACGAAAAAGTTTCACAAGAATTCGTCAGCGTAGCTCTATATTGTACTACATAGGTGTAAACGCTACCGAATAAACGCACGAATTTATGAAATATTACGTCTGTTAGCAATAATTTTACTTCAAAATGCTTTCTATATGAAATATAATGCTTACCTTTGCATCAATCAAATTAGGCAAGGATTATGGCACAGGTATCAATGACCGTGAGGATGGACTCACAGCTGAAACAATCGTTCGACGCACTCTGCAGCGAATTTGGAATGAGTGCAAATGCAGCAATGAATGTGTTTGCTAAGGCAGTTGTAAAGACAAGAAGCATACCGTTTGAGATATCAGCAAAGGAAGAAGACACGTCAATGGATGGACTTGAAGCGTTTAAGCAAATAAGAAGGATGGCTGAAGCAGGTATGTTACCTGATTTAACCCTCGATGAAATCAACGAAGAGATTAGGTTGTCGCGAGAAGAACGTGCTGCAAGAGAAAGGAGTAAGGCGTGATATATGCTGTTATTGACACGAATGTATTTGTGGCTGCTCTGCTATCACACCATTCTGATACAGCCACAGTTAAGGTTGTAGGTGCCTTAGCTGAAAACCGAATATGCCCATTATATAATCAGGAGATTATTTCAGAATATATAGATGTACTAAACAGACCTAAGTTCAAGTTTCCTCAAAAAGAGATAAAAAAGATATTAGATAGAGTCCTAAAGATTGGTCAGAATTCTAGTCGTATGCATACTAACGAGCATTTCGCTGACCCCAAGGATATCGTTTTTTATGAAGTTGCCATGTCGAAGGAGGATGCTTATTTGGTGACTGGCAACACAAAGCACTTCCCGAAAAAGCCTATCGTTGTCACTCCATCCGAAATGCTGGAGATAATGGAGAGTAGAGGTATAATCTGAACCGAAATATCCCTTCATTATACCCTTAACAACGAGCATATACCTATCCTATACACATCACGAAGTCTTGTGGCAGGATGATGTTCTCTACACCGAGTGCATCATGGAACAGTGGGGCAATTTCTTCGATAGTGAAGCCGGCGATGCCGCAGCCGATTTTGGTCACGAGGAACTTCAGTTCGGGGTGTTGCTTGGCAAACTCGATGAACTCGTCGACGTATGGCTTGATCACTTCCACGCCGCCGTGCATGGTCGGTATGCCATAACTCCGTCCTTGCAGCCCTACACCTTGACCCCATATCGCGCCAAAGCGATGGTAAGCCAGCAGGGCAGCACCGCCACCATGCGAACCGGCCAGGTTGCTGCCAAACACAAATATCTCGTTCTCTCTCAGTTCTGTTATCCTCTCGGGGGTAAATTCTCTGTCGTACATACCTTTTTTTAATGAATAATTAATAATGAATAATGAATAGCGGATGCTTTCCCTCTCTCACTCTCCTTTTTTCTCTAAGGAGTATTATGAGTGGAGCCCCCCTCTTATCCCCCCAAGGGGGGATGATGCCATCCGGATGGAGTTCCTCCCCCCTTGGGGGGATAAGAGGGGGGCCTTGGGGGAGCAGGGAGGGGGCTTTTTATTCTCTCCACCGCATCCTCCATCATCTCGTTGTGGTCGAATGCCAGGGGCGGGAGGCCAGTGAGCGGCCACCACTGCGCTTTGACTGCATCGTCCCCTCCTTTTACTTCAGTCGCAGTGTCGACCAGTGCGAGGTATGCTATGCTGACGGTGCGTCCTCTCGGGTCGCGGTCTACCTTGGAATATGCACCAATCTGAGTGACCGACTCTACCTCAAGACCCGTCTCTTCCCTCAGCTCCCTGATGGCACACTCCTCGGCTGTCTCGTCCATCTCCATGAAGCCGCCGGGGAATGCCCAGCAGCCCTTGTATGGCTCGATGCCACGCTGCACGAGCAGCACACGCGGATGTGCTTCCCTCGTTATGACCACACAGTCGGCAGTCACCGCCGGCCGTGGATATTTGTAATGATATCTCAGTTCTTCCATTGTGACATGTGTGTCCTTTTCTGTGCTGCAAACCGAAGTGTAGGATGTTGTATGCCATAACAGCAATTATCCATTAATTTATCACTTCGGTTTGTAGAATTCTGCTGCAAAGATAGTTGTTTTTATTTATATCTGGCAATCTGACTAAATTATTTTCATTATATAGGATTGTTTTTATGCGGAGTCCGAGTCTTTTTACATAATAAACCCCGAAAGTCTTTTGTCTGACTTTCGGGGTTCATCCCTTTATATTCACACCATCTCGTTAGTTATTGGCATGATGTGTGTGCTGGCACTTGATGATGTCAGTTCCAGTAGCCTTCCGACCAGACGTCGCGCTCCTTGGCTGCGCCCGATACGGTCTGCTTATCGTTGCTTACATTCACTCTGTCAGGTGATCCAGCTTGCATGTATGCATTTACTTCGATGTTTTGCACATCGGTTGTTGGTTTGATATATGTCTTCATAATAGCCTTTATTTAATGAATAATTAATAATGAATAATGAATAGCGGATGCTTTCCTTCCGGATTGTTTATGCTGGATAGACTCTCCCACCTGAAAGGGGGAGTACCCGTAGGGGGAGGGGGTCTCCTCCCCGCATGGCACTATATTAATTATATTGTGTATTTTTCCATCCAGTGCGGAGACCCCCTCCGCTTCGCTCGTCCCCCTTTCAGGCGGGACAGTCCATCCGGCTTTTACTTCACCAGCACCTTGACTTCGTCTTGGTGCTTCACGCTCGGCAAAGCTCAAGCAAGCTTGGCTTTACTCTCACTTAACCAGCACCTTCTTTCCGCCAACGATGTTGATACCCCTTTGCAGGCTGTTCACACGCTGACCCTGGAGGTTGTATATTCCCTCTGTGCCCTCTGTCTTCTCTGTGCTCTCTGTGAGACCGATGCCGGTCGTCTCGTCGAAGTAGAGGCGGATGCCCTTCACACCAGCCGATGGATCATAAACTGGCACTAATTCCATCAGGATATATGCACGGTTGGCACCAAGTGAACTTGTCGATGCGTCGGCTGCCTGCAGGTGGGTGGTGGTAAACATATACAGGTTTTCAAAGCCGCTGAATCTTCCTACTTCGGCTGCATCGATATTGCCAAACAGCCCATTGTGGGATCCTGGCCCCATGTCATTGCGTTCGTAGAGTGTGGCTCTCAGTACATTGGATGTAGCCTTGAATACATAAGGAACCATTCCTACTGTTTCGTTGCCAGCTACTTCTTCGAGCACGATGCTCGTCACGGTAATTCCGTCGGTATCCAGTTCTTTGCCTGCTACCTGGTAGAGTTTCACACCCTCAACTATGGCGCGATGCTCGAAGTAGATGGTTCCGAAGTCGCCCGGATTTACACTGCGGGTGTATATTTCGTTGCCGCTATAATCGATGCTTATGTCAGTGAGGGTAATGTTGCTACCGATAGAAATTTCTATTGGCTGCGTACCATAAGTTGACGGAGTAACAATCACCTTGTAGTCGTCATCCGTTGCATCACCATTGGTATAGCTGAATGTTGACATGTTACTTGCCATTCCGGTTTCGGTGGCGGTAAAGGTTATGGTAGATATGGTCACTCCCGGCTTCGGAGTAATGACGAGCTTGTCTGAGCTTGAATTTGGACTGAATGTTGTGCCGGATGAATTTTGACTACAATATGCGCTGGGGTATGACATTTCGATAGGATCGTGCAGGGTTCTGCCCCATATATTGTAATCTCCTACTCGCTTAAATGACTCACTCTTGAGGTCCCATGCAAGGACAGGCGATTTCTGTGTGATTGTGATGAAGTTGGATACAACACTGTTTCCCAATACGTCTGTACCTTCTATTCGCAATACTGCATGGCGTTCTGCACCCGAGTTGGCCGACACGGTCAGTTCAAGATTGCTGTCGGTAAGACGGGTGGTAATCCAGTCGCAGGTTGTAGGAGTTGTGCGGTCATCCTTATACCATACGACATCAGCGGTGGATATATGTGTTTGAGTCGCACCGATATATAGGTATGATTTCTCTGCATTACATTCTTTTGAAGTTTCTGCAACAACAATTGACGGCTGCTGAACTACGATAGTGTATGTGATAGTGCTGCCAGTGAAGTAACCATCGTCGGTAAATGTGGCTCTGATACCGACCGATCCCACCTTGCTGCCTATGGTCACTGCACCGGTAGCGGGGTCAACAGCTGCAATACTTGGCTCCGAACTTTCATACGTGATACTCGTTCCATCCACCACCGCATCTGTGTCTCGTCGCTTTAGGCTGATGGTTGGAGCAGCGAAAGTGCCGCCAACGGGAACATAATACATCGATGTTGCTTCTTTGGTGAGGTAGGCAGGAATTCTGGAATGAATTGTGCATACGGCTTCGCATGGAGAGTGGTCGGCATCGCCTGCATAGCTTGCTATGATATCAACGTCGCCACCATCTTTTAGTGTCACCAAGCCTGTTTCATTGACGGTTGCTATGTCGGTATTGCTGCTTGAGTATGTAATAGGGGTCAAACCTCCTGGATTGGTGGAAGGTGTTGATACCTGAACCGTATTGGCTGCAGGATAATTAATCAAATCCAATTCCTTGTTGTAAGATGGTGTAGGGAACGTCATTGAGGTATTCTTCTCCATCATGAAGTCAGCGCCAGTGAATCGAACTTTATATGTATAAAAATCTGGGTTATATTTCACGTCATAGGTAATTCTGAAATAACAGTTTTTCCACTGCTTTTCAGCCGAAGGCGTGAATGTCATCTCGTCGGTAATCTCTGTAATTGTTACCACGTCCACCTTGTCTCCATCAGCAAAAGTGCTTGATGTGTTGACTTCAAGTTTGACAGAGTTGATCTCGAAGTATTCATTATAGTCGATGGTGTTACTAATCACTATTTTAGTAACGTTCTGAGGCATTGGAGTACGACTGGTAATCTGGGTTAGCCCTTTTGCTCCGAATACCCATTTGCCATCATTGAAGTCAACTGTTGCCTCCCATGTGATGCCATCGATTGTAGCAGCTAGTGGGCTTCCTGACATTGCGGCCGGCACCAATCGATAGAACGTAACGTCGTCGGCCATCGCTTTGCTTCCTCCTGCAATACCAATCACAAGAAGTAGCACTAATTTGAGTAATGAGTGTTTCATGTGTTTTTTAGGATTTAATGTATGTTAAACTAATGATTGTTGTGTGATTTTTTATGGATCTGAAACTGTGAGTGGACGAATAGTCCTGAAAATTAATGTTGTCTATGGTCGTATGCCACATGGGGGGAGGTGAAGCCTGCTTGATGCAAGCAACAACATTCTTTGGTTGCAAATATTCGTATTTTAACACAATCAACGATTATATAATGATATTTTTTAACATACTTTAACGTGAATCGCCGATAATACCCAACGTTATAGCTGCTTTCTGCCTTATATGTCACACCACGCGAAACATCTTAATATAAAAAACGCGCGCGTGAAATGTCGGTCCTTTTCTTGGTCGTTTGTCATGAAAGGCGCCACTTGCGTATATATCTTCAGCCCTGTAACTCTTCGTTTTGCCTTAATTTTACGCCTGTTGTGCATTTATCTTCAAGAAATGCATCGTCGTTACATTTTTTTTTCGTAACTTTGCTGTGCAAAGTTTTCTAAAAGAAGAATATGGCACGAGAAGAAAGAAATATGATAGGATATATGGTGGCTCTTGTCAGCGAGTTCGCCCTTCGTTTCAGCATTCAGCCTCGACAGGCTTATGCCTACTTGAAGCGATACAAGGGGATGGAACACTTGCATCGTCACTATGGCATTCTGCACACTCAGTCGTTTCCAGACACTGTCGATGTGTTGGCTCAAGTGTGCCAAAACAATGGAGGAGGCCTGCGATGATACGACTCTATCATGGATCAAACGTAAGGGTTGAGGTGCCAGATCTCATCCACTCCAAGCCTTTCAAGGATTTTGGTAGGGGATTCTATCTTTCGCCAGACGAGCAGCAGGCGTGGGATATGGCTTTCCAGAAGGTAAACCAGACAAAAGATGGAAAAGCAGAGGTGACGGAGTTTTTGTTTGATGAAACATTGATGAATTCAGACGAACTGAAAGTGTTATCATATCCCGACTACTGCGAGGAGTGGGCTTTGTTTGTGCTTGCCAACCGCGATAGCGGACGAGAACATCCTACACACGACTACGATATAGTATATGGCCCGATAGCAGATGACGGCGTTGCCTATCAGTTGCGCCGCTATGAGGGAGGTGTCATATCATTGCCTCGCCTGGTCGAGGAGTTAAAGTATTCCAAGGGCATTACTTTCCAATATTTCTTTGGCACGGAACGTGCCTTACAGCAATTGAAGAGATCATGATAACGAAATTAACACCAGAGCAGAAGCAACTGCTGAAAGACGAACTGAGTGTGGAAATAGCAGGATTCCTTGTCGATGACTATAAATATTCGCCAGAAGAAGCCATCGATGTGCTCTATACCTCAGAGACTTTCGATCGATTGCAAGACGATGCAACAGGACTCTACTACCAGAGCCCTGGATACGTATATTCTTTCCTTCAGAACGAATTGAAAACTGCAAGAGTTGTGTAACCAAATGGTATAAGAAAGGTCGTTCTGTTGAATCCAGAGGGACTGGTAAGGAAAAGTCACCTGACATCCTGTTTTTGTTTTTTTGCAAAAACGATGCTTCACGTATATATCTTCAGCCCTGAACTTATATTGACGAATGCCTTCGCGTATATACGCGCGGGGTAGAATCATAGGTGGTTCATGGCGTAAAGGCTGATGATTCATGGACGGAACAGACGTCTGTGTGTGGCAGCGCAGCTATCTGTTCATGCCCATGCAGCTATCTGTTCATGCTCGCGCAGCTATCTGTTCATGTCCGAACGGCTATATATTTGTTGCGCTGCGACTGCGTGTTTTCAAGGCTGCGAGTACGTACTCGCAGGCCTGTGACCACGTACTCGCAGGCCTGTGACCACGTACTCACGTGACTTCGTGTATATGCCCACCCGTATGACCATTTTCATTTCTTCACTCCTTCAGTCTGTCAGTCTTTTCTTCACTCATTTCCTCATATTTATTTTTAAGGCCCCCTTTTATCCGTCATTCCGTCATTTTCTGTTTAAAGCAGTTGAAATACAATGAGATGAGACTTGAAAAAGGCTGATGGATGCAAAAATATCCATCAGCCTTTTTCGATATAACAGATTGAACGACAGTATTTTGACGCTGACTGATGGATAATGCAGGATGCTGACGGATGATGGATGCTGACGGATAAATTTCTGCCATCCATCAGCCTTTAAGGTACAGATATACAATGTTTTAAGGTGAATTTCTGATGGATGACGGATAAATCCGTAAAATTAATAAGGAAATCACTTGCATTTCCCGAAAAAAATTCGTATCTTTGTAGTCGAATTCAGTGGTGGGCGTTTTGCACGTTGCGTCTGCCTGCAGCTGAAGGACGGTAATCGATATCTTATAGTTTAAAACATTAAAAATCAAAAGAAAACATGAAATTCACTTTGTTTGGAACAAGCAGAGAAACAGGAAATGCCACGCTCTCGAACATGGAGTTTGGCGAGTTTATCAACAACATGGGGCATGAAAGCCAGAAGGGCTATATTGCAGGCCTCCGACAGTACTACCATCCGGGCGCGAACCGCATCGACCGCTATGCCCACTACGACCAGATTCGCCGTGTGTGTCCTGTGGCTGAATGGCGCAGGGGCGGTGCAGAGCCCTTGCTGGTGCAGTATAATCGCATGGCGATGCTCGAGGTAGAGAACCTGAACAGCCGTGTGGAGGTGGATGCCGTGAAGGCCCAGGCATCGCTCATGCCGCAAACCGTGGCGGCGTTCATGGGGTGCGACGCACACTCGGTGGTGATACTTGTGGCCGTATCGACGCCCGACGGACACTTGCCACACACCGAGGAAGAGCTGGAAAACCTGGTGCTGCAAGCCTATTATGTGGCGGTGCAGACCTATTCCACCATGCTGCCACACCCCATAAGCATACGTCGGCAGACGTTGCAAAGCACGTTCTTGCAGACGGTCGATACGTCGCCATACGTCAACCGTCATGCACTTCCGCTCGTGGTAAACCCCATGAGTCGTGAAGCCATCAATCAGATGTTGCAACAAGCGTCGGTCGACCACCAGTTCGACCGCTTGCGCCCTGGCATGGAGTCAATCATGATGATGGAACACATCTACAACCGCTGTCATCACGAGGCACTTATCAAGCTCGACGCCCGCGGATGGCGCGACGACCCGATGGCGGCCGTCGTGATGATTGCCCAGCACTGCAAGGCTGCCAGAATGCCCGAAGAGGAGGCCACCTACCGCATCATGTGGCATTTCTACAAACTGGACGATGCGGCCGTGAGGAATGCCGTGCATACCGTGTATGAAGACCCGCACCGACTGGGCATCACGGTCGATATGCCAAAGAAACAGCTGGCGGCACTGCAACTGCCCGAGTTCCTCAACCGCCGCTACGACATCCGCTACAACACGATGACCGAAACCACCGAATTCCGCATACGCAACAGCTTCGACTTCAACTATCGCGAGATGACCAAACGCGACCGCAACACCATCTGCCACGAAGCGGCCAAAGAGGGTATCGAGGCCTTCATAAGCGAAATCAACGGACTCATCGACTCCACATTCGTACGTCAGTACAACCCCATGACCGATTACCTCAACTCGTTGGAGCAGTGGGACGGTCAGACGGATTATATAGGTCAGCTGGCCGACCGCGTGAAGTGCGACCACCCACAGTGGAAGTCGCTCTTCCGCCTGTGGTTCCTCTCGATGGTGGCCCACTGGCAAGGCTACGACGACACGCACGGCAACAGCCTCGCACCCATACTGGTGGGTGAGCAAGGCTTCAGGAAATCCACCTTCTGCCGCATGATTCTGCCGCCCGAACTCAGCGCATACTACACCGACCGCCTCGACTTCAGCAACAACAACGAAGCCGAACGACGCATGACCCGCTACCTGCTCATCAATATCGACGAGTTCGACCAACTCTCGGCAGCACAGATGGCATTCGTGAAATACCTCGCTACTGCCAACAAGGTCGACCAGCGACGTGCCTACAGCTCGGTAGTAGCCACACGCCGCAGGTATGCATCCTTCATCGGCACCACCAACGACCAGGAAGTGCTGAGCATTGTGCAGGGCACACGCCGATTCATCTGCACCCGAGTGCTCGCACCCATCGACACCGAGACACCACTCAACCACCGACAACTCTATGCACAAGCCCTCCATCTCATAGCTAACGACGCACGCTATTGGGCAAACGACACCGAGGAAATGCAGATAACACAGTGGAACAAACAATTCATCAAGTCCGACCCCATCGACCTCATACTCAGCGACCTGTTCGAACCCTACGACCCCGCACAGCCACACGACTCAGAGCTCCAACCCATGAAGCTCACCGACATCATGGCTGTACTCCAAAACCACCGCTCGTTCAACAGCAAACTCAACAACCTCGTAACCCTCGGCCGCTGCATGCGCCAGCACAACATCCCCAGCATCCACAAAGCCGACGGGATGTACTATTATGTGCGGCAGCGGAAACAGTAGGGCGCCACAGCTTTTTGTTCGAATCGCATTGCAACGACAGAACTCCCTGTGTATTATGAGAACTTCATATTCATGTAGTGCCGCACAGGCTTCCTCGCTCAGCACAACTTCCCAGTGTATTATGAGTACTTCATATTCATGTAGTGCCGCATAGGCTTCCTCGCTCATCACAACTCCCAGTGTATTATGAGAACTTCATACGTTATTCGCAAGTCCTTGATATGTTTTTACTAAATAAACTTGCCGATGTCGGCAAAAATACATATCTTTGCAGCAAAATACAACGATAAGTTTGCCGATAAAGAGAGATGGAATACATATCAGTCAACCAATTTGCAGAAAAATATGCAGTCAGCGAACGCACTGTGCGCAACTATTGCGCAACAGGTAAGATCGATGGTGCATTCCTCACAGGCAAGACGTGGTGCATACCAGTCGATGCCGTTCTGCCACAAAAGCGTAACACGAGAATATCACCATTGCTGGCTCGCTTGCTCAATGAGAAAGCGAGCCGGATGAAAGGCGGCATATATCATCGTGTGCAGATAGACCTGACATATAACTCCAACCACATGGAAGGCAGTCGGCTTACCAAAGACCAGACGCGCTACATATTCGAGACAAACACACTGGGAGTCACCGCCGAAGATACCAACATAGACGACATAATAGAGACCGTAAACCACTTCCGGTGTATTGATTACGTAATAGACCACGCAACCGAAGCAATCACCGAACCACATGTCAAGCAGTTGCATCTGATGCTCAAGAACAATACTTCCGACAGCATCAAGCCGTGGTTTGCAGTGGGCGACTATAAACGACTGCCAAACGAAGTCGGCGGACAAGAAACGACGCAACCGCAAGATGTTCACCGACAGATGAAAGCCCTGCTGAATGGTTACAACACCCTGAAGAAAGCAGAATTTGACGACATACTCGACTTCCATGTCAACTTTGAGCGAATCCATCCTTTCCAAGACGGCAACGGACGCATCGGTCGCCTGTTGATGTTCTGGCAGTGCCTCAAAAGCGGGCATGTACCCTTTATTGTCACAGAAGATCTCCGCC
>JAFUSD010000282.1 GCA_017480685.1 Bacteroidaceae bacterium
ACGATTTCTCTATCAGATAGGCTGCGAGGAACTCCATCGTCTGCTCATGGGGATCCACGGGATAGAACAGATAGATGCCCAGCGCGAAGAGCAGCGAGACCGCTATCCACACACCTGTCATGAACAGGGCTTCGCGCATTCCCACCTCATGCTGTCCCTTACGCCCAAAAAGTTTCAAGTCGGCTGCCAACATCAACAGCACCGATACATAGAACACCACCCATCCCCACACCGGGATTTCCGCAACATGCATATTCATTACTGTTTCTTCAGATAATCATTTCCAACAATTTGCGGTCGGCTTCGGTCCACTCCAACGCTGCCAGCTCACTCTTGTCGAGCCATTTATAGTCGAGGTGTTCGAGCATCTTGAACTCGCCGTCACCGCCCTTGCACCAATAGGCTGTGAGGGTGATGGTGAAGTCGGGATACTCGTGTGTCACCTGTCCAAGCTGCCTACCCACGTACACATCCCAATCCATCTCTTCTTTTATCTCACGAACGAGGGCTTCATGGTCGCTCTCCCCTGCCTTTCTCTTCCCTCCGGGAAATTCCCAGCGCTCGCTGATGTAAGGCAGACGGCTCCTGCAGCGCTGCATGCAGAGAATCTTTCCATCCTCCTCAACGACAGCGGCGACCACCTGATAGTGTTTCTTTTCCTTATTTATCATGTTTATGCATAAGTTTTTTCCGAACAGACTTTCCCACTGCACGGACGAACAACGTTACTTTTAGCGAAGCAAAGTTCCGAAAAATCTATGACATCAGCAAACAATTCCCCGAATTTTCACAAAATTGTAACGTCAAAGAATTTGTTTTCCAAATCTTTCGAGAGTAACTTGGTCAAAGGGAAACGGAATTGGGTGTTTTTCGTAAAATCGCGGTTACAAATATTGAAGATACCATGGTCTTATAAAAATATGGTTCAATATTTTCATTATGCTACATTTCAGCCAGATATGATTCCACATGAATTCTTCACCAACTCCAGTTTCTGGCTGTCGTCCATGTCCTACACCATTTCGAGGTAGTAGCTCATTGGATGAACGGTGCGTTGTTTTGCGGTTGTTGTTGCCATATCTTCTTGCATTTAGAATTACTGGCAGCAAAGATACAACTTTTTCGCGAGATTAGCACAGCTCCCTCAGATTCTTATATTGTCAATTAACTAAATATCCATTTATCTCATCACGAAGCGACACTCCTTATCAGCCTGTTAAAAATCTCACACAGAACTGAATTGCACGCTGTTTTTATCTAAACCACAGATGGCTCGGATGAAGCGGATTTCTTATCATCCTATTGGATGATGATTTTCCGAGATGTCCGTTAAATCTGTTTAATCCAGTTCGGTAAAGGATTACAAACCCTTCACAGCATCGCACAGTATATCAAGTCGCTACAAGCGTGTGAAGGGTTTGAACAAAACTCTTTTTTTTCTCTCACACAGGAGCGGTGCCGTGCTTTTCCGCACAGCACCGTTCTTATTATTACATTGCGTTATCTGTATTACCTTACAACCACTTTCCTGCCGCTATTGATGTATATGCCTTTCTTCTCAGGCTGTTTCATCAACCTGCGCCCATCAATGGTGTACCATACGTCCGCGGCTTCCCGTGTCTCGGCTTTCTCTGCTACTGTCGCCTCTATGCCTGTGGCATTCTCATCCTCATACTCCACCACCATCTTCAAATTATAGTCGGGCATCTGGTCGAGCGTCCACGTTCCGTCACCGTTGTCAGTTAAGTCGATGGCTTGCGACAGGTCGTCCTCATATTCCACTATAATGTGTACATTCCAGGCTGGCATTGCTGTCAATGTCCACGTGCCGTCACCGTTATCAGTTAAGTCGATGACTTGTGACAGGTCGTCCTCATATTCCACCTCCATCATCACATCATAGGCAGGCATGGCATTGAGTGTCCACGTGCCGTCGGTGTTTTCGGTCAGGTCGATGGAAGTCTGCGCATGACACACTATAGTGGCGAGAAGCAACGCAAGCAACCATCTTATTCTTCTGTATCTCATGTTTCTTGCGTTTTAATGTTACTCTGTACGTATAACCTTGACACTCTTTATCTTCTTCCCTACAGGGATATTGGCAGGAGTCACTACAACTGTACTTCCGTAATTAATATCTTTGGTGGTGCCACTCACAACTGTCACATTTTTCATTTCTTCGTCTGACAGCCCAGCCTTTAACGTCCACCCCTCGGGGACTGATGAGATGGTGTTTTTACTTACAACAGGACGTACGTAACCTTCGTAGTTATCACCATATAAACTATAGACCCCATCAGCCTCTTCTACAATTGTGTAAGCTAATGTCCCTTCGGTTATCTTGCTAAAGTTGAGTATGTATTGACGCTTACCATTATATTCGTCATCCCATATGTATCCACCCATTTGAACAGTCTTTGAGTTTATTTTTGATGTAAATGTAAACACAATGTTTGAGAACTCAGCCATTGTCTTGTTACCATTATGTGACACAGTGCAGTTGTCAAACAGTTCTATCCATTGATCTTCTGTAGGAAGAATCCAGCCATCACCCCAACCGAAATCATTCGGTTTGCCTTCATATTCAGTACCTCGCTCTGCTGCACTTGCTGCTCCTACATTCATCGTAGCCCACAGCGTTCCGCTGGGCAGTCCGAGATCCACATACTCATGTCCGTTAATGCTGTTCTGTGCTAATGCACCAACCACTGCCATCGCTGCGACGGCGAGTGCAATAATTTTCTTTCTCATACTTGTTCGTTTTAGTTTATTGTTAGAAATTTATTGTTGAATAAAAACTATATACATAACCATGATAGAGTCTCATAGATTTCCGCCCCTCCTTTGGCAGTATTCCCGCAAGGTCTGGATGTTTTCTTCAACCGGCAGCGTGTGCATCACATTATAATGCTTATCACAAAGTGCCAAAGCTCCATACCGGTTGAGATATCGGTAAGCCATCGCCTCCGACACCCTGCTGTGAGCAACGAACTCAGCCACCAACAACACAAGATACTCTATTCTGTCCATTAACTGCTTTGACATAATACAAATAATTCTTTTTAATTCGCTCGGATGTCATGCTACGTCCGCATTGTTGTAAATTTGTTAGCAAAGTTACACTTATATTTTGAATGCTCCAAATAATTACAGCCTAAAAAGCTTTTTTAGCGATTGTCATAAACAATATATACCTTTTTGCAGATAAAGTTAAAGTCAAAAGTGGCAACATTATCTACAATAGGAATCATACACTCACTGACATAGAACACCTTACTACCCCCCCTCTTCCCTACAGGGGAGTATGAGGTGAAGAAAAACCACTGGTTGCCCCCTCAGTCCCCCCATAAGGGGATGACGGGGCAACCAGCGAAATGTAAACAATTGGGGAGCAAAGAGGCAAATGGATGTTGGAAAGAGGCTTTTTCCTTACCAACTTATCTTTCCTGCCACCTTCTGCTGTATGAGCGATGCATCTTGTGCCGTCACGTCGCCGTCGCGGTCGGCATCGGTCACCGACTCCAATGCAGTGAATCCTGAGAAAGCTGATGTTCCTAAAGAAGTCAAGCTTGACGATAACGTGGCTGTCTGCAAAGCCGAACAAAAGAAAAACATGAAAAACATGTGGGAGAATTTACTTGAATATGCAGAAGTATTTACACCACACATTAAACCCAAACCGGTCATTAGAGCAAGAGTTAGTATCACAACAGGCTCTAATGACCGGTTCTTCCTATATCGGAGGTGCTAATAGAAAGTGCTATCTATGCTTTCTTGATGTAATCAACAATCCACTGCCCCACCTCGCGTGTGCCGTATCGTGCTCCACCTTCGACTTGAATCTCAGGCGTGCGCACGTTTTGGTCGAGGCTGGCATTTACTGCCTGGCGTATGAGCGCACCTTCTTCCTTCAGGTTGAAGTATTCGAAGAGCATTGCTACCGACAAGATCTGCGCCAACGGGTTGGCTATGTTCAGTCCTTTGGCTTGCGGCCACGAGCCGTGAATCGGTTCGAACACCGGTGTATGCTCGCCAGTGCTGGCCGACGGAAGCAGGCCCATAGAGCCGGTGATGCACGAGCCCTCGTCGGTGAGGATGTCGCCGAAGGTGTTCTCTGTCACCATCACATCGAAGAATTTAGGCTCCTGAATCATGCGCATGGCTGCATTGTCAACATACATGTAGTCGGTCACGACCTCTGGATACTCTGGTGCCATCTCTTGTGCCACAGCCCTCCACAGGCGGCTCGATGCAAGCACGTTGGCCTTATCGACAACAGTGAGATGCTTACGGCGCTGCATGGCATACTGGTATGCCACACGCAGGATGCGCTCCACCTCATGGCGGGTGTAGTAGTTGGTGTCGTAGGCCACATCGGTACCTTCTTTCTTCTCACCGAAATACATGCCTCCGGTCAGTTCGCGTATGCAGATGAAGTCGGCACCGCGCACCAGTTCGTCTTTGAGCGGCGACTTGTGTATGAGGCAGTCGAATGTCTCGACAGGACGTATGTTGGCATACAGGCCGAGTTTCTTGCGCATGGCGAGCAGTCCTTGCTCGGGGCGCACCTTGGCATTTGGGTTGTTGTCGAACTTAGGGTCGCCCACCGATGCAAACAGCACGGCGTCGGCCTCCATACATGTCTGGAAGGTCTCTTCGGGGAATGGGTCGCCCACCTCGTCGATGGCGTGTGCGCCACACAGTGCTTCCTTATACGACACGCTGTGTCCGAATTTCTCACACACGGCAGTCATCACTGCCACTCCCTGTTCCATAATCTCGGGGCCTATACCATCGCCCGCGAGTACTGCAATACGTAATACCATATTATAAATGAAAGAATGTAATGTTTGAATAATGTTAAATCATGTTTAGCATCTTTATTGTTGCCTTGATGGCGGCTTCGGTTTGGTCGGCATCGAGTGCATGGGTGCGATATGTCTTTTCGTTGTATGTCCATGTGATGGTGGTCTGCACGAGAGCATCGGTGCGTCCACCTGGCGGAATGCTTACCACATAGTTGGTAAGCCATGGGAACTGCCGCCCGAGGCGGTCGCGATAGATGTGGCGCACAGCTCGCACGAATGCATCGTACATACCATCGCCCATAGCCGACTCTTCAAACACCTCGTTATCGACTTCAAGCTTCACGCTGGCCATCGGCTTGAGGCCATAGGCCGTGCTGACCATGTAGCTCAGCAATTTCACGTGTTCGTTCACCACGCTATGCTTCAGCACATCGCTCACGATATACGGCAAGTCCTCCTGAGTCACTATCTGTTTCTTGTCGCCCAGTTCGATGATGCGGTCGGTGACACGTCGTGCCTGTTCGGGTGTGAGCTGCAGGCCCAATTCTTCGAGGTTTTTCTGTATATTGGCCTTACCGCTGTTTTTCCCAAGCGCATACTCGCGTTTGCGTCCGAAACGCTCGGGCAGGAGGTCGTTCTGATAAAGCCCCATCTTGTTGTCGCCGTCGGCATGTACGCCTGCCACCTGAGTGAACACATTCTCACCGATTATCGGTTTGTTCGACGGGATGGCAATACCCGAGTAGCTGGCAATGAGGCGGCTTACTTCGACGAGCTTCTCTTCGTTGATGTTGGTAGCCACCTGCAGTTGGTCCTTCAGTATGGCTTGCACACTGCTCAGCGGTGCATTGCCCGCACGTTCGCCAAGTCCGTTGACCGATGTGTGTACACCACGGCATCCGTTCATCACTGCTGCCATCACGTTCGACGTAGCGAGGTCGTAGTCGTTGTGGGCATGGAAGTCGAAATGGAGGTCGGGGAACCACTCCACCATGGTGCGGATATATTCAGCTGTCTGCACCGGATTGAGCACTCCCAGAGTATCGGGCAACATGAAGCGTCGAATCGGCGTGTCGGCCAAAGCACTGACCATGCGATGCACATAGTCGGGGCTGTCTTTCATGCCGTTGCTCCAGTCTTCGAGATATATGTTGACCGCGATGCCAAGCGAGCCGGCATACTCGATGACCCTACGTATGTCGGCCAGATGTTGGTCGAGAGTCTTCTTGAGCTGATAGGTGCAGTGTCGCTCCGAACCCTTACACAGCAGGTTCATGGTGCGGCATCCGCAGCCGTTGATCCAATCGACCGACGTATGTCCGTCGACGAATCCCAGCACCTCCACACGGTCAATCATACCAGCCATGTTGGCCCATCGGCAGATGTTGGTCACAGCCTCGCGTTCGCCGTCTGACACACGGGCCGATGCCACCTCGATGCGGTCGACATGCAAATCCTGCAGCAGCATGCGTGCCACGATGAGTTTCTCGTGCGGCACAAACGACACACCGTTGGTCTGCTCACCATCGCGCAGGGTGGTGTCCATCACTTCAACCTTCCTCATATTTCTCTATCTTCTCTTTGTTGCTCAAGAGGAAGTCGATGTCGTCGAATCCGTTGAGGAGGCAGTGCTTCTTGTAGGAGTTGATGGCGAAGTGCTCTGAGTGTCCGGTGGTGAGGTTGGTGACCGTCTGGGTTGGCAGATCTACCTTCACCTTGGCTTGCGGATTGGCAGCTATGGTGTCGAACAGTTCTTGCTGGAAGTCGCGGCTGACGATGACTGGCAGCACGAAGCAGTTGAGCAGGTTGTTGCGATGTATGTCGGCAAAACTCGACGAGATGACCACACGCACTCCGTATCCGGCAATGGCCCACGCAGCATGTTCACGACTGGAACCGGAACCCCAGTACTGTCCGCCGACGATGATTTGGTGTACGCCTTCGTGTGGTGGCTCGCAATAGTCGGGTTGGTTCATCACGAAGTCGGCTACGGGCTGTCCGTCGGCCGTGTAGCGCAGGTCGTGCATGAATGCATCGCCGAAGAATTGAGGGTCGCGCGATGTGCTGGCCAGGTAGCGTGCCGGTATGATGAGGTCGGTGTTGCAGTTGTCGATATCGATTGGAATGCAAGTTGACTCTACTGTATGTATTTTCAGATGTTCCATAGTCGTTTTATATCTTTCTTGGGTCGGTTACTACTCCTGTTATTGCACTGGCAGCCACTGTGAGCGGGCTTGCAAGGATGGTGCGTGCGCCCGGTCCCTGGCGTCCCACGAAGTTGCGATTGCTGGTCGATATGGCGAGTTTGCCTGCCGGCACTTTGTCGGGGTTCATGGCCAGACATGCTGAGCACGATGGCAGGCGCAGTTCGAAGCCTGCTGCCTCGAGTGTCTTGTCGATTCCCTCGTCGATGATTTGCTGGCGCACGAGCCACGAGCCTGGCACGAGCCATGCCACTACCCCGTCGGCCTTCTTCTTTCCTTTCACGACCGATGCAAAGGCACGGAAGTCTTCGATGCGTCCGTTGGTACATGCTCCGAGGAATACGTAATCGACCGGTGTGCCTTCGAGTCGCTGACCCGGACGGAACTGCATGTAGTCGAGCTGCGACAGGAACTGCGGACGTTCCGTTTCGTCAATCTGGTCGAGTGTCGGTATAGCCTCATCGACAGCGATGCCGGCACCCGGATTGGTTCCGTAGGTGATGCGTGGTGCAATGTCTTCGGCTCGATAGGTGACCTCTTTGTCGAACACGGCATCGGGGTCGCTTTTCAGCTTGCGCCACTGGGCCACTGCCTTGTCCCAGGCCTCGCCCTTGGGTGCATATTCGCGGCCCTTGAGGTAGGCGAATGTGGTGTCGTCGGGGGCAATGAGTCCGGCACGGCTTCCCATCTCGATGCTGAGGTTGCTGAGTGTGAGACGGCCTTCCATCGACATGTTGCGGATGGCCGAGCCTGCATATTCGACTGCATAGCCGGTTGCGCCCGATGTGGTCATCTGCGCCATGATGTAGAGTGCCACGTCTTTGGCGGTGACTCCTGGCTGCAGCTCGCCCTCGATGTTGATGCGCATGGTCTTGGGTTTCGACTGCAGGATGCATTGCGAGGCCAACACTTGAGCCACCTCGCTGGTGCCGATGCCCATTGCAATGGCTCCCACCGCGCCGTGTGTGCTGGTGTGAGAGTCGCCACAGACGATGGTCATGCCTGGCAGCGAGAGTGCTTTCTCGGGTCCGACGACATGTATGATACCGTTGTCCTTGGTGCCCATAGCGAAGTGTCGGATGCCGAACTCTTCGCAGTTGCGTTTGAGGGTCTCTACCTGCTTGCGGCCAATGGGGTCGTCGATTCGTTCTTGCTGGTCGCTTGGTGTGTTGTGGTCGGGCATTGCAACCACGTGGTCGGGGCGGAACACACCGATGCCTTTATCTCTAAGTGTGTCGAACGCCTGAGGGCTTGTCACCTCGTGTGCATACAGACGGTCGATGTAAAGTTGGGTCGGACCGTCTTCTATTTGCTGCACCACATGTGCATCCCATATTTTGTCAAATAATGTATTCATAATTATCAATGTAGAAATGAAAATAATTGCTGGGGAGAGGGTCTGGTCCTCTTTTAATCCTTGAACTTATTGATGCAGTCGATGTAGGCTTCGACGCTGGCGGCTATGATGTCGGTGTTGGCACCGAATCCGTAGTAGGTTTGGTTGTCGTATTCCACTTGCATGTGTACCTTACCCACATCGTCTGACCCGCGGCTGATGGCTTGTATGGTGAATTCGCGGAGGGTCATCTGTCGGTTCACTATCTTCTTGAGGGCCTTGATGGCGGCATCGACCAGTCCGTTGCCGCTGGCACATGCCTCGAAGTGTTCGCCGGCGATGTTGAGCCCGAGGCTTGCCACAGCCTTCACACCCACGCCGCTGGTCACTTGCAGGTATTCCATCTTGATGCGGTGGTTGGCGGTGCGATCCACTCCGGCCAGTACGAGGATGTCGTCGTCGTTGACGTCTTTCTTCTTGTCGGCCAGGCGCAGGAAGTCTTCATACACCTTGTCGAGTTTCTCTTTCTCGAGTTTCACGCCGAGCACAGCCAGACGATTTTTCAGTGCGGCACGTCCGCTGCGGGCTGTCAGCACTATCGAGTTGTCGTCGATTCCCACGTCGTGGGGGTCGATGATTTCGTAGGTCTGCACGTTTTTCAGCACTCCATCCTGATGTATGCCCGACGAGTGTGCGAATGCGTTCTTGCCCACGATGGCTTTGTTGGGCTGCACCGGCATGTTCATCAGGCTCGACACCATGCGGCTCGTAGGGTATATCTTGATGGTGTTGATGTTGGTTTCGATGCCAAGACCTTTATGGCATTTCAGTATCATGGCCACCTCTTCGAGCGATGTGTTGCCTGCACGTTCGCCGATTCCGTTGATGGTCACCTCCACCTGCCGTGCGCCGTTGATGATGCCGCTCATGGTGTTGGCCGTAGCCATGCCGAGGTCGTTGTGGCAGTGGGTTGATATGATAGCGCGGTCGATGCCATCGACGTGGTCAACCAGATACTTTATCTTCTCGCCATACTCGGCAGGCAGGCAGTAGCCGGTGGTGTCGGGTATGTTGACCACGGTGGCTCCAGCCTTGATTACAGCCTCGATGACCTTTGCCAGATACTCGTTTTCGGTGCGTCCGGCATCTTCGGCATAGAACTCCACGTCGTCAACAAATCGTCGTGCATACTTCACCGCAGCCACGGCACGCTCGATGATTTCCTCGCGCGTGGCATTAAACTTATACTTGATGTGCGGGTCGCTGGTGCCGATACCGGTGTGTATGCGCTTGTGCTTGGCAAATCGCAGAGCCTCGACCGCCACGTCGATATCCTTCTCTACGGCACGTGTGAGGGCACAGATGGTGGGCCATGTCACAGCCTTGGATATCTCGATTACCGAGTTGTAGTCGCCCGGACTCGATACGGGGAATCCGGCTTCAATCACATCCACGCCCAGCATCTCCAGCTGCTTAGCCACCTGAATCTTCTCCACTGTGTTGAGCTGACACCGCGGCACCTGCTCGCCGTCGCGCAGGGTGGTGTCGAAAATGTAAAGTCTGTCCATGTGTTATGATGTTTTTGTATTTATATATCAATTATTAAAAAACGCCTCTCTCGCTCGGAGCAAGAAAGGCTACATTCTATCATGAGTATTGGATTGTGTTGATTCATCATTATGTGGTTTACCTACTCACACGGCCTCTCTCGCTCCGAGCTTACTAAGTCGTAGCGACAGCAGGATGCCGATGATAATGATTGAATTCTTCATAATCGCATGTTTTCGTGTGCAAAATTACATCATTTCTCTCAAACGGCAAAATAAATTGCAAGAAAACTGACGTCAGAGCTTGCATTTTGCAATCATTAGCAAGAATGTATAGGTACAGAAGTCAATGTCAGCACAGGAATGCATGAGGGCAGTGACAAAAATGGGTGCGCACCCTTGGGCTGTTGAGGATATCGTCGCAGGCTGTTGAGGATATCGTCACAAGCTGTTGAGGATATCGTCGCAGGCTGTTGAGGATATCGTCAACACAAAGAGCGGGTATTGGGTCGGACATACATGTTTAGCCCCACCCCATAAAAGGCAAGAAACGAAAAAGGCGCAAGGATAAACCCCTGCGCCTTTCAACTAAACGTTATGAATCAAAATGACATTACCTGGTTGGCAATGGCAGATACCATTTACCACCGAGGAGGGCATCGGCACGGTCGTCGTGTTCGGCGGCTCCCTTACGCTTTGCCACCTCGCGGGCAATGTAGTCGGGATCGTTCTTGTACATGGCGAAACGCATGAGGTCCCAGAAACGATAGCCTTCGAACATACCTTCGAGGGCTTCCTCGTCGAGAATCATCTGGTCGAGAGCTTCACGCCATAATGGATAATCGTGCTCGTAGGCTACGTCAAAGGCCTCTTGTTGATCGGTGTAAATACGGCTTCTTACACTAGAATACGTCTGATAGATCTCTTTCACAGACATGGTGTCTGCAGGGAATGCCAATACTGACAATAGCACAGAATCGGGAAACGCATCGGCAACGGCAATATCTACAGTATCGGGGAAATCGGTCCTGTAATAGTCATAAACTTCATGATAATTGTAGAGAGTATCATAAACAGTTACGCCATTTTCGTCTGTATATCCTGAAATCATCACAGGGTATATAGTGTCAACATGTACAAGTGTTTGAACGCCATAATTCCTGCTGAAGTAGTTATAAGCAGTACCCAGGGAAGAGTACAATTCAGTAATAGAATCGGATACAGCCCACAATGCGCTGTCGCGCGGCAGGTCATAGAAGTCGTTGTAGCGGCTGTCGCCACATCCACGCGAGTGGATACCAATCTGGTTCACACGGCTCTGAGTGCCCTCGTATGCATTGGGCGACAACTCGGTGATGAAGTCGAGCGTGTTCCAAGATGCAAGCGAACCATTGAAGAAGCAACCAATCTGGCTGAGTTCGCTCTGCTCACGATCGGATACATACAAATCCATTGTGTACCTGTCGAGTCCGTACTTCAGTATGACAAAAGCAGTTTCGGGGAATCCGGCACGGTTGAGAGCCTCGGCAAAGTGGAGCCAGATGATGCTACGACGGAAGAGGTTGAGACGGCGCAGTTTCTGGTCGGCACCATAGTTGCTGGTAGATGTGGCAAACTTCATGATGTGCTGACGCTGGTAGCTGTAAACGTCGGTATACATGTTGCTCACATAAGAGCGGTCGTAAACTGCAGACAGACGGAGGTCGCCCTTCTCTATAGAGTCTTCCCACTCTTCTTTCTGAGTGCTGTAGATGGTATCGCGACGATTGTTGACAAACGAGTAGTAGCAATAAATCTGCTCGCGGGAGAGCTCGCGTACGCGCTCAGACGGATATGTCGGAACGTAATAGTTGTTCTCGAACTGTGAGTTGAAGATGGCATAGAGCTGACTCCATGTACCGTCGTAGGCACAAGTGTCGAGCGGAATTATTGTGATAGCTTCATTATTGAACGAACCGGAATAGTTGTCTTCCTTGCCAGTAAGCATCTGATTATTCCATCTGACACGTGCCGTACCGGTTGTCACCTCCTGATTTGGATAGCAGAAGTAGTCGTGATAGTATCGGCAGGCCTCCTTGAAGTCATCCTGATTTTGAGTGAAGCATCCACGCCAGAGGTAGAGCTCGGCCAACATGAGGCGCGACGGGATGAAGAACTGGTTGCTTGCAAAACCATTGACACTGCCATAGTTTGGCGAGATGATGGTCTTCGAGGCATAAGGCAGCAGGTCTTCGATGAAGTAAGTACAGATGTCGTTCATGTCGGCAGTGCCCTCGTTCTTGTCGAACGCAGCAAGGATATCGTCGGCACGAGCCGACGAAAGCACCGGTTCGGTAATGAACGGCACCTTGCCATAGAGCTTAGCCAGTTCCAGGTAAGTCCAGGCACGATATACCTTGACAGCCTGAATCTCGCGCTCATAGTGCAGCTTGTTGTGCGACATGAAGAGAGAATCGACGTATGTCAGGTATATGTTACAAGCATTGATTACCTGATAATAATCGGCCACTTGGTTATACTCGTTGTCGGTACCGATGGTGTTGTTCATCACTTCCTGGAGAGAAGTCTTGGCAACATCGGGGTCAACCTCCATGAGGTCGGCACGAAGCTCACCCAGCACGACGGTGCGGTCAACCAGGCTCTGGATGCGATTGATGATGCCGAACATCTGGTAAACGGTGTCTTGAGGAGCAAGATTGGTTGTGTGCAACTCATCTTCAACCTCCAGCATATCCTCGCATGAAGTGGTGGTTGCTCCAAGAAGCGCAAGGAGCAAACCTGAAAATATGATTGATTTTGTTTTCATATATGAATTCGTTTTGTTTACCCTTCACTCCCCCGCTCGCATCCATCAGCCCGTAGGGGGATGACGGATAGAGCGAGAGGGATTTGAGGTGAGTTGATTTTACAAGTTAATCTTAACTCCAAGTGTGAAGCTGCGTCCGGCAGGAGTGAAACCTGCATCGATTCCCTGCAAGAGCGAACCGTTGCCGCATGATACTTCAGGATCGGAACCCAAATACTTGGTAAGAGTGAACAGGTTGTTGGCTGCAGCCCAGATGGTGAGACCTCTGAAGTACTCGTCAGAGATTGGGAGCTTGTAGCTAACCGTCACATTCTTCAGTTTGAGGTATGAGCCATCTTCAATCCAGCGGTCAGAGAAGCGGCTGTTGCCCATCGGGTCGCCATAGACAGCCTGTGGAATATCGGAAGTCTGACCCTCAGCAATCCAACGGCGGTTGAGAGCTGTAGACTGGTTGAGGAATGCATGTCCACCCTCGAGCACGGCACGCTGGAAGTTGTAGATGTCGTTGCCAAGGCTATAGTTGAAGTTGAGACCGATTGCCCAGTTCTTTCCAAGGAAGAAGTTGGCATGGATGTTTCCGTAGATGTCGGGGTTGGGGTCGCCAATGAAGACACGGTCGTCGACATAGTTGTCGGTGCCGTCAGAGATGATTCCATCGCCGTTGGTATCGACGAAACGCATGTCGCCTGCACCAAAGTTTACCTTATTGCCGGCTGCATTGGTGATACCCAGGTCTTCGGCTGCTGCTTCGGCAGAAGTAGAGTAAACGCCATTGGTCTTGAAGCCGTAGAACATTCCGAGCGGACTGCCAACCTTGGTGAGGATTGTACCCGAATAGAGGGTGTGCTCTACAGAGGGTGCATTCTCAGGCAGCTGAGTAATCTTGTTCTTGTAGTGACCGACACTTGCACCAAGAGTGAACTTGAAGTTCTGCTTGTTCACCAACTTGGCCTCGGCAGCCACGTCGAACCCCTGATTCTTCATTGCACCATCATTGGTCCAGTAGTCTTTCAAACCTGTTACGTAAGCAATGGTGCCAAGAGTAACGAGGTTGCTGGTCGTTGAGTAGAAGTAGTTGAACTTGACGTTCAAGCGGTTGTTGAAGAAGACACCTTCAAAACCGGCATTGAAGCGGTCTGTGGTTTCCCAGCGAAGCTTGGTATTACCAATGTTGGTGATACCGATGCCCACGGCCTTCTCCTGCAAGAATGGGCGGCTCGACATGTAGGTGAATGCAGCGTTGTTGTCGTAAGAGTCGTTACCTACCGATTCGAAACCGGCATTAACCTTCAGCATGTTCACTCCATTGTTTGGACGGAACCAGTTTTCGTTGCTGATTACCCATGCTGCCTGTATGGATGGGAAGAATCCCCAACGTACTCCAAACAAGCCGATACCAGCCTTGGCGTCCTTACCGAAACGAGAAGAAGACTCGAGTGCCAGGATGCCGTGCAGGTAGTACTTCTCACGGAAGTTGTAGTCGAAATCGCCATACCAGGTGATAGACTTCCAAGTATCGTCGATACCGTCGGCACGACGCTTACCTGTAGAACTGTCGAGCGATGGAGTCTTATCGTTACCGGTGCTGAACGAATAGAGTTCAGATGCCTTGTAGTTGTCGCTCAAATAGCGCACACCGCCGAAGAAATCGAGACGATGGCTTCCCATTGGGATATTCCAAGAGAAACGTGTATCACTCTGGACTGCGTTATGACGCGAGAAGTTTGAACCCACGGTGTTGGTCACAACGCCAATATCCTGAATGTAGTGGTTTGCCATACCAACGAGTGGAGTATAGTAGTTCTCGTCAAAACTGTATGAAGAGTAACCAAACTGCTCCTGAATAGTCATATCACGGTTGATGTGCCATACCGGAGTGATGGCAACATCGACTGCTGTATTGTCGACACGGTTCTTGTTCAAAGCCTCTGCATACTGCAGGATACCAAGTGGATTGGCAACCGATGCAGTTGCGCCAAGGGCCTCATACATATAGTCATCGGCATCGGATATGAAGTTTGACATCTTACCGTCGGTAGAGAAGTCGTAAGGAGCAACAAATGGCGACTTTACCAGAGCCAACGCATTTGGCGAAGAAATAGAGTTGGGCTGCACGTTCTGCACAAGACCGTCATCGCGGAGGTCGCGAGTGAGGTTCACGTATGACACGTCGAAGCGTGTGGTGAGCTTGTCGGTAAGAACGATATCAGAGTTGAAACGAATGTTGAAACGACTCATATTGTTCTTCTTCAGTGTAGACTCGGCCTTCATGTATGCAACAGAGAGGTTGTAGTTGGCTACATCATCACCACCCTGGATGTGGATGCCGTAGTTCTGAGTCATTGCCTCACGATAGACAACATCTTTCCAATCGGTGTTGTTGTGATACATATTATAATAGTAGTAGTTGGGGTCGGTCTTCAAGAACTTGAAGTCATCGAGCTTACTACCGGCAGTCTTGAGCAGACCTGAAGCATAAGAACGATACTGATCGGCATTCATCACATCGGGTGTTGAAGGAATGAGTTCGACACCACCGGTGATGTTTACGTCGATTCGAGTGGCCATGCTTGTGTTGCGCTTGGTTGTGATGAGAATCACGCCATTTGCAGCAGCAGCGCCATAGAGTGCCGTTCCATTCTTCAGTATCTTCACATCAGCCACATCGTCCATATTGAGTGTGGTGAGCAGGTTGTTGTAGTAACCATTGTGGAGCATCGAAGAAGAGTACATCTGGTCATGGATAACACCATCAATCACAATCAGCGGTTGTGATGTTGCATTGATAGAGTGGAAACCTTCTATAAACATGCTCACACCCTGACCTGGGATGCCCGAACGTGAGATGGCACGCACGTCGCCACCCAGGCGGTTCTGGATTTCCTGGTCTACAGTCAGAGATGTAGTATAGTCGAAACCACTGGTGCTGACACTACGAGAGCCGGAGGTCTTTTCAGAGTAGTCGGCATTATACACATCAGAGAAGAGCATGATGTCTACACCCTGAGTGCGGCCATTGATTGCTACCTGCGTCATATTGTAGTCTTCGAGTGCAGCCGACAACGAAGTGACAAACGTTGGCACACTGATACTGTAGTTTCCTACAGAGTCGGTCATGGCTGCATAGAAACTGTTGTTGTATGACTTGATTTTAACACCAGGGAGCGGCTCGCCCGTAGCGGCATCAACAACCTTACCCGAGATTTCGACCATCGGATATTGCTTGATTGCTCTCTTAACCTTCTTCACAGGAGCCACTTCTTCAACCACTTCTTCAACGTCATCCTGAGCTGACGCAGGAAGTACTCCTATGCAGAATATCATAGCTGCGATTCCTGCCTTGCAGAAATGCTTAACATTGTTGTTCATATTTCTTTTCATACATTTCATTGTTTAGGAGTTATTGCTGCTCATCAACTAATTCATCAGATTGTTCCTCGTCAGGATTGTCCGGGGTTTCGTCTTCCTCCAGAGCTGCCAACTCAGCGGCACGAGCCTCCTTACCGCGAAGCGGCATTCCATGCGGAGTGAGGATAATGCGGTCGAGCAACATACGGCGCGAGTAGGTCTTTGTCGCAGATGATGACACATAGGCTTGAATCTGAATCATCACACCTGCCCATGCAGAATGATAGTAGCACTCTGTGAACTTCTTTGTTCCAAGGAAGATTGTGTCAACCTTCTCAGGATTACTCATGAAGTTTTGGCCACTGCCACTGGTTCCTTCCGGCACACGAAGAGTCTCGTTACGAGTGCTTGGCCAGTTGGAAGTAGCTTCATTTTCACGATTGGTGCGATAGAACATATTCACACGGAACTGATAGGGTTTCAGAGAGTCTTCGGGCTGAATATTCACACCCATCTTCAATGGAACAGTAACAAGATACAGGTCATACTCACCCGACAAAGTGTTGGGGATGTTGTATGCGATGTAAGGCTGTGAAGAGGTGGTCGATGGCTGAACATCAAGATATGCACGTTTCGACACCTCATCGTTATTGATTGTCACATGGTTGTAGTTACAAGTTTTTGTGAACAAAGTATTGCCTTTATCATCTTGTTCAACATTGACATTACCTGTACTCTCACACTCCACAACTATTTCGCGGAAGAACGAGTCGTAGATTGTTGAAGGATAAGTGTCAGTCATATAAACAACACCATTACTACACTCTATGCGATCTGTATATGTGCCCTGAGCCAAAATACCACCTTGTTCAAATGGTTTGTAGAACACATTATACTTCGGATCCCACTTGGAATAAGAAGTAGTGACTAATGAGTCTTCCTGATGCAGGTTGACGTTATTATTGAACATCAATGGGTTCAGAGTGTAATAAGTTGAATAGAACTGCTGAAGTGAGTCACGGTCGTCTTCATGCAAGTTGTACACAAAGTAGCTGCGAGCCTCTTCCAGACGCTGCTTGTATGCTTCGTTGGTTGGAAGGATGACTGTATAGTCAGAGTCCTCACGATGAACATAACCTACGAGTCGCGACATGAGGTCGTTGGTATGGATAATGACAGAATCCACATAGATGCGGTTACCATCTTCGTCTACTCCACGATAGATACTACGATTGATGTCGAGAGAGTCTTCATCATAGTAGTGCAAAGTGGCATAAATCGAGTCCAGACCTTCTGTAGTTTCCATCAACTCATAGATATTTGCTTGGAACGGAATCTCTGAATCGAGGATGTGGAGCACACCATTGTTACAGATGGTTTCCTTTTGAGTAGGAATAGAGTCATCAGATACGTATCCCTTTACCAGAGATGTGAACTTCTTGTTCAAAAGTTCAACCTTCTGCTCATCCGAATTAGCAGAGTAGTTGTAGCGGGCTATGTGGTTCTTGATAAAACGAGAAATCACCATATCCTTATTTCCGTTCGCAATTTCTTGCAAGAGGCTATCTTTGTTGAATGAGCCGTTGACAGGAGCAAACACGGTCACAATCTGTGTCTCATCGAGCAAAGCCTTATAGCCAGTCGCATCAATAATCTCCAAGAAGTCGCTCAAAGAGGCCTTCTCAGCTTGCAGTTGCTGATAAATGGTTGCATCAACCACTTGACTGTCGAAACCTGTCTTGTAGTGGTCGTCCCATGTATCCGAGCAGGAGTAGCAGGCAAGTAAACTTGCCAATGCTACAGCTCCTGTACGGATTGATTTATATATATTCTTATTCATACGAATATCTGTTTTGTTTGATTATAACTTATCTTCAGGATAAAGTTCGTTATTGTAAACGCTTCTTGGACACAATTCGATGTAGTCGAATGCGAAAGTACCTCCGGTTCCGCCGATATCCAGCTTCTGTTGAACGCGGATCCAGTGGTCGGTCCTACCGTCAGAATGGAAGGTTGTGAATACACGGCGCAGAGTGTTGAGGTGGCGACGGAAATAGTCAGGAGTACCTGAACCGTCGGCTGCTATGTTTCCATACGAAGACGGGCCTTTCATCCATCCACGGTTGTGCATGGCCTTGTCGTTTGCCTCGATAGCCTCGGCATCGTTCCTGAGTTGGTCGCTGTCGTCTGCCAGGAAACCTACACTCGGGTGATTTCCAGAGATACGCATGTCTACAGGAATTCCACATGGAGCACCGTCAAGGTAAACCTGGATGATGCCACGGTTGGCGAAGTCGATGCAAGTGGCAATACGGAACTCGTAGTCGCCCTCTGGCACCGGCGGCAACTTGAACGCCACGTCGTACATACCTGCAATAGTCACTTCGTCGCCTTCATACGACCAGAAGTTGAGGTAGCGGTTGCGTACGTGGAGGTGGGTCTTGTTGTCGTCGTAAATGAAGTTGCGGGCAGAGCCGGCCTTGAATCCAAGACATGTATTCACGTTCTTCTTGGGATCTGTACTGGAGGACTGGGCGCCATATTGATATGGATACTGGGGGCTACCGCCAATACCGCCCACACCATACTGTCCCACCATGTGACCGCGGGCACCGCTGGTCATGAAGTCGGGCGAAAGGGTTGAGGCATCCATGCGCATACGCTCGTTGAGTACGACCTCCTGGGTTTGGCGTCCATAGTCGATGATGTCTGTAACATAATGGTATACTCCGTTCACAGCTTCCTGGCTTACACCAGCCTCTGACGGCGTCAAAATCTTAGCACCAGGCACGAACACGCCTCTTGAGTCCTTACGGTTCTGCACACCGCGGCGGTTTACATATCGGCCTGCCTGGTTGCCTGAAGGATAAGAAATCTTCATGAGTGAATATGGTGCCATAGTCTCATACCAGTCGGCCACATCCCAGTGACGGCGGTCGAAACAGTTCAACGCGGCAGTCTTAACCGTCAGGTCATCGTAGTGGGCACGACGGTCGAGGAAGTGATATGACACGAAACGGTTGAGCGAGTTGCGACGGTCGGTCGGGTCGTCAATATCGGCACATTCAGGATACATCTCGTCGTACACCTGCTTGGCGTATGCCTTCAGGTCTTCGATGTCATAGATTCCGTGCTCAGCATACACCTCGTCCTTCTCGATGAAACCTGTATAGCCGTAGTAGCGGTGTTCCATGTAGAACACGTTGTCATACTCGACCGCAGTCTGGATACAACGTCCCTCCTCAAACGAGTCGGGCGAACAGTGATAATCCTCATACATGTAGTAGCGCATCGAGTCATCCATGTGGGTCAGTTTCAAGGCTTCGTAGAAGAGACGGATTGTAGTGTCGTTCTTCATGAGGTCAGGCAACATGAGGGTCGTGGCATCAATGATGCGGTCTACAGAGTGAACCACGCCGTTCTCCACAGAGTCGTCGTAGGTGATGAGACGTGCACTGCTGTTGATCATATAGACGATGTCGACATCTCCTGTCACCGAAAGAGTATCGGAATCACAGGTGATTGTGAGGTAACGGTCCAACATGTTCTGCACAGGCAGTGTTGCATTCGAAAATTCCGTCGTAAAGAATGCTTGTTCAATGATGTGAGTGGCAGCGATTGTATCGCAATCCTCAACAGACAGCTCGTCAACTGACGACATGCCGCGTCCGGCAAGATAGATATCGACAGCCTCATTGGTTGGAGCGAAGACCGTATATGAGCCATAGGTTCCCAATATATCGAAACTTACTAAGTTCGACCTGTTGATTATCTCGATGAACTCACTGAAGGTCTCAGAACGGTTAGTAAGATATGTGTTTGCCATATCTCGCTTTGCAGTGTAGTAGTTTGCAACTCCTGGATCATCCGAACATCCGATGCAGAGGGCTGCAATTGTCAATGCTACGGCTGCAATAATATTATTAAATTTAAGTAGTTTCATAATGCTTTATTAATCTTTAAATCCAGTTCTGTGATTCTTCTCTTGCTTATCGAATGCAGGATTCTGTACCAGGAGCTTGTTACGCTTGAGTTCGTTCTCTGCGATAGGCATATAAAGGAACTCGAGCTTAGTCATCTTGATACGCATTGCCGGAGCATTCGAAGTGTATTTCTGGCTGAGTTTGCTTACTACGTTGCTGGTGGTACCTTCACGGCGTGCTCTGCGGACAAGGTCGTAATAACGCTTGCCTTCGAACATGAGTTCGCGTTGACGCTCGTTCTCAACCAACTGCTCATAGTCGGCTTTAATTCTCAGATTTGCCTTATTAGGTCTTGCCGTAGCAGGTGCAGTTGGAGAGGAACGTCTGAAGACTGCATCAACAATGTTGAACACATCGTCATAATATTCCTTCGATGTGGTATATTGGTTGTCATATACCTTCTCTACACGAGTCTTGACACTTGAAGTGTCGGGCACATAAGTATCGATGAAGTCAGCAACCTGTACTTCAGCTTCTGCCTTGAGCAGCATGATATCGGTGAAACGATAAATAATCCAGTTAGCATACATCTCTGAGCGGTATGAAGCTTGCTGAACTGACCAAGTTGAAGGAGTTCCGACATTAACACGGGCGCTGTTAGTGACATACTTACGGATGTTGTAAGGATCAGTATCGTGCCAACGCAGATACTCCTGACCACGGAAATCGTATGAGGTGAAGAGATAGTCGTTTGAGTAGTTAGCGATTGGCTTCACTGGCATCACGCCTTCAGCTGCTGCAAGGTATGCTCCATTGTCACCATTGCTGTTGCTTCCATACATAGACGAGAGGGTGCTGTTAGTTGTTCCTTTCGATGCTTCATTCGATGAGAATGAAAGTTCAAAGAGGCTCTCGAATGAGTGTCCGGTTCCGAATATCAGATTATATGCCTTTGCATTGTAACCTGCACCAGAAGTCTGGTCGGCCTCAGACCATTCCTCAATAAGCGGATAACCATTTTCAGCATAGATTTCACGACTGATTTGGCGTTTGAGGTTGCCATAGCGGTCTTCCTTGTATTCGTCAATCTTGGCTGCGATTATCTTGTCGCAGTATTCGATACACTTGAGGTAATCGGCGTTACGCTTTACGGGGTCGGTCACCTTGGCGTTCGATGCACGCCACAGGTACATATCGGCCAGCAGTGCAAATACGCCATTACGGCTGATTTTTCCAGATGTCTCGTTGTCGATTACGTAACGCTTTGGAGCGTACATCATGTATGACTCAACATCCATAATCAGAGTATCGAGAATCAGATCCTGCGAGGTTGCAGGTATTACGTAATTCTGGGCATCCTCAATTGAAGGTACAAAGGTGAAAGGAACATCACCGAATGTACGGATGAGGTAGAAGTAGCATAGAGCACGTATTGTCTTTACTTCTGCCAGTGTCTGGCGCAAATCCGACTCAGTGAAGTTAGGGTCACGATCTTGAACTATCGGCGCATACAGTTCTACTGTGTTGCATCGGTTAATAATAGTATAGAACGCAGACCAAGTGCAGTAGCTATTGGTTTCGAGTATATTTCCGTTGAGAATATACTTCAGGTCATCGCCAGCACTGGAAATCTGCTGACCCTGCTCGGTATTGTCGGAACGGACCTCACCCCACACTACCATTCGCGTAATAACGTCGCTTCCGCAGAGAGCTGAATAGCAGGAGGTGACAACGCTCTGAACGTCATCCTTGTTTGTCCAATAGTTTTCAAGAATGACTGTGTTCAATGGCAGCAACTCTACATCGCAAGCGACAAGTGTCATACTTGCAATAGCAGCTAATCCTATTGATTTGATTTTATTATGTAATTTCATCGTTATTGAGTTTTAGAATCCAACATTTAAACTGAGAGTGAATGACTTTGCACGTGGAGTACGTCCACCATCCGATGCAGGAGAATAACCACCCTGTGGGTGTTCTGGGTCTGCACCTGAGTATTTGGTCAGTACAAACACATTGTTGAAGTTGATGTTAGCAGTTACGCTCTTGATTCCGAACTGTGAGAAGTATCTCTGGTCGAAATTGTAAGAGAACATTACGTAGTTCAGACGGAGGAATGTTGCTTCTTCCATGAAACGGTCGGAACCTAACCAGTTGAAACCGTAGTTGTGGAGTGCACGTGGAATTGGAGCGATGTCGCCTTCGTTGTGCCAGCGCCAGTTGACGGCTCTTGACTGGTTGTTGTTGTCATACATGCTTTCTGCTTTCATTCGTGCAGTGTTGAGTACTTTCTGACCGAGACGGTAGTTGAACTGGAAGTTTACTGAGAACTTGTCGTAGCGTATTCTGAATCCGAAACCACCGGTGAGTTTTGGAAGTGAAGAGCCGAGGTATACGATATCGAGTTCGTTGATGTTACCATCGTGGTTGACATCTTCATACTTGGCATCACCACCCTTGAACTCATAGTGCTGACCGTCGAAGTCGAACATCATAGGCTTGGTGCGTCCGTTCTCGTTGAGGATTACTTCTCCATCGGCATTGCGTGCCACTGGTGCATCTGGTCCACTTACGCCAGGTATTTCAACCTCGCTGTATTCTGAGTATGCATATACGCCTTTGTGACGGAATCCGTAGATTGAACCGATTGGGTTGTGTGTCTGCACACGTGACAGATATTGTCCGTTCTTGAATCCGAACTCGTCGTTGAGTCCGTCGAGCACCATTTCGTCCATTTCGAGGATTTCGTTGCGGTTGTTTGAGAATGATGCGTTGAATGTCATCGAGAACTTGCCACGCTTGAGCACATCGTTTGCGTTGATGTTGAATTCCCATCCGTTGTTTCTTACCTTACCCTGCAACTTGGCTGGGATTGAAGAGAAACCTGATGAAGTAGGAATTGGGAATGAGGTTATCTGCTCAGACTTGTTGGTGTATACTTGTACGTCACCGGTGAGTCGGTTGTTCAAGAATCCGAAGTGTGTACCGAGGTTCCATGTGTCTTGGTTTGCAGGACGGATTACAGAGAGGCGTATTTGCTGTGGTGCAACACCTTGAACTCCCATATATGATCCACTGCTTGCATACGTGCTATACATTGCTGTTGCACCACCCGACGGACGACCTGAGCGTCCCCATCCGAGGCTTAACGACAACATGTTTATCCACTTCAGTTTTTCCATGAACTTTTCGCCTGTGATGTTCCAACGTCCGGAAATTCCGTAGTATGCGCCCCATTTCTTTGGGTTTCCGTTTGACTTGTCGAAACGGGCAGTGAAGTCGAACACATACATTCCGCGGAATGCGTAGTGGAGCTGGGTTGCAAAGTTCTCGTTCTTACCACGTCCGACACCGGAGCTGAAGCTTGAGATTACACCACCTGCGAGGGCTGATGTGATGTCACTCGTTGGAAGCCAGCGACGTCCGATGCCCTGTGATGAAGAGTTGTTTGATCCATACTCTCCGCGAATCATGAACTGCATAGAGTGGTCTTCGTTGTTGAAGTGTGGGGCATAAGTGAGGCTGTGACGAGT
>JAFUSD010000283.1 GCA_017480685.1 Bacteroidaceae bacterium
AACCTGCACTGCAAGGGATGCTATGCACGTAGCAACGGCATTGCAGAGGATGAAGAGGCCGATCGAAAGCCGACCCTCACCCCACAACAGTGGCGGCAAATATTCACCGAAGCGGCCGATATGGGCATCAACTTCTCGCTACTGGCTGGTGGCGAACCGATGATGCGCAAGGACATACTCGAGGCCGTGGCCGAGGTGAAGTAAATGATATTCCCCATATTCACCAACGGCACGCTCATCGGCCCTTCGTATATAGAGTTCCTGAGCAAGAACCTCAACATGGTGCCCATCATAAGCATCGAAGGAACGGCTGTAGGTACCGACCAACGACGCGGACAGGGGGTGTTCCACCGTGCCATGCAATCGATGGAACTGCTGCGTCAGGAAGGACTTTTCTTCGGTACGAGCATCACGGTAACTACCGAGAACTACCGTCAAGTCACATCGACCGAGTTCATCGACCAGTTGCGAACTTATGGTTGCAAGATCGTGTTCTATGTGGAATATGTGCCGATAGATGCAGGCACCGAACATCTTGCGTTCAACGACGAGCATGTGGCCGAGATGGAGCAGATAATGCAATCGCGGCGTGAAGCGTATGCCGACATCATCTTCCTCTCGTTCCCTGGCGACGAGAAAGCACTTGGCGGATGCCTGGCATCGGGACGCGGATTCTTCCATATAGGCCCCGACGGCTCGGCCGAACCATGTCCCTTCTCGCCATTCAGCGACAGCAACGTGGCCGAGATTGGTGTGCGTAAAGCACTGCAGTCACCGCTCTTCCGCAAGATACGTGCTGCCAAAGCATTGGGATGGGAGCACACCGGCGGATGCACGTTGTTTGAACATAAGGACGAGATAGAAGCAATGGTCCCCCCCGTAGGGGAAATTGACAATTGACAATTAGCCATCCGGGGAGAAGACCCCCTCCCCCTGCGGGTACTCCCCCTTTCAGGTGGGAGAGTCCATCCGGATGGAAATAACCAAATAATTAAATAGTACATAAATAGTAAATAGTAAATCGTAAAATCGTAAATAAGATTATGAAAACAGCAATTCGTTATTACAGCAAGTTTGGGCATACGACGAAGATGGCCCAGATAGCAAGTGAACTGACAGGTGCAAAAGCCGAACTTGTCAGTGTACCTTTGACCGAACCGGTCGATACGCTCTACCTCGGTGCAGGTGTGTTTATGGGCAAGGTAGATGCCAGCATAGGCGAGTTTATAAAGACATTGAAGCCAGAGATGGTAGGCCGTGTCGTTTGTTTCGGTTCGTGCGCCATCATCAAGTCGCCGGTTCCGCAGATGCGCGCCATGCTCGAGGCTCAAGGCATCAAGGTAGCCGACCAAGAGTTCACATGTCGCGGCTCGATGGGACCCGTACACATGGGACACCCTAACAAGGAAGACCTCGACAACTTCCGAAAGTTTGTTAATAATGAATAATTAATAATTAATAATGAATAATGAATAATGAATAGCGGGTGCTACCCATGCGGCAATAAAGAGCAATGATGCGACAACAATGCGGCAGAAACACTTCCACTATTCATTATTCATTAAACCACACTTCCACTATTCATTATTCATTAAACCACACTTCCACTATTCATTATTCATTATTCATTATTCATTAAGAAAAGAGTGTATGGAAATAAAAGCAATCAGAATGTACGACAATGGTTTCATGAACCAGTCGTTTGCCTTTGGTGGCGAAGAGGGCAAGAATGCTTTCGACGAACAGATTATTTATCGCAGCAGTCTTCAGAACTTCCTCATCGACACAGGCGAGGAGGTCATTCTCGTAGATACAGGTCTCAAGAGCGGCACACCGGCTCCGGCCAAGAAACTGGGAGCACCGCTATATATGGGCGAGAAGGTGGCCGACTATCTCGATGCGTTTCTTGCTCTTGGCTACAAGCCCGAGCAGGTGACGAAGATCCTCATCACCCACAAACACCCCGACCACTCGGGTGCCATCGAGTATTTCCCTAATGCCAAGGTGTATATATCGCCCGAAGATGCCGACGCGATGAAACTCGCAGGCAACAACATCGTGCGTGTGACGTATAAAGACGGTGCATACCACAACTTCCCTGCAGCAGAGAAGATTGCTGACGGCATCTATCTCATCGAGGCAAAAGGACATACTCATGGTAACAGCATCGTGGTTGCAGAATCGGACGGTTTGTTCTATATGTTCCACGGCGACGTGACTTACTGCGATGCAGCCCTCAAGGCCAACAAACTCTCGATTGTGTTTGAAGACCTGGCAGCTGCGCGACAGACACTCGACCGTGTGCGCGAGTTCGTGAAACAACACGATACCGTGTATCTCTCAACCCATTGTCCCGAGGGATATGAGAACCTCGAGATGAAGAGGGTAATGAATATATAATATATAATCGATAATATATAATAGGCCATCCGTACGGACGTGCAACGCGTCATATGCCGGATGGCTATTATTTTATATTTTCGATTATATATTTTATATTATTTTCAACGAAAGAATAAGAGCTAATTCATATTTTATTGCTAACTTTGCCATGTGAATGGAGACACACGCCGGAAGGAAAGGAGCCATCCGAAAGTCTAATCACTCCCCCTTGGGGGAGCAGGGAGGGGGCCAAATGGTAAATAATAAGATGATGAAAGTATCAAATATATTCAGTTGGTGGAGCAGCAAGAGCCTGTTGCTGCGCATATTTATAGGTATCGTTATCGGTACGTTGCTCGGGCTTTTTGCACCGGGGCTTACGGGTATCAGCATACTTGGTAAGGTGTTCATAAGTGGATTGAAGGCCATAGCGCCTATATTGGTGGCGGTGCTGGTGGCTGCAAGTATAGCGAGGGCGAAGGGCGGACTTGGTCCCAGGTTCCGCACCGTAATCCTGCTCTACATGCTCTCCACGCTTCTTGCGGCTTTCGTGGCCGTGGTGGGCAGTATGCTGTTTCCTGTAGTCATGACGCTGAAGGATGCTGCGACCGACAATGCACCTACTCATCTGGCCGATATCTTCTCGAACATGCTTGTGGGCATGATGTCGAACCCGATGCTCTCGATATCGAATGCCAACTATATAGGCATCCTGCTATGGGCAGTGCTGACGGGTCTTGCGCTGAAACGATTTGCACGTCCTGCCACCATCGACGTGGTGAACGACCTGGCTAATGTTGTGTCGGCAATAGTGGGGTGGGTGATTCAGCTCGCTCCGTTCGGCATCCTCGGGTTGGTGTTCGAGTCGGTGTCGGAAGGCGGACTCAACATCTTTGCCGATTATGGTCAGCTCATCCTGCTGCTGGTGGGTTGTATGCTTTTCTCAGCACTCGTTGTCAACCCCTTGCTTTCGTTCCTCTTCACGCGTCGCAATCCCTATCCGCTCCTGTGGATGTGTCTGCGCGAGAGTGGATTGAACGCGTTCTTCACCCGTTCGTCGGCTGCCAACATTCCCATCAACATGAACTTATGTCGCAAGCTCGGGCTCGATGAAGACTTCTATTCGGTAAGCATCCCGCTGGGTGCAACGATCAACATGAACGGCGCCGCTATCACCATCACCGTCATGACCCTTGCAGTGGCTCACACCGTAGGTATCGAGGTCAACTTCCTGTCGGCACTGATACTATGTTCCATTGCTGCGTTGGGAGCATGTGGAGCGTCTGGTGTTGCAGGCGGTTCGCTTCTGCTCATCCCGTTGGGATGTTCGTTCTTCGGCATCTCGCCCGATGTGTCGATGCAGGCAGTAGCCGTAGGGTTCATCATCGGGGTGATACAAGACTCGGTCGAGACGGCTCTCAACTCAAGTGGCGACGTGTTCTTTACTGCCACAGCGGAAATGCGTGGGTAATATATAATATATAATCGATAATATATAATAGGCCATCCGGATGGACGTACGAAGCGCCACATGCCGGATGGCTATTATATATTATAAATTCTCTATTATATATTAAAAAAATGCCATCCGGCAGGACGTGCAACGCGTCACATGCCGGATGGCCTATTATATATTATAAATTCTCTATTATTTATTAAAAAAATGCCATTCGGCGGGAATGCCCATCCGGATGGCTATTATTAACTATTAACTATTTATCACAGATTCCGAACTGCTCCCATAAACAAGATGGCTCCAGTCGTGTTGTCCTCTATCGTAAAGAAGAATGGGCGGTCGGCATGGAATGAATGGTAATACGGTTCGTCTTCGCCTGCTGTCAGAATGTAACAGAAAGTCACCGCTGTTGCCTCGATGCCTCGTTCTTTCACATTCAGCTTTGTATCTTGCTCAATCATAGATATAAAGAGGTGGCTTGGGGAAATGGCAGAAAGGTCGGCCGTCTCGACATCGAAAAGCGACTTTATTCCCAAACTCCTTAGTATTGACACAAGATTCATCTTTGCATCCATGTCGAAACGTGGCAACTTTAACTCTATATTCATGTTCTCGCTTCCTTCGAGAGTCGACCTCCACGTTTTCGTGTTCAATGATTCAAGACAAGAGTTTAGCGACACTCCAGCATGTGGCATGGCTATGTTCATGCTCATGTCTGCCTTGGTTCCAATGGGCATGGACAGGATGTCGTACAAATCGCCTGTCGCTTTCTTGAAACATGATTTCTGCGTCATCATCGGTACCATAGAGGTGGTGCCGTTTTCTTGAGTGAATGTCTCGGTGCTGGTCGAGTGTTCAGAAAAGCCGCTTGTCCATGGGGCATTGAGGTATACGGCATTTGCCATAATCAGTTGGACAGGAGTCAACGGGCCATCTTCCACAATTTGGTTGATAAGACCATTGGTTTGCTTGGTGCACCAGTTGTTGATGGTTTGCCCTGCCTGTTGGTCGTTGAAGTCGATTCCTTTCACTATACCATCGTAGATGTGTGTGATAAAATCCTGGTAGCTGCGATATACCGGCATGGTATATTGCATCCAGGCAGCATTTGCTATGTTCATGGCCAACGATGTGTCTTGTTCGCACAAGAGGAGTGCAAGTTTTTTGTTGTACAGATGTAAGGCGGATGCGTCGGCACTGCTCAATCCCATAGCGTTGCATATTTCTTCCTGTGTGTTTCCGGCGGCTCCTGCTGCGAGCATCGATAGCAAGATGTCGATACTGTATGGTGAGACGCATACGTTGCTGTCGGCATTAGCTGCAACGTGTTTCATGAATCTGAATGCGAAGTCGCTAAGTGCATCGCCTATCGCATTTTCTTCTGCGGTTAGTGGTTCTGAATACCGGCTTTCATCATACTCGTTCGTTCTGTCATCGATGATGGTCAAGGCACGGGTGGCATCAGACAAAATAGAGTCATTGCTATGAGCTACTGTTGTATCCATATCGTCGCTGCATGCATAAATTAATAATAGGAGCAGCGTGGCTGCTAATAATGTAATCTTATTCATTTCTATAAACCTCCAAATATCTAATGTTACTAAAATCATATGTTTTATCTGATACAGAATATGGATTTTCATCCAAGGACCAATAGTTTTGAATTGCAAATACATCGTCTAAGAAATAACCATTATTTCTGCCATTCCAACCCCAGTTGAAGTGGTTGTAGTATTTATATGAAGAGTAAAAATTTTTCTCACAATAAACACTTAATTAGTTAAACCGCTGCAAAGCTAAAAAAAAATTCTAATCCACAAAGAAATTTATCATTTTATTAATATTCTCATATCGAATTCCTCTAAACATGGCATTATTATGTTTACGATTCTATTTTGAATATATAATATATAATCGAGAATATATAATAGGCAATCCGGCAGAGCGTTCGATATGTCACATGCCGGATGGCTTATTATATATTATAAATTCTCTATTATATATTAAAAAAGGCCATCCGGCAGGACGTGCAACGCGTCACATGCCGGATGGCCATTATATATTATAAATTATTTATTACATATTATTAAAGCTTTGGTCCTGCTGCTACAAGAGCCTTGCCTGCTTCGTTGCCTTCATACTTCTTGAAGTTCTTGATGAAGCGGCCAGCGAGGTCTTTTGCTTTCTCTTCCCACTCGTTGCGGTTCTGGTAAGTGTCGCGAGGGTCGAGGATGCCCCATGCCACGCCGTCGAGCTCTGTTGGAACTTCGAAGTTGAAGTAAGGAATCTTCTTTGTAGGAGCCTTCATGATTGCGCCGCCGAGGATTGCGTCGATGATACCACGTGTATCCTTGATTGAGATGCGCTTGCCGGTTCCGTTCCATCCTGTGTTTACGAGGTATGCCTTGGCACCGCTCTTCTCCATCTTCTTCACCAGTTCTTCTGCATACTTTGTTGGGTGCAGCTCGAGGAATGCCTGTCCGAAGCAAGCCGAGAATGTAGGAGTTGGCTCGGTGATACCGCGCTCGGTTCCTGCAAGCTTAGCTGTGAAGCCAGAGAGGAAGTAGTACTTAGTCTGCTCTGGAGTGAGGATAGACACTGGAGGCAGCACTCCGAATGCGTCGGCAGAGAGGAAGATGACGTTCTGTGCATCCGGACCTGCGCTCTTGCCGTTCACTTTCTGTGCAATCTTCTCGATGTGGTCGATTGGGTAGCTTACGCGGGTGTTTTCTGTCACGCTCTTGTCAGCAAAGTCAATCTTGCCGTCATCGGCTACGGTCACGTTCTCGAGCAGTGCATCGCGACGGATTGCGTTGTAGATGTCGGGCTCGCTTTCCTTGTCGAGGTTGATAACCTTGGCGTAGCATCCGCCTTCGAGGTTGAACACACCTTCGTCGTCCCATCCGTGCTCGTCGTCACCGATAAGCAGACGCTTAGGATCGGTAGAGAGGGTAGTCTTACCTGTACCAGAAAGTCCGAAGAAGATGGCAGTGTTCTTGCCTTCCATGTCGGTGTTGGCAGAGCAGTGCATAGAAGCGATGCCTTGCAGCGGGAGGAAGTAGTTCATCATGGAGAACATTCCTTTCTTCATCTCGCCGCCATACCATGTATTGATAATCACCTGCTC
>JAFUSD010000025.1 GCA_017480685.1 Bacteroidaceae bacterium
ATTCAACTTTCGCAAGTTCCACTTGCTTCAGTTTCAAGGAATAGAAAGGAATGGAAGAGAAGTTATCGCTCGCTTTGTTCGCTCAGGAAGTTAAAAGGACGAATGATACTACTGGTAGGTATCGTCCCTTTAACTCCCCTTTAACTCCCCTTTAACTCCTCTGTAACTTCTTATAACTGACATGCGAAACTTGTATATTATATATTACTCAAAGTATTGATGCCACAACCGCCTCGAGGTCGTTCAGGTACAGCATGTTGGGACCATCGCTCAGAGCACTCTCGGGGTCGGGATGCACCTCGAAAAAGTAGCCGTTGGCACCGAAAGCCTTGGCTGCAAGAGCCATCGAGGGTATGAACTCGCGGTTGCCTCCAGTCTTACCGCCTGCGGCACCAGGGCGTTGCACCGAGTGGGTACAATCCATGATGACGGTCGATGCATATTTCTTCATGTCGACAATGTTGCGGAAGTCCACAGCCAGGTTGTTGTAGCCGTATATGTTGCCACGCTCGGTGAGCCACACTTGATCGTTACCGCTCTCGCGCACTTTCTGCACAGGGTATTGCATGTCGTCGCCACTCAGGAACTGCGCTTTCTTTATGTTCACAGTGCGTCCCGTCTTGGCTGCTGCAACAAGCAAGTCGGTCTGCCGGCACAGGAATGCAGGTATCTGCAATACGTCGGCAACCTCGCTCACAGGCTTTGCCTGATAGCTCTCGTGTATGTCGGTAAGTATTCGTAAATGGTATTTATTCTTGATGTCGGCCAACATCTGCAAACCTCGCTCCATGCCTGGACCGCGGTAGGAATGTATCGATGTGCGGTTTGCCTTGTCGAACGATGCCTTGAAGATGATGTCGGTGCCGTATTTGCTGTTGATGCGCACCAACTCTTCTGCCACCTGACAGAGCACTTCGGCACTTTCTATCACACACGGACCTGCTATGATAACTGGATGATTGCTCATTATGATGTCTGTTTGTTTCTTTATTCTATTCTTTATCACTATGTGCGATGGTAGGGACTTATTTATTATCACACTGTGTGAAGGTGAGTACGAAGTCGTCGAACACCTTATATAATATAATATAGGTGTCGTCTTCTTTCAGGTCGTCGAGCTGGAAGCGGCCTTCGTATACTGTCTCGTCGAATGGCGATATGCGCAGTTCATCCTTGAAGTCCATACCCTCACGACCTATAGCCTTGTATGCCGTCTCTTTTGCCGACCAGTGAAGTAGGAGTCCTACGATGGTTTCGGCCATCTCGTCGTCGCGCATGAATCGGCTGCGCACCCGCTCAATCCGTGGGGTGGGGTTGCGTTCAATCTGCTCTACGTCGATACCTACGCAGTGGGCTTCCGACAACGCTATTGCTACATACCCCTTGGTGTGGGATATGCTTATGTGCAGTCCTTCGTAGTCGGCAAGGTGAGGTGCGCCTTTTTCGTCGTATTCGATATGTACCTGCCGTCCCAACATGGTGCAGAGCAGCACTCTCACCGCAGTCCATTCCAGTATCCTGCCTTCTGAGCGGAATTGCTCTTCGGCTTCTGTCTGCACACTTTCGGCATCGGGCAACATGCTGAGCAGGTCTTCATACTCCTCAGTGACGTGCCACACCGCCACGCGGGCATCGGCTATTTGTCGGTCGAAGTATATCATGTCAGAATGGGGCGTCGTCGGTAGCTACGTTGGGATTTGAAGGCTGTACAGGCATAGCAGCTGCTGATCTCTGAGCACTCTGACTGTTCTGAGCACCCTGATTATTCTGACTGTTCTGAGCACCCTGATTATTCTGATAGCTCTGGGCACTCTGACTGTTCTGAGCACCCTGTGTTACCTGCGGCGTTGTTTTTGGTGTGAGCATTTCCATGTTGTTCACCAATATCTCGACCACGGTGCGGCGCATACCTTGTCGGTCGTCGTAGCTGCGTGTCTGTATTTTGCCTTCAACGAATAGTTTGTCGCCTTTGTGCACATATTTCTCGACGGTCTCGGCCTGTTTGTCCCAGAAGATGAGGCTGTGCCATTCCGAGTGTTCGGGTATCTGCACGCCGTCGCGAGTGGTGTAGGCGCGGTCGGTGGTGGCAAGGCGTACCGATGCAACGCATGTACCGTTGCTGAGGTAGCGCACGGTGGGCTCTTGTCCCACGTTGCCTATGAGCATTACTTTATTTAGTGACATAGTTTGGTTGTTTTGTTGAGTAGATAGTAGTCGAGCACCACCATTGCAGCCATGGCTTCAACGATGGGCACGGCGCGGGTCAGCACACAGGGGTCGTGACGTCCGTGGGGTGTGAACTCCACTTCGTTGCCCTCGGTGTCGACGGTGTGTTGGGGTTGCATGATGGTTGGCACAGGCTTGAACAGCACTCTGAACTGTATGTCCTCGCCGTTGCTTATTCCGCCTTGTATGCCTCCGCTGTAGTTGGTGCGGGTGTGTATGTTGCCTTGCGGGTCGGTGTAGAACTCGTCGTTCATCTGTGACCCTGTAAGTCCCACGGTGTTGAAGCCGCCGCCGAGGTCGAAGCCTTTGGCTGCATTGATTGACAACATGGCACCTGCCAGTGCTGCATTGAGCTTGCCGAACACGGGTTCGCCCAGTCCTGCCGGGCAGTGGCTTATGGTGCAGCTGATGATTCCGCCTATGCTGTCGCCCGCAGCCCTCACCCTGGTCACGATGTCTTCCATCTGTGCCTGGCGTTCGGCTGGTGTGCCGTTGAGTGGTTGGTTGCCCACTTGGGATACTTGGGCGCTGAACTCAACACCCAGAGTGTTGAGCGCTAACTTGGCAAAGGCTCCGCCCACGACTCGGCAGAGGGTTTCGCGTGCCGATGTGCGTCCGCCGCCTCGGTAGTCGCGTATGCCGTATTTGGTTTGGTAGGTATAGTCGGCATGCGATGGGCGGTAGATGTCTTTCAGTGTGGAGTAGTCGGCCGAGTGGTGATCGGTGTTGCGCACGATGAACCCGATGGGTGTTCCGGTGGTCTTGCCTTCGAATATGCCCGACAGCAGTTCCACGCGGTCGGCTTCCTTGCGTGCTGTGGTCAGTATGCCTTGTCCGGGTCGGCGGCGTTCGAGCTCGGCTTGTATGAAGTCGGTGTCGACATCGATGCCTGCCGGCATGCCGTCAATCACTCCTCCCAAGGCCGCTCCATGGCTTTCGCCATAGGTGGTGAGGCGATATATGTTGCCAAATGTATTCATCTGTTTTGCTATCCTTCTTCCCTTGTCTCATTGACATCCGCCGCATCCGCCTGCGCATCCATTGTCGCTTCCGCATCCGCCACAGCCGCCTTCGCCGCCGCAACCTCCGCATCCTCCGCATCCGCCACAGCCGCCGCTCAGGGCGTTGAGCATCTGGGTTATTTCGTCGGTGGTGGCTTCTCGGTGTGTCACTACGGTTCCCACGAAGTGCAGGTCTTGTCCGGCACGTGGATGGTTGAGGTCGATGGTCACAGCGTCGTCTTTCACTTCGATTACCACTCCGTTGAATCGGCGTCCGTCGGCATCTTGCAGTGGTATGATGTTGCCTTCGTATATGTGGTTGGAGTCGAACTTGCCGCCGGTGGTGAATGCCGACTTGGGCATGTCGAACATCAGTTCGTCGTCCACTTCGCCGTATGCATCGGCACATGGAATGATGAAATCGAACGTGTCGCCAGCCTTCAACGGGTCGATGTTCTCCTCAAACTTGGGCAATACGCATCCCAGGTTGCTGATGAACATAAATGGGTGTTCGGCTTGAGCTTCCTCCACCAACTCTTCTTTTATTTCGTCGCCGTCGGTTACATAGAGTTTGTATGCAACGGTGATGTAGTTGTTTTTTGTTGCCATTGATTATAAATGTGGGTCTGTTGCGTTAAAAATCTTTGCAAATATACAAATAATTGCGGAGGAATCACTAATTTTGCAGAGAATTTAACGTATATTTGGATAAAACTTAATAGAGAGAAGATATGAACAGGTGTTTTTTAGCAATTGTGGTGTCAATAATGTTGGTTGGATGCCAGTTGCAGAGCAAGGATTCTGATGCCGCAAAAACCGTCGGAGCATCGGAGACTCCGAAAAGTATGCCGGTGGTTAGAAGAACGATTCCATTCATGGGCACGTTCTATCAGATTACCAATGTGAGCGATTTCGACATCGTCTTCACCCCAGGCGACTACAATGTTGAGGTTGAAGGCCCCGAGGCGTTGTTAGGTGCACTCAATTCGACGGTAGACAGTGGTATCATCACGTTTAGCCAAAGCGAGGGCGGAAAGTCGTCGTCATACATAGGCGGTAAGACAAATGGTCAGGGCACCATCTATGTGTCTTGCCCCCAGTTGCAGATACTGGCTGTATGCTCGGGTGGCAGTTTCCGTTCAGAAGGAACAATACATACCCCCTCGTTCCATGTCGGAATGCTTTCGACTGCCAGCATCGATATGGACAGTGTGTGTTGTGACGACCGCTTCATCTACGAAACCAGCAACGATGGCAATGCCTCGTTCAGTAGCATACAGGCGGGGGGCGATGTCACGATGTATATGTCGGATAATGGTACGGTACGTGCCGATATACAAACTCCTGGGACACTTTTTGTCAACACTGGCGCAAAGAGCATCTCCTACTTGAACGGTAGGGCATCACGTGTAGACATGATTGCACTTGGACGTAGCGATTGTCGTCTGGGTGTTGCTGCCGACAAGCTTGTCCTCTCTGCACAAGACCAAAGCCATGTAGAAATCTCTGCCCGATATAAGCAGCACGACATAAAGCAAGGCCGTAACGCACGTGTAACCGAAACGCTCTAACCTTCAATCTTGTAATGCTATGCATAGATTCTTACATACCTTTTTGCTAATAGCCCTGTTTGGCATGGCTCAGCCGTCATGCCTGCGTGCTCAGAATGTAGGCTCCGATGTGGGCTACTTCTGCAATCCGCCGCTGCCTTGGTTGCCATATAAACTCGATGTGCTGTTCATCGGCAACTCGTTCTCAATCGACACAAGTGCGGCGCTTCCATCCATATTCAATAGTCTTCGCCTCAACACTGTCAGTGTCTATGTGCTCTACAAGGGTGGGTGCTCCATGCGTCAGCATTATGAATACTTCCTTTCCGATGAGCCTGTATATGAGCTTTGGCAATACAACTCAGAAGGTGAGAAACGTCTTGAACGCAAGACCACCATCCGCGAGGTTATGCGCCGTTTTCCCTACGATGTGGTGGTGTTTCAGCAGTATTCGCTCGAGTCGGGGCAATATGATACTTATGAGCCTTACCTTGCAAAACTGATTCAGGCATATCAGATAACCACCACTTCGCCGCGCACCACTTTTGCATTCAACCAGACATGGGCTTACTCCACCCGCCATAAGGACTTGGCAGGGAGGTATGGGTCGCAGTCGGGCATGTGGAAGCAAATTTGTGATGCTACCAGACACATGAAACAACACTCGGGCATTGATATAGTCATACCTTGCGGCACTGCGGTTGAGAATGCACGTAGGCTCACATCGGTTACCACCGAGAACGAATGGACGCGCGACAACCAACACATAAGCCAGTATCAAGGCCGATATCTGCTTGCCTGCACATTCTTCGAGGCTGTCATTGCTCCTTGTCTTGATGTCAGTGTGATTAGCGACCGCTCGGTCTATGGGAAGCGTGGCGGCGAGATTGTAGACGACAGTAATCGTGCGGCCATACAGCGTTGTGCACGTTTGGCTGTTGCCAACAACTACGAGGTGAGCGAGTTTGTGAATTGGGAACCGTAGGCAACGTCTTGCCGGCTCTTGTCCCTTTCTATTCTTCTTGCTTGGCTTCGTTCCACAGGGCGTCCATCTCTTCCAGCGTCAGCTCTTTCAGTTCGCGTCCCTGACGGCGCGCTTCCAGTTCCACGTATGTGAATCGTCGTGTGAACTTCTGGTTGGTGTACTCCAGTGCGGTGTCGGGGTTGATGTGGTAGAGCCGTGCTGCATTGACAAGGCTGAACAACAGGTCGCCAAACTCGCGTGTGGCATGGTCGCGATCCATGTGTTCCACCTCGGCTTCAAATTCTCCTATCTCTTCTTTCACCTTGGGCCATACGTCTTCGCGCTCGTGCCAGTCGAAGCCCACGTTGCTGGCTTTCTCTTGTATGCGGCTGGCCTTGATGAGCGATGGCAACGACTTGGGCACCCCGCTCAGCACTGTCTTGTTGCCGTCCTTCTCGTGGGTCTTCAGCTGTTCCCAGTTCTGGAGCACCTGATCGGTGCCGTCTACCTGTACGTTGCCGTAGACGTGGGGGTGACGGTAGATGAGTTTGTCACACAACTTGTTGCACACGTCGGCTATGTCGAAGGCTTCCTTCTCGCTACCTATTTTGGCGTAGAACACAATGTGGAGCAACACGTCGCCAAGCTCTTTGCAGATGTTGGGCTGGTCTTCGTTGAGCAGTGCGTCACACAGTTCGTAGGTCTCTTCTATGGTGTTGGGGCGCAGGCTTTGGTTTGTCTGCTTTGCATCCCAGGGGCAACGCTCGCGCAATGTGTCCATCACGTCGAGCAGACGTCCGAATGCTTGTAGCTTTTCTTCTCTGCTATGCATCTTATATAATTAAATTTACTCTTTACTATTTACTATGTACTATTTACCATTTCCTATTTACCATTTCCTATTTACCATTTACCATTTACTATTTCCCATTTTTCTTCCGGCGCGTGCCTCTCCCCCTTTGGGGGAGTAAGGAGGGGGCTTGGAGGGGGCATTACTTAATCAGCTTATGTCC
>JAFUSD010000284.1 GCA_017480685.1 Bacteroidaceae bacterium
AATGGTAAATCAGTAAATGGTAAATCAATTTACAATCTTAACGGCCAACGCATGAACACCATGCAACGAGGCATCAATATAATCAACGGAGTAAAAATACTGATTAAGTAATGAACAAACTTAAATATCTAAATATGAAACTACGATTTGCAACCTTTGCAACCCTCTTATGGGTTAGCACGATGAGCCTATTTGCCCAGATGACGTTCACGCTGAAGGGAGGGATAACCTTCTCCGACGTTGCAGAACGCGATGGCAAGGGCTTCACAACTGTGACACTGCCTGCCGGCACCGACCTCAGCGAACTTATCACTGCTGTTCAGGTTGATGGCGTAGACGTATCGCCTTCTACTGTCACACCAAATCCTACAACTACAACCATCAACTACGATGAGCTGAAAGTATTCACCTACAACAACAAGGCATACGGATTCCGATTTGTGGAAGACGTGTGGTTCTGTGCTGTATTTATATCCGACTGTCACACAAACCAGACTGATCACGACGGCACAAGTGCCAGCGACCTCACCAACATCATGAACAACATCTGCGCGATGGGACAGAATGGGACGAAGAAGGTGAACTTCACCACAGACGGTGCTACAAACCTCGTGCCCAAGACCAGCATCATCTTCTGCCTGGGCGATATTGACCAGGACAAGGGTGACGACGGAAGCAGTGGTACACACTCGAACTTCCTGAATGCTACGGCAGAAGTTGCTAAGGCTTCTGGCATCCCCTTTATCTTTATTGCAGGCAACCATGACTTCTCGCCCGACTATTGGGGCAGCAGCAATTCAGATAAGGGAGTGACCTACGGAAGCACAGGCGGGTCGCATGCCGATGACCAAACCATCGAAGCCATCAAGTCGAACAACACCTATTGGAACAATGCTGGGGTGTTCGACGAGAACATCGAATACTTCACAGGTGGCAGTGGCGCATGGCAACCCAACCACTTTACCTTCAAGTTCAAAGATGTGCGCTTCTACTGTGCCAACAACTACTGGTTCCAGAAGCCTTATAACAAGCCAAGCCTTTTCTCAAGTGCAACATATTATGCTCCCGATGGAATCATAAGCGCTCTTAATACCTTTGTGGAGAGCCATGCTGATGAGGCCAGCGTCTGGATGCAGCACTATCCGTGGCTTGCAGGCAGCGACTGCAACCGCTGGTGGCTCGACCAGAATAGCGGAGGTTATTACATCACGGCTTCTAACTCATCTGCTTACGGCAGCAGCACATCGGGCATTGCTTACAACGATGCTACTTCGGCCAACACACTGAAGAAAGACCCACTGTCGGCCATCATGATGAAGACCGCAGGCAAGGTGGATGGCAAGGTGCAACACTTCTCAGGCCACTATCATCAGTTCTACGATGCCACATACACTAGCACAGTGAACAACGACAACAAGGTGCACGACTACACCGTGGCAGCGCCAGGTAACTCAGCTCAGACGAACAATGCCTTTGTCGTGCTCTTCAAGCGCGGCGAGGGAGTGAAGGAAGTTATCCAAACCCAATTCTAGAATCACATTACTGACAAATCAAAGATTTAAAAGACTATGAACATCAAATCAATCATAATCGCAGCCATTGCGCTGACAGGCTTTGTTGGTAATGCGATGGCCGACACAAGCAAACTACTCGCAGCCGATGGTTGGACAAAGATAACGACTTTGCCCACAGCCACCGACATCGCCAACAACTATTACGTATTTGTAGACGACACTCGCGACCTAATGCTTGGCGTTGCTAAGGGTGTAAACCAAAACACCAAGTGGTACTCACTCGGAGTATACTACTATACATCAGTCGAACCCACATCGGTATCTATCAACAACATGACGTGGACGCTCGAATCGCAAGGCAACGGATTTGCTATGCGCAACCTTGAATATAGCGTCTCTCCATTTCAAACGGAGTGGAACGCAGCATGGAAATTCGACACCAACGATGTATATGCCACTGCAAACCAGTGGTGCGAAGTCCTTTTGTCTTACAACGATGGTGCTTGGACAATTCAGAATGGCAGGTATCCTTCATCAGGGTACATAGGCCCTTGGACAAATGGCAACTTCACCAACGGTGCCGAATGTGCAGGTAACAAGACCGATGATAATATCGGAAAGTTTCAGATATACACTATCAGCCGCACTCAATTTAAACAAAACCTTTTGGACAATGCTTCAGAAAGCAACCCCGTGGACCTCACACCGTGGTATGTGACAAATGCTACGTTCGATGCCAACAACGGCGATGGCTGGGAAGCAACGTATTCTGCAAATAGTTCCGAATGGTGGGGCTCACATGCATTCGGCAATTTAGGCTCAGAGAATTACCAGCAAGTTGCTGAAGTGAAGCAAACCCTTACACTTCCTAATGGTACTTATAAAGTATCTTTGCAAGGAGCAACCAATAAAGTCAGCGACAATCTTGCCTATGTGTTTGCAACTCACAATGGAAACACTGTAAAGACTTTCTTTACACAAGGAACTGTATCAACTCCTGATAAAGATACATGGAATGACATGCAATACAACTTGCTGCTGATGATGCAGGACAGAAACTATGGCCGCGTATCAACCAGTGAAATAGAAGTCACAACTGGCTCATTGACCATAGGTTATGCTAACGAGAGTGGACACTCATGGGATGTATTCGACAACTTCAAACTCTATTGCACAGGTGTCGATCTCTCGGCCTATCAGGCACAACTGGCAAATCTTGTAAGTGAAGCAAATTCTTTCATTGCAACAAATGTAGTACCAGATGCTTGTGAGGCAATTATCTCAGATGCCATTTCCACATACAACAAGTCCTATTCTACAGCCAAAGAGTATTCTGTTGCAATTATAGCATTGGCAAATGTTTTTGATACATATCGCAATGACAGCGAACTCCAAACAGCATACTCCTCGTTCTATACTCTCAAGTCGAAGGTCGAAGGACTGAAGACCGGTGTTGATGATGGCGCAACCAAGACAACATTAACCAATGCAATAGCTGCAGCCACAACTACCACCGAATCTTCCACAACCGCAGACGCCATCAACAGCCAGAAAGCAAACCTGCGTGCTGCTGCACTCACATTCATATCGAATACCGACGGACAGTTCGACATCACATTCCTCGCCTCACGCCAAAGTAGCGATTGGAAAAAGAAAGACGGTTCCGCAGCCGGCGAAGTGACATGGGCCGTATCAAATCGAGGTGAGTGGACGTTTGCCGAGAGTTACGAAGGGACCTGTGAAACAACAGGCACTGTGCTCTATCAAACCGTTTCCGACCTGCCAGCCGGATACTACCAAGTAGGTATGTATGCCATGGCTGCATACACGCCCGGTCGTGGATTTGCTACCCAGGCAACCGAAGGCGATGCTAACCGCTCGTTTGCTTTTGCCGGAAACTCAGACGATGCAAGTAGCATCCTGCGTACCGGTATCGCAATTCCATTTAAGGAGTCATTTGATTTCTCTGAACTCACTACGCTCGATGTGAATGTTCACCTTTCAGCCACTGGTGACTTGACTTTTGGTGTGCAGAAAGACATGAACGGTTCCAACTGGCACTTTGCACAGATTGCATCAATCGTCTATAGCAACCAACCCGACCTCACAAACCTCATTACAACACGCAATGCACTTGTGGCTCAAGCAGAAGGACTCCTCAGCGGTTCTGCCGCATACCTCACTGCAGCTCAGCAGACAGCACTGCAAAATGCCATCGATGCAGGCAATGCAGCCTCTACATTCGATGACCTCAACACCGTCACCCTCACCACACTGCCCGATGCCATTAATGTAGCTAATCAGCAAGTGCAGCTGGTGAAAGACAATCGCGTGCTGATGCTCGCTGCCTTGGAGCGTTTCGAGAACGACTACAACCTCTCCGACGGTACCGACTATAGCCGACAGACCATGAGCGCCAGTGCTTGGACTTCGCTGATTGAAAAGGTGAATGCAGTGAGCACCGCCCTCGACGATGTGTCTCAAGCCACCAGCTATGGCACCATCAAGGATGCACTCGTAGCACAGATGGATGCCACCGACCAGTCGCTCCGCCTCTTCAAGAGCTATAAGGCAATGGTAGAGGGTGTGAGCGGTGTGCTTGGCAGCTCGGCAGCCGAACCCTATGCAGCTGCTTCCAATATGGACACCGATGCCACACAACAAACTGCCATTGCGGCACTCAATGCTGCATTTGTCGATTATGCCAACAATCAAGACGCCTCGTTCGATGTATCGGCATTCTTCGGATCCAACCTCGACTTCAGTGCCGCCGAAGGGGCTGCCCTCAACACAGCCAACAGCAACAACATCCACGCAGTAGAAGGATGGAATGTCGACTATGCAGATGCCGACACATGGGCAACACTGCAGACACACCAGTCGGCCAACGACGGCAAACTCTACATCCGCAAAAACTGGGGCAGCGCAGCCGCAACACTCACCGTCACCAAGCAAAAGATGCTCCCTGCAGGACGCTACCGCCTCAGCATCGAGTGGAACAGCACTCTTGCCAACATGACCAACCTCTCGGCCTTCACACTCGACGGCGCATCTACCGCCATCGGAAAAGAGACCACTGGAGCCGAGACCCTGACCTACGAGTTTGAAGTCTCCGATGCAGCCACCCCTTGCGACATCATCATAGGATTTAAGAAGCAGAACACCGGCGACGCGGCAGCACAAATCGTAGCCGACAACATTACCCTCACATACCTCACCAACGTTGTCACCCTCGGCAATACGACCGACAACACAGCCACCATCGCTGCAGCCAACGGCCAGAAGGCCAATGTTGTGCTCGACGGACGTACACTCTATAAAGACGGCTCGTGGAACACCATCTGCCTGCCATTCAACCTCGACATCGCAGGCAGCCTACTCGATGGCGACGGAGTAACACTCATGACACTCGACGGCAATACAAGCAACTACAGCGCAGGTACACTCACCCTCAACTTCACGACCGCAGATGCCATCCAAGCAGGCAAGCCATACATCATCAAGTGGAACAGCACAGGTGCAGACATTGTCAACCCCCGCTTCATTGGAGTCACCCTCGATGCAACAAGTCCTGCGGCAGTAGCCACCAGCGACAATGCAGCACAATTTGTCGCCACCTATTCGCCCGTAGTCATCGATGCATTGGGCGATAACACCAAGCTCTACATCAGTACCGACAATAACATCTACTGGCCCAATGCCGCTATGACTATCGGATCGCAGCGCGCTTACTTCCAGTTGCAAGGCACCCTCACCGCAGGCGATGCCGACACATCGGCAGGCATCCGCGCCATCAACCTCAGCTTCGACGGCACAGAAACCCTGACCGCAATCGATGCAGTAGAAAATGGTAAATCAGTAAATGGTAATTTAATCTACAATCTCAATGGTCAGCAACTCTCTGCTCCACAGCGCGGTATCAACATCGTTGATGGCAAAAAGGTATTTGTGAAGTAATGAGCGGATGGAAATAACCAAATAATTCAATAATAAAATAATCGTAAATAGTAAATAAAATTATGTACAAAAAGTATCAACATCCCACTACCCGCGTGCACCATTGCACCATGGTCGGCATGCTATGCCTCAGCGGCAGCGACGAAGTGAAACGAACCAGCGGAAATGCAGACTTCAACTACGCAGGCGGCGGAGTAGGTCCCGTTCGTGCCCCACACTACAAGGGAGTGTTCGACGAAGACTGACCCTGCCGCAGCAACTCATACGTAGTCACACGTATGATATCCATCTCACTCGTACAGAACCCCGGGGTGTCACCAATGCACTCGGGGTTCTGCTTTTATCATAATGTCCGATTTGGGTTAAAATGAAATGAGGATATCCTCACAGGGTGTTGAGGATATCCTTGCAATACGTTGAGGATATCCTCGCGACCCCGCGAGGATATCCTCATTTCTCTTCCCCCTCGCGCTCCCCCAGGGG
>JAFUSD010000285.1 GCA_017480685.1 Bacteroidaceae bacterium
ATGCACGGCATTTCTCAAGATGTAAAACTCGGATTTCTTCATAACTTAGCGTTCAATTATCTCTAAGGAGTAGAAAGAGTAAAGGAGAACGAGCCACACCCATGCGGAAGCACTCCCTAACTCACATGACTCCTTAGAGAAAAAGAGTGCGACGTGGAGGAACTCCATCCGGATTGCAAGGTGGGTTCGAACTTAAGAACTTAAAAACTAAACCTTCTCCCTCCTGCTCACCATCCACAATCCTGCAAATGTGAGCATGCCGTTGAACATGAGCATCTCGTAGCCAAAATGGTTGGCGAAGACCAGGTACTCCACGTGGTCGATGGCCAGGCAGATGAGTGGCGACATGATACAGATGTAGGGCACCGCCTTGTCGCGAACCTTGCGACGGGTGAACAGGCAGAATGCAAAAAGACCAAGTAGCGGACCGTAGGTATAGCTTACAAGGGTGTAGATGAGGTCCATCACACCTACATTCCCTAAATAATGAAAGGCGAGTGTGCACAGCAGAAACACGGCCATGACGGCTATGTGTACCCAGCGTCGCAGGCGTGTGTCGTTGTCGCGACCGATGATGTCGACGCATACCGACGTAGTGAGTGCCGTGAGTGCTGAGTCGGCTGTGGAGAAAGTGCTGGCCACCATGCCGATGACGAAACACGTGATGACAGCCTGTCCCATCTGTCCCGACAGCACGATGTCGGTGAGCAGCGAGTCGCCATTTGCCGGCAGCGTGATGCCGAGATGGCCGTAGAGCATCACCAGCAGTATGCCCAACGAGAGCAACAGCAGGTTGACGGGAACGAACATGATGCCATACGAACACATGTCCTTCTGTGCCGACCGCAGGTCTTTGCATGTCAGGTTTTTCTGCATCATGTCCTGGTCGAGTCCTGTCATGACGATAACTACGAAGGCTCCGCTGAGGAACTGTTTCCAGAAGTTCTGGCGTGAAGCCCAGCTGTCGAACTCGAATATCTGCGATTTTGGGTCGTTCCACACGGCCTCAACGGCTTCGCCAACGCTGAAACCCAACAGGTGGCATGTCTGCCATATAATCAAGACGAGGGCCACAAGCAACACGAGGGTCTGAATGGCATCGGTCCATACCAGCGATTTGATGCCGCTGCGATGGGTGTAGAGCCAGATGAAGAGTAGCGACAGGGTGGCGGTCACGACGTATGGAATGCCGTAGTTGTCGGCAATGCACAGCTGGAGTATCTGCACCACGACATAGAACTTAGCAGCTGCACCCAAGAGTTTTGACACGATGAAGAACGACGCACCCGTCTTGTAGCTGGTACGCCCCAGTCGGTGCGACAGGTAGGTGTAGATAGATGTGAGGTTGTAGCGATAGTAGATAGGCAACAGCACGAATGCCACGACGATATATCCCACGATGAATCCGAGACACATCTGCAAGTAAGTCATGCCCGTAGTGGTGACCCACCCCGGCACACCAACAAACGAAACTCCGCTGATGCTGGCGCCAATCATCCCGAAAGCCACCACGGGCCAAGGCGAGTTCCGGTTGCCGCGGAAGAAAGCATCGTTGCTGCCACGACCCACGAAGCGTGCAATGATGTAGAGTATCAGGAAGTATGTGATGAGATATATGAGCATAGGAATTCGACGCAGGCATCGTGTTCGTTTGGTATGAGGCCGTCGAGGATGGCTTCTTTCATCGCATTTTTAAGCACACCCACCTCGCGGCTTGGTGTGAGGCCGAACATCTGCATGATTTCGTCGCCATCGACTGCGAACTTCATGTTGCGGATGCGGTCCTTCTCTTCTATCGCTACCAGCTTCTCTTTCACCAGCTCGAAATTCTGGTGGAACATCTGCCGGCGGGTCTCGTTTTTCGATGTAATATCTGCATTACATAGCAGCATAAGGTCGTCGATGTCATCGCCAGCTTCAAACAAGAGCCGGCGCACTGCCGAGTCGGTCACTTCGTCATCGGCAATGGCGATGGGGCGCATGTGCAGTCCTACGAGCTTTTCCACGTATTTCATCTTCTCGTTCATAGGCAGTTTCATCCTGCGGAATATCTGTGGCACCATTTTCTCGCCTATGTTGTTGTGGTTGTGGAATGTCCAGCCCATCAGCGGGTCCCACCGCTTGCTGCGCGGTTTGCCTATATCGTGGAGCAGCGCTGCCCACCTGAGCCACAAGTCGCCTCCCGCTTTTGCCACATTGTCGAGCACCTCGAGTGTGTGGTAGAAATTGTCTTTATGCCCGCGGCCGTTGCGTATTTCCACGCCTTCGAGGGCATATAGCTCGGGGAAGATGATTTCGAGCAGTCCACATCGTTCGAGGTCGATGAATCCGCGCGAGGGCATGGCTGACATTATGATTTTGTTCAGCTCCTCGATGGTGCGTTCTCCCGAGATGATTTTTATCCGCTCCTTGTTGCGCGACAGGGCCTTGAACGTCTCGTCTTCGATTTGGAACGACAGCTGTGTAGCAAATCTTATGCAACGCATCATGCGCAGCGGGTCATCGCTGAACGTGATGTCGGGGTCGAGCGGTGTGCGTATGATTCCGTCTTCGAGGTCGTAGATTCCGCCGAATGGGTCGATGAGTTGTCCGAACCGCTCTTTGTTGAGGCAGATGGCCATGGCGTTGATGGTGAAGTCGCGCCGGTTCTGGTCGTCCTCGATGGTGCCGTCTTCCACCACCGGCTTGCGCGAGTCGTGGCTGTAGCTTTCGCGGCGTGCGCCCACAAACTCAATTTCCGAGCCGCGGGCCTTGAGCTGGGCCGTGCCGAAGTTTTTGAACACGCTCAGGCTGGTGTGCCGCCCCAGTTTCTGCTGCAAGGCCTGAGCCAGGCGTATGGAGTTGCGTGTGTTGCCTGCAGTGGCGTGGTCGGTACCGGCCGATGTCACCACGATGTCGATATCTTTGCTCTTACGTCCGAGAAAAAGGTCGCGTACAAAACCACCGATTACATAACACTCCAGCCCCATCGAGTCGGCTGTCTCCGACACGAGGCGGAAGAGCGGGTGGTCTATGATGCGCGCCAGTTCGCTGTCTGAATACAATTTCATGCTGCAAAGTTAAGCAAATTTCATGATTCAAGCCTTCCACATGCAAAGAAATCGCATGATTCGGCAAAGTAATCACACGATTTATGACTCAATCAGACATTCGGGAAGACGAACACACCATTATGTATGCCATATACGGAAACAAAAAATGGCGTGTCATCCCAACAAAAGGGGATGCACGCCATAACGATACTTACCGACACTGTTCTATCGGTCAGACATCAGGCTTCATTGCCACGGTGAAGTCCGTATTTTTTGAGTGAGCCAGGGAACGACTTCCTCAGACATGGAGTGGGGTCATACGACCTGTACATAGTGCCGTCGGGTCTGATGTAATTGGTATATGGGAAACTATCGGTGGCCACTACCACGTTGCATCCGTCATATCCCAAGACCTTATATGGTTTCCCATTCTGGTTACCCAGCAGCAATACGTTCTTGAATATGGAATAGTGGCTTCCGAGCAACACTTCGTTGCGACCGAATACAAAATTCAGCATCGGTATTGCCTTACGTAACATATATCCACCTCCTGTTTCCAATATGTCAAAATCGCCCAGCTGTTCATAAGCAGGCTTACGTTCATACTCCCTGCCACCATTACCATCAAACCAAACACGTCGGCCATCTACATTGGTTCCTACAAACAGGTCTCCATCCTGAACAACCTTACCATAGAGTCGGGCATTTAAATCGCGGCCTGCATCATTTATTATAGTTTTCCTGCCTCCATACACTTCAAACGGATATGTAGCCAGCACAAAATAAGGAGGCTGCAAGCGCTCCACTTTGGCAAACACGGCTTTGCACACGGCATGTCCATCTTTCATGATGCCATACATGCCATTCTGTATATATACAGCCAGCCCTTGATTCTGCTCACCACGTCGCTTGATACGCACCATCTCCAAATTCAACAATTCGTATTCTGTCTCACGGCCATCAATAACAATGCGTGGCATATCGCTCCTGCCAACTCCAGACTCACGGCCATCAAAGCAGTATTGCCAGCTGCGGTTGTCGGTAGGTAATCCAAACATCTGGTATAAACCCACCTGGTCAAGTATCAGTACATAGTCTTTGCCCCGGCTGCGACGCATGCCGCGACCCACCTGCTGCAGGTATTTCGAGAGCGAAAGCGTGGGGCGTGCCAGCTGGATGAACTCCACTTCAGGACAGTCGAAACCTTCCGAGAAGATGTCTACATTCACTATCACGTCTATCTCGCCACTGCGGTAAGCATCCACCAACCGACGACGCTCGCCGGCTGCCGTTCCCGATTCTATCCAGCAACACGCCACTCCATGTGCCTGATAGTATTCCGCTATGTGCTGCGCATGACTCTTGTCGATAGCATACACGATGCCTTTCTTTCCACGGGCGTATGTGTCGTATGTCTCGTACAGATGCTCCACGCTCTCGGCCGTGTCCATCACCGTGGCCATCTCTTTCATCTGATAGTCGCCGTCGGCCCCGCGTCGTGTCAGCCTCTTCACCTGTTGCATCATCATGCTGTCAGGACGTGCCGACACATACTCGAAATCCGACAACCACCCCTGCTCGATGAACCAACTGATATGGTGCGACTGCAACAGCATGTCAAACAGATCAGTGAATCCCTCACCACTCATCCTGCATGGCGTAGCAGTCAGCCCCAGGAACTTAGCCTCCGGCCATCGCTCCCACAACTCACGGTATGTCCTCGCCTGTGCATGATGCGCCTCGTCGATGATAACCAATCCAAACGATAATTCTCTCCCGTCTTTCGTCTTACGTCCTTCAAGTCTTTCCCCCTTTGGGGGAATAAGAAGGGGGTTTTTATGCAGCGTCTGAATGCTCGCCACCTGCACCCGCTTGCTCATATCCACAGTCTTGCCGCTCACAATCACCCCATGCTCTATACCAAACACCCCAAGCGTCTCAGATATCTGCTCTATCAACTCACGCCTGTGAGCTACCACCAGCACACCGTCAGCCTCGCCCCATCCGGTGGAGTTGGAGAAGGCTAACCCTTGCTGCCGAATGATCTCGGCAAGCAATACCGTCTTCCCAGTACCCGTCGGCATCTGCACCATCACATTACGATGCACACTCCAGGCATCATGCAGACGACTAATCATATCTATCTGATAATCTCGCAACATAGTATATTAAAAAAAGAAAGAATGAAGAAATGAATGGATTTATGATTCGACGATTTACTATTTAATTATTTGGAATGGAAAGGAATGGAAAAGAAGTTATCGCTTCGCTATGAAGTTAAAAGGACGGATGTTGCCTCGGAGTAGGTATCGTCCCTTTAACTCCCTTTTAACTTCCCTTTAACTTCCCTTTTAACTTCCTTTAATTATTAATTATTCATTATTCATTATTCATTAAAAACAGGCCCCATCTCTTATCTCCCCTCCTTGGGAGGGGTAAGGGGGAGGTTTATCTTCACTTCCACCACCGGAAACGCCTTTATTCCTTTTATC
>JAFUSD010000286.1 GCA_017480685.1 Bacteroidaceae bacterium
TACGCATTGTCTTGTTTTTGATTATGTTATGTTTTGTATTTCTTAATTATGGTGAAAAGTTACGGATGTTTTTTGTTTATACAAAATTTGTGTCATTATTTTTGTGTTTTCTTGCTCAAAAAATAATTTGATTCTGTTTTGCTGCATGGTATGGAATACTATTCTATACAGAAGGGGGGGGGATGTGGCACAGAAAAAGGGATGTAGCCTCACGGCCCCATCCCCTCAGAATAACTTATAGCTTATGTTATGAGATTAAATTATTTTGCTTTCACTTAACCAGCACTTTTCTTCCACCAACGATGTTGATGCCTTGCTGCAGGTTGTTCAGACGCTGACCTTGCAGGTTGTAGATAGTGCCTGCGTTCTTGGCTGCGTTGACAGTCTGGATTGCTGTTGCGTTGTCTGCTGTTACGGTAACGTTGAATACGTATACTTTGCCGTCGTAGCGAGCCTGTAGCTGAGCATGATATGTCTTGTCGAAGTTGGCTTCGTCGATGATAAGCGACTGGAATTCCATCATGTCGTTGAAACCTGCCGAGAATTCTTCAGTGCCGTCGTTGACGGTGAGTCCGTCGGCATTGAACGAGAAGCCTCCTGGGTCAACAAAGTTTTCTTTTGACCATGCTCCGGTGGCGGCATCCTTGGCATACCATTCGCCTGCAGCCTCAAATTCGTCTTCGGTGCAACCCAGTGCTTCGTACATGGCGCTGAGGTCGAATTCGGTGATTGCCATCTCTTGTGGGTCTTCTTCGCTGTGGATTGGAGCGACGATGTCTTGTGTTCCAGCGATATTGAAGGTCTCGATTTCAGCTACATACTTCACATTGATGATATACTGAATCTTCTTGCCTTCAGCAAGATTTACGAGATAGAAGTTGTCGGTATAGTAGTCGCCTACTGAACGTGCGCTTGGATACTGGAAGAACTGGAATATGCCGTTTGCGTAGCAAATGCCATAGCTGTTGCCACCGCCCCATGTTGCTACTTGCGAGATGTGTTTCAATTCTTCTTCGGCCTCTTCGGTATTGCCTACAGGGCGCATCCAGAAGCCTGGATTCGGGTCGCATGAGTATTTATTACTGTAGGTTACGTTGCCTTCTTCATCGAATTGTTCGCCATAGAATGCGAATGAGTCACCTATCTGCGACTTGATGAAGTCGAGGTCGAGGTCGATTGGGGCCTGCATGAGGTGGTAGTCGGTTTCGCCTGCCTCGTTAGTACCATAGTTTTGGTATTCCCCGTTGGTGTTTGGCACCATGAGGTACTCATATTCTTGTGTAGCCACGGTGGTACAGGTCTCTACGGTGTACTCTGTCGGCACAGGAGCATCGCCAATCTGTATATCCATCACAAACTCATAGTATTCGTTCTTGTTGAACAGGTAGAGTGAACCAGTTGTCTTCTCTCCTCCGTCGAAGCGGCTTGGGAATTGACCCATGGTCATGTATGTGGTGAAGAAGTTGATGAAATATCCTTGTGATTCCGGATCGCTGTTCAGTACTGACCAGTCGACAGGTCTTGATTCCATTGTCATCCAGAAACCACCGGCAGCTGCTCCGCTTTGTCCTTCACCTGTGGTGTAGGTTGTTGTAAGGTTGCCATCGGTCAGGGCTGCAAATGCCAGGTCATCGCGGATAAGGCTCTTGTCGGTGAACAATGCGAGGATGGAGTCGATGTCGATATCGATTCTTGATGTGCTGTAGCCTTGGTTTATGTCGCGCTTGAACGATATAATCTCGCTGCCCACCTTTGTCTTTTCTTCGAATGGAAGTATTGTTATCTCGTCAGGAACAATGGTCAGCTTCACTTTCAGCTCAATGGCATTGGTGCCGTTGATGAAGTATACTGAGGTGTAGTAGCTGTCGCCGGCTTTCAGGCGGTTGGCATATTGTCCTATTCCAACATAGATTGAGTCTTCGTCGAAGCCGTTGATGCTGAGGTTGAATCGTGTGTCGTCGGATGATGAGCCCTGTACGCACTCACTCTTTGGCTGTCCGGTCTCTTCATCGAATATGGTGTTGAACCATGCTGTCGAGGTTGAGATTTTTGTGAGTGATGCTGATTTTGTATCTGTCTCTGAGTCTATCATTCCCACGTATGTGAATTCTGTATTCCAGAAGAAGTCCCATACTAATGCATCACATCCCAGGTCTTTTACTATGTCGCCACAGTATGCACTGTAGGTCAGTGTGCTTGAGTTGGAGCGTGGCACCTGGGTCACATCGAGTTCTATGGTACGAAGTATGTTGAGGTCGGCCAGGGTTGTAGTTATCTCAAAGTCTGGCTTTACCATGTAGATGAGGTTCACCTTCAGCAGGCAATAAGCCTCGGTCTCGGGATTGGCAATGCGGTATGAGCATGTGTAGGTTGTGGGCTCAGTGAGGTGCAGACCGTTGTGAGTGGGGTGTCCGCCTGCTTCATAAATCTGTGGACTTTCGTCAGTCAGGTTTATCTTTACATAGAACTGTGAACTTTCATCAGCCCATTTTGCAAAGTTACCGTCGGCATCGCGCCATCCGTCATAACTGTCGGTTGTCGTTTCGTCAACTTGGTATTGTCCAAGCTTGTAGTCACGCTCTTCGTCGATGTCGCCATCGGCATAGAGGGGGTTAATCTGGGCATTTGCTATCTCACAGCCTATAGCTGCTTCGATGGCTGCAATGTCAACTGTGGCTTTCAGACCCTCGTAAGACTCGCCTACGAATGAATGCAGGTCGTAGGTGAAAGTCTGCTGAGCCATTGCACTTGGCGAACACAGAAGTGCTGCCATAGCGAGAATAGAAGTAATTGTTTTCTTCATAGACAATTGGATTGTTTGTTAATAATGATTTGTAATTTACGATTTTGTTCTACACTTAGTTAATATGATTTTTTAATGCAAATCTCACGTCATGGTGCATGAAATCGGGTGTAAAGTTACAACTTTATATCTTTCCTGCCAAATTTTTTTGGAGTTTTTGAGTTTTCAGACGTGTTTTTTCTTTTTTATATGTCGGTTTTACATGTTTGGGGGCTATAATATGTCTTTTTGTTCCGTCACCAATTCTTGTGATGAAGGCTGATGGTGGAATGCCATGAAATCAGTGTCGATGTTTTCATGCGCACGGCGTTTATAGAAAACGAGGATATCCTCGCAGCCCGTTGAGGATATCCTCACAGCCCGTTGAGGATATCCTCGCAAGGTGTTGAGGATATCCTCACAAATTGTCCGGTATAATTGTTTGGTTTACAATAGATGTACTGAAGTACATAAATAAGCATGGCGGCAAGTAAAAAAAACGTGCTGAAACAGTTTGTCGGGCCGAAGTTTTTTCGTAACTTTGCAGGTGATATCCATAACAGCATCATGACAGAACCGCAGCGCAGATACATAGCCATCGACCTGAAGTCGTTTTATGCTTCGGTAGAGTGTGTGGACCGCGGGCTCGACCCGCTGACCACCAACCTCGTCGTGGCCGACAAAAGCCGCACCGATAAGACCATCTGCCTCGCCGTCTCGCCATCGCTCAAGGCATACGGCATCGCTGGCCGTGCGCGATTGTTCGAAGTGGTGCAACGTGTGCGCCAGGTGAATCATGAACGCAGCAGCAGGGTGGGGTGGAGGCTGACGGGTAAGTCGACCGACGACGTGGCGCTGCATGCTCATCCCGACTGGGCTGTCGACTACATAGTAGCCCCTCCTCGCATGCTACACTACATGACGGTGAGCCGGCGGGTGTATGAGGTATACCTTAAATATGTAGCCCCCGATGACATACACGTCTATAGCATTGACGAGGTGTTTATCGACGTCACGGCTTACCTCAAGACCTATCGCCTCGATGCACACCAGCTGGCCATGCGCATGATTCGCGATGTGCTTGCCACTACGGGCATCACCGCCACTGCGGGCATCGGCACCAACATGTATCTGGCCAAGGTGGCGATGGACATTGTGGCCAAACACAAAGAGGCGGATAGCGACGGGGTGCGAATAGGCGAACTCGACGAGATGTCGTATCGCATGACGCTGTGGAACCACCGGCCGCTCACCGACTTCTGGCGAGTGGGGCGGGGCATAGCACGGCGGCTGGCCATGTATGGAATCGACACCATGGGAGGCATAGCACGCCTCTCGGTCGACAACGAAGAACTGCTCTACAGCCTTTTCGGCGTCAATGCCGAACTGCTCATCGATCATGCGTGGGGATGGGAGCCATGCACCATAGCACAGATCAAAGCCTACCGACCCGAAACAAACTCGCTCAGTAGCGGACAAGTGCTGGCCGAACCTTACACCTGGCAGAAAGCACGTGTGGTGGTGAACGAGATGGTCGAGGCCCTGAGCCTGAAATTGGTGGAGAAGAAATTGGTGACAAACCAGTTGGTGCTCTATGTAGGCTACGACCATGAGTCGCTGACTCGGCCCGAAATTGCAAAACTCTGGGGCGGACCCGTCGTCACTGACCACTACGGACGCGAAGTGCCCAAACCGACTCATGGAACCGTAAACCTCGGCAGGCACACATCGTCTACACAACTCATGACCGACACACTGCTCTCTGAATTTGATAATATGGTCGACAAGAACCTTCTTATTCGCCGACTCAACATCTCGGCAAACAATGTAGTGCCCGAGTGTGACATCAAAAACATGGAGCCAGACGGCAAGCAACTCGACCTCTTTGTCGATTATGACGAACTGAAACGGCGGCAAGAGGCAGAACAAGCTGCACTCGACAAAGAACGCCGCATGCAAGAGGCGCAAATCAAGATTAAACGCAGGTTCGGAAAAAATGCCATACTGAAAGGCATCAACTTCGAAGAAGGAGCCACTGCACGCGAACGAAACAACCAAGTGGGAGGACACAAAGCCACATGAACAACTACGACGACATAATAAACCTGCCGCACCACACTTCGAGACGACATCCTCGTATGCCGGCCGAGATGCGGGCAGCACAATTTGCACCGTTTGCTGCACTCACCGGCTACGATGATGTGATACATGAGGCAGCCAGATATACCGAAAGCGAAGTGGAACTGTCTGACAACGACCGCGAACGACTCGACCAAACTGTGGCCGAGATACGTGCAAGAATCAAGGAACAACCAAGTGCCACATTCACATATTTTGTGCCCGACGAGCTGAAAGCAGGCGGAAAATACCACACACGGAATTTCCGTGTGAAGCAACTGGACGAGGTGAAGCACCTTTTCGTCATGACCGATGATACCCGACTTCACATCAGCCACATAACCGACATCCAACTTGATTGACTCAAGTCAATGACAACCACATATTATTATATATAAGTAATTATGATTTTATATATAAGTAATAATGACACTAATGAGCGCAGAAACGTTGATATTGCAGCACGATTAAGTGTTTTTCGTTCAATGAATGTAGTATAATAAAGAAATAATTCGTAACTTTGCGCATGATTATCAAGGCTGACACAGCAAGATAACAAAAACAAATAACATCAAAACCACAAATAATCACAACTACAACCCATGAAACAATTCTTCACATGCCTGCTGACAGTGCTGGGGCTCAACTCGGCCTGCGGTCAGCACAACTATGAGACCACCGATGCCGAGGGCTTTTCACAGTATGTCAACAACCCCGATGCCGTAGTGCTCGACGTGCGTGGTGCCGACGAATATGCCGAAGGCCACATCGAGGGAGCGCTGAATATCGACGTAAACCAAGACTCGTTTGCACAACGCGCGGCCGAACTGCTGCCGAAAACCAAGACCATAGCCGTATATTGCCGTGGCGGACGCCGTTCGGTGAAAGCTGCCGACCAGCTCGAGGCTGCAGGATTCAAAATCGTAAACCTGAAAGGAGGCATAACCCAATGGAAAGACGCAGGGAAAGAAGTGACCACCGACACGCACGAAATAGATGTGGTGAAGACTCCGGGCGGCAAACTTGTAAAGTTCTATGCACTGGTGCATGCCAGCATCCGAATCGTGTGTGAAGGTACAGAGATAGAGGTCGACCCCGTGGGAAAGATGGGCGACCGTGTGACCGACTACAGCTCGATGCCAAAAGCCAACTACATATTTGTGACCCACGAGCACGGCGACCACTTCGACAAGGATGCCATTGCTGCACTCACTGCCGCTGGCACCCGCCTCATCACCAACCACCGATGTGCCGACATGCTGGGATATGGCACCGCTATGTCCAACGGAGAGCA
>JAFUSD010000287.1 GCA_017480685.1 Bacteroidaceae bacterium
CGAGAAGATACAGGCAGGAATGTCGACCGAAGACATCAACATGCTCGTACACCAATACACCATCGACCACGGAGCCATCCCCGCCCCGCTCAACTACGAGGGATTCCCCAAGAGCGTGTGCGTATCAATCAACGACGTGGTGTGCCATGGCATACCATCGCCCGACGAGATACTGAAGGAAGGCGACATAGTGAACGTGGACGTGACCACCATACTCGACGGCTACTTTGCCGACGCAAGCCGCATGTTCATCATCGGCAAGACCACACCCGAGCGCGAGCGACTGGTGCGTGTGGCCAAAGAATGCCTCGAAGTGGGCATGGAGGCATGCAAGCCCTACACATTCGTGGGCGACCTGGGAAATGCCATCGCAAAGCATGCACACCGCAACGGATACACCGTGGTGCGCGACCTCTGCGGCCACGGAGTGGGTAACGCATTCCACGAAGAGCCCGACGTGGAACACTACGGCAAACGCGGAACCGGCATGCTGCTCGTGCCAGGCATGGTGTTCACCATCGAACCCATGATCAACGCAGGCAACTGGCAAGTAGTGGTCGACGAAGAAGACGGCTGGACCGTCTACACCGAAGACTACAGCGACTCAGCTCAATGGGAACACACCTTCCTCATGACCGAAGAAGGACTGGAGATACTGACCCAATAACAACACCCAGCATAAAGAACTGACACATGAAGAATAAGACTAATGATGAGGTCAACGAAGGTGAAGTAATACTCGCCATCGAATCGTCGTGCGACGACACGTCGGCAGCCGTGTTGCGCGGAGGCATACTGCTGTCGAACGTGACGGCCAGCCAGGCTGTCCACGAGGAATACGGCGGTGTGGTGCCCGAGTTGGCATCGAGAGCTCACGAACAAAACATAGTGCCGGTGGTGGATGCAGCCATCCGACGTGCAGGCATACAGAAAGAAGACATCAACGCAGTGGCTGTGACTCGCGGTCCCGGACTTATGGGAAGCCTGCTCGTAGGAGTGAACTTCGCCAAGGGGATGGCACGCGCACTGGGTGTACCACTCATCGACGTGACCCACCTGCCCGGACACGTGCTGGCACACTTCATTCACGAACCCGACGACAACACCCCAACCCCACCATTCCCCTACCTTTGTCTGCTGGTCAGCGGAGGCAACAGCCAAATCATCAAGGTGAATGCCTATAACGACATGCAGATACTGGGACAAACCATCGACGACGCAGCAGGCGAGGCAATCGACAAATGCTCGAAGGTGATGGGACTGGGATACCCTGGCGGACCTATCATCGACCGACTGGCACGGCAAGGCAACCCCGACGCATTCAAGTTTGCAAAACCCAACATCCCCGGATACGACTACAGTTTCTCGGGATTGAAGACCTCGTTCCTCTATTCCCTGCGCAAATGGATAGCCGACGACCCCGACTTCATAGAGCACCACAAAGCCGACCTCGCAGCATCGCTCGAGAAGACAATCGTCGACATCCTGATGAAGAAACTGCGCATGGCAGTGAAGGACACAGGCATACGCCATGTGGCAGTGGCGGGCGGAGTATCGGCCAACAACGGCCTACGGGGTGCATTCCACGACCATGCACGCCGCTACGGCTGGACAGTCTACATACCACGTTTCAGCTACACTACCGACAACGCAGCCATGATAGGCATCACTGCCCACTTCAAATACCACGACCGCGACTTCTGCGACATCAACGCACCTGCATTCGCAAGGATGGGATAACCTCCCCTAACACCTCCAAAAAGGAGGGGGATAGACCCTCTCCCCAAGGCCCCCCTCTTATCCCCCCAAGGGGGGAGGATGCCGTCCGGAAGGAATCACTCCCCCTTGGGGGAGCAGGGAGGGGGCTTGAAATCGTAAATAGTAAATCGTCAAATAGTAAATTCACAAAAGTGTTATACATCTGCAAAGACATACAGGAACGGCTCACGAGCCAAGGCAAGACTCTCTGCACAGCCGAAAGTTGCACGGGTGGACGCATTGCCGCACTGCTCACATCGGTGAGCGGCAGTTCTGAATACTTCCGCGGCGGCATCGTGTCATACCAAACCGAGATAAAATCGTCGGTTCTGAAGGTGCCACGCAGCATAATCAAACGCCACGGGGTGGTAAGTGCAGAGACCGCCGATGCTATGCGCCGATGTGCGTGCAAGCTGTTTAACTCCGATTATGCCATCTCTATCACCGGCTATGCAGGACCTACAGGCGGCACAGCCGACGACCCCGTGGGCACGGTGTATGTGTCGGTAGGGTCGGCAGACGACTGCATCACCCGCCGCTTCGTTTCAAGCGCGCTGACCCGCACCGAGATTCAAGACGATGTGGCAGCACTGGCCATACGCCTTTTCCTTGAATATACAGAAACCCACAATCGATGAAAGAGCAGCACTACTTCTATACTACAGAGCCGCAATCGCTCACCCTGCCCGACGAGGAAGCACAGCATGCACTACGTGTACTGCGCCTTCAGGCAGGCGACAACATCTTCCTCATGGACGGACGTGGCTACTTCTACAATGCAAAGATTTCGGAGTCGACCAAGAAGGTATGCCGATACGACATCACAGATACCATTCGGCAGACTCCCGAATGGCCGCATCACATCCACTTAGCCATGGCTCCCACGAAGAATATGGACCGCACCGAGTGGATGGCTGAAAAGGCGACAGAGATAGGAATGGACGAACTGACGCTTCTCAACTGTCAGTGGTCGGAGCGCCGCATAGTGAAACGTGAACGCATTGAGCGCATACTTGTCTCGGCCATGAAGCAGAGCCGCAAGGCATGGCTTCCACTGCTAAACGATATGACCGACTTTGCCGACTTCATCGCCATGCCTCGCAGCGGACAGAAGTTCATCTGTCACTGCCACAGCGACAACCTGCCTTTGCTGAAAGACCAACTCAGCCACGACGACGATGCATTGGTGATGATAGGCCCCGAAGGCGACTTCAGTCCTGCCGAGGTAGCAGCCGCCGAAGCAGCAGGATTCATGTCGGTAAGCTTGGGGACCAGCCGCCTGCGCACCGAAACCGCTGCTATTGTTGCAACTGTCATGATGCGCAACAAGTAATAAACCCCGAGTTGTGCATGTCAGTTATAAGAAGATAGAAGGAGATAATTTGAAGAATTGTTGCCTCGGTGATGGCCATCACCCGATGGATAATAGTAAATAGTGAATTGTCAAAATAGTAAATATCATAGATATCGGTTAGTCCCAGCGCAGTGTCTTTGCAGGGCGGTCTATGCTCATGATGTGTGACGCGCCGAAGATGACGGCCGCAGCGATGATCAGCGTTATGACGTTCACTGCAATAATCAATGGCCAATAGAATCGTACAGGCACCGAGTCAATATAGTAGACCGATGCATCGAGTGCCACGATGTGGAAGCGGTATTGCACGTAGCAGAGCAACAGTCCCACGATGTTTCCCCACACCATGCCCTGCCCCACGAGCATGATTGCAAAGTTGGCAAACACACGTCTCACTGCCCCGTTGCCGGCACCCAGTGCCTTGAGGGTTCCTATCATCTGTATGCGTTCGAGCATTATGATGAGCAGTCCCGATGCCACGGTGAACGATGCCACACATATCATGAGCACGAGTATCATGATTACGTTCACATCGAGCACACCAAGCCATGAGAATATGTGTGGAGCCAATTCTTTTACATGAAAGACGCCGTATGTGCACCCGTCGCGATCTGGCGAGTGTCCCACCACGGCATTCATGGCATCGGTGAGCGACTCCATGCCGTCAAAGTCGGTGAGCAGCACTTCAAGTCCGCTCGATTGGTCGGCATCCCAGTTGCATAGGCGGCGAATGGTGTAGATATCGGTCAGCACCGTAGAGCGGTCATACTCGCTCAGGTTGGTCTCGTAGATTCCGCACACGTTGAACCGTCGGGCACGCATATCGTTGCCTGATATGAAGTAAGCAAAGACACGGTCGCCTGTAGATATGTTGAGTGTTTTACTTATGTAGCGCGAAATAAGCAGGTCGCCCGAAGCTTCGTCGGAACCGAACCGTGGCAGCCTTCCCTCGTCAAGATATGTCTTGAAGAACGTGGTGTCGTAGTCTTCGCCCACTCCCTTGAACTGGAGTCCGAGGAAGTCGTCGTCGGTCTTCAGCATGCCCATCCTTACGGCAAAACGCTGTATGTGGCTTACAGGCGATGTGCGTCCGTGGCGTTCTGCCCACTCATCGGCCGTTGCTGCCACAACCTGCACCAGACTGTCGGAGGTCACAACTGGCATCCGTTGCTGATACTCATCTTGCGTGAGGCTCACCACCTGTATATGTGAGCCGAAACCCACCACCTTGTCGGCCACCTCTTGTTTGAACCCCATGACCACACATATACTGATTATCATGACGGCCAGCCCCACCACAATGCCTGCAAGGGCAATGCGTATGGCAGGTCGCGACACACCACGTGCAGCTTCGCGATCAGAGTAAATGCGACGGGCTATGAAGAGTTCGAAATTCATCTGAAACAGAGTTTATTCATGTCCCGGATAAGCCTCAAGAGCTTTCTTAAGGACAACCAGCGCTTGTGCCAAGTCTTCCTTTTTCAGCACATATGCAATGCGCACCTCGTTGCGTCCCGACCCCGGGGTGGTATAGAATCCGGCAGCAGGAGCCATCATGACGGTTGTGCCCTCGTAGCTGAAGTCAGACAGACACCACGCACAGAACTTCTCGCTGTCGTCTACAGGCAGTTTGGCCACGGTATAGAACGCTCCCATAGGTATCGGGGAATAGACTCCGGGGATGCGGTTGAGCCCATCAATGAGACATTTGCGACGTTCCACATATTCATCATACACATCGCGCATGTAGTCTTCCTCCACATCGAGCGAAGCCTCGGCCACGATTTGGCCTATGAGTGGCGGACTGAGACGTGCCTGACAGAATTTCATTA
>JAFUSD010000288.1 GCA_017480685.1 Bacteroidaceae bacterium
TGACGCCCGACAAGACCGACGACGACATCATCATCATCGAAGAAGAAAAGAAACTGACGCCCGACAAGACCGACGACGACATCATCATCCCCGTTGATGACAAGACAAAGAAACCCGTCATCCCCAACGAGATTGACGATGAATACTACGACTTCGACGGATTCTAAAAATCAGAAGTAGACAAGTGATTGGTCGTAATGAGAAATGAGGAAAGAGGAATGAGGAATAACTTGTTTACTTGTCCACTTGTCAACTAAAAGAATAATTATGAACAACAAACTTCTTTGGGTCGACGACGAGATAGAACTTCTCAAGGCCCACATACTGTTTCTCGAGAAAAAAGGCTATCAGGTCGTTACCGTCACTAACGGCACCGATGCCATCGACCAATGCCGCAGACAGAGCTTCGACCTCATCCTCCTCGACGAGATGATGCCAGGACTCACCGGTCTTGAAACCCTCCGCCGCATCAAGGACATCACGCCCGCCACCCCCGTCGTCATGGTCACCAAGAGCGAAGAGGAAGACATCATGAACCAAGCCATCGGTTCGAAAATAGCCGACTATCTCATCAAGCCCGTCAACCCCAACCAGATCATACTGACACTGAAAAAGAATATCCATCGGCGCGACATCGAGACACAGGCCGCACAGACAGGCTACCAGCAGAGCTATCTCGACATCGCCATGCAAATCAGCCAATGCCAGACCTTCGACGACTGGCGCGAAGTCTACCGACGCCTCGTCCGATGGGAACTCGACCTCTCCGCCACCGACTCCGCAATGACCGACCTCCTCCACGGGCAGAAAGAAGAAGCCAACATCGGCTTCGCCAAGTTCGTCAAGCAAAACTACATACAGTGGGTGAAACAACAACAGCCACAGGACTCCTCACAGCCCCTTCTCTCACCCCATCTCTTCAAACAAAAACTCTTCCCACTGCTCGACCGGAAAGAAAAAGTATTCCTCATCGTCATCGACAACTTCCGCTACGACCAGTGGCGAGTGCTCGAAGCCGAACTCTCAGCTCTCTTCGACATCGACGAAGACATCTACATGAGCATCCTGCCAACAGCCACACAGTACGCACGCAACGCCATCTTCAGCGGACTCATGCCCGAAGACATCGCACGCATGTTCCCTGACCTATGGGTCGACGAAGACGAAGAAGAAGGGAAAAACCTCAACGAAGAACCCCTCATACAGACACAGCTCGACCGCTACCGACGACACGACACCTTCTCCTACACCAAAATCAACGACTCCACAGGCACCGAACGCTATCTCGAACGACTCAACACCCTCACCGGTAACGACCTTAACGTCATCGTCGTCAACTTCATCGACATGCTCTCACACGCCCGAACAGAGTCCAAAATGGTGCGCGAACTCGCCAACAACGAGTCAGCCTACCGCAGCATCACACACTCCTGGTTCCGACACTCAGGCATCGCAGAACTCTTCCGCAGACTCGCCGACACAGGCTCCCACATCATCCTCACCACCGACCACGGCTCCATACGCGTCGGCAAACCTGTCAAAATCATCGGCGACAGAAACACCAATACCAACCTTCGCTACAAACTCGGAAGAAACCTCAGCTACAACGCAAAAGAAGTATTCACCATCCGCACCCCCCACGAGGGCCACCTGCCGTCGCCAAACCTCTCCACCAGCTACGTCTTCGCAACAGGCGACAGCTTCTTCGCCTATCCCAACAACTACAACTACTATGTAGCCTACTACCGGGACACCTTCCAACACGGAGGCATCTCAATGGAAGAAATGCTCATACCACTCATCACACTCACACCTAAAAAAAGATGAAAACCAACCATAGCAGACTTCTGGGAGCATGGCTCTTGATATTAGCCTGCAACACCTTGATGGCACAGACTTTTCATGGCAACCGCTCCGACTTCCGCGACGAAACCATCTATTTTCTGTTGCCCACACGCTTCTATGACGGCGACCCGTCGAACAACACCCAATGCTGGGACAACCGCGAGCGAAATGCCGGCGACCCTGCATGGCGTGGCGACTTCAAGGGACTCATCGAGAAACTCGACTATATCAAGGCTCTCGGATTTACCGCCATCTGGATAACCCCCGTTGTGCAGAACGCATCGGGCTACGACTATCATGGCTACCATGCCCTTAACTTCTCGAAAGTGGACAGAAGGCTTGAAAGCGACGACGTAACGCTGCAAACACTCGTCGACGAAGTACACAAGCGAGACATGAAACTGATTGTCGATATTGTCATCAACCATACCGGCAATTATGGAGAGGAAAACCTCTGCAAACTCTTTGAACGAGACTTCACCAAGCCACAGAGTCACATGTCGGAATGCATGGTCCCGCTGACAAAGACAAAAGGCGGCCGGCTACCCGACAACTATGCCGACTTGAGCGGAGGCGAACAGTATGACGCCCGGCTTGTTCAGATGAAGGACCATCACAACAATACACAGAACGACATCCATAACTACTGGCACCACTTCGGAAACTTCAACTGGGACAACGAAACACGATGGTGGGCTCAAATCGCCGGCGACTGCGTCGACCTGAACACAGAGAACCCACAGGTCAGCGACTACCTTGTACGCTGCTATACATCTTTTATTAATATGGGCGTCGACGGCTTTCGAATAGATACTGGTGGACATATTGCCCGGCTGACCTTCAACAACAACTTTCTCCCCCAATTCCAGGCAGCAGCAGAAGCAGCAAAGGAAAAGCGAGGCGGAACACCCTTCTTTATGTATGCCGAGATCTGCGCCCGATTTACCCATTGGTGGTATCGGCAGCAGCCAGCCCTCTCTTGCCCTTTCTATACTTGGAAAGAGCAGAAGGACTATGCATGGAGCTACGACGGAGCGTCATGGGATGGACTGAAGGTGCCTTCCAACGAGAGCACTGATTTCGAACACGTCAACATGAAAAGCTGTGAGGAACAATACCACGACAATGCAGAAGGAACGGAGTCTCGGCAGCCGACCTCAGAGAATGCATTCCTCAGCGGCAACGACTATCATCAGCCCGACTACTCACAATTCTCAGGACTGAGTGTCATCGACTTCCCCATGCACCACTGTTTCAAAGACATTGCATCAGCATGGGGTATCCGCAAAGGTGACCAATATTACAACGATGCCACCATGAATGTTGTTTATGTAGACTCTCACGACTACGCCCCCAATGGTGCCCCGGAGAGTCAGCGTTTTGCACAGCCACAGGTCACATGGGCCGAAAACCTCGACTTGATGTTCACCTTCCGCGGCATCCCTTGCGTTTTCTACGGCAGTGAGATAGAGTTCCGCAAAGGAAAGGATATCGACCGAGGAACCAGCGAAGCGCTTCGCAACACGGGTCGCGCCTACTATGGCGGATATATCAAGGGAAGTATCGAGACAACAGACTTCGGCCAGTATGCCAATGCTACAGGCAACATGGCGCAGACACTCTGCCACCCTTTGGCCCAGCACATCCGACGGCTGAACCTCATCCGGGCTGCAGTGCCCGCCTTGAGAAAAGGACAATATAGCACCGACGGATGTTCGGGAGCCTATGCCTTTAAGCGACGCTACACCGACGACGACACCGACAGCTATGTCCTCGTCACCATCAGTGGCGATGCCACCTTTACGGACATTCTCAACGGAACCTATACAGACTGCGTGACGGGTGACGTAAAGACAGTCAGCGACGGAACCCTCAAGGCTGCATGTAAAGGTAAAGGAAATATGCGCGTCTATGTGCTCACTACCGACAAGACTAAGGCTCCAGGCAAAGTGGGTGACAGCGGACACTATCTCTACGACACCACACCTGCCGAAGCAGCAACACCCCATTGGGACGGAACGGAGGAAGAGGACTCTGAAAATAATGGCGACCCTGAATGGACAGACACCGGGCTCGATCAGCTGGAAGTCTATACGCCTACTGTTGCCGACAGCGAACTCTCTGTATTCCTTGAAACACAATACAAGGGGGCTACCATCTGGGTATGGAACGCAAAGGAAAACTTCACTGGAGGCAGTTGGAATTCCAAGCCATCGATGCAGGTCATGGGAAAAACTGCCGACGGTCAGCGTCGCATCCTTAAATGGACCTATAACGGACCAACTTATCAGAACCCTCCCACCGGCCTCATTTTCGTACCGACAGGGCAAAACCAGTCATCCGACCTGCAATATGTCAATCACGGCTACTACATCGAAGGCAAATACGATCACACTGTCACCGACCTGACGGGACTGACGGTGCCTCCCACTGACAGCCCTGCCCGTGAGCAGCCTCTTTACAACCTGCAGGGACAACGCGTCAATGGAAACTACCGCGGCATCACCATTGCAAACGGTAAGAAAGGAATGAGAAATGAGTAATAACTTGTTTACTTGTCAACTCGTCAACTTGTCTACTAATATATTTTCACCCAAAAAGTTTGGCCGTTTGGAAAAATGTTTTTAGTTTTGCACATAAATTCAGTATAGTCATGAAAATAACAATCAGAGAGCTCGGACAGATTGACGAGGCTGCCCGGCAGTTCATTGCCGCAATGGGCCCGGCGCGCGTCATCGCCTTCTACGGAAAGATGGGGGTTGGCAAGACGACGTTCATCAAGGCATTGTGCGAGCAGCTGGGTGTGCATGATGTCATCACGTCGCCAACCTTCGCCATCGTCAACGAGTATGAGGCAAGTGGGGTGACGGGCGGCATCTGCCACTTTGACTTCTACCGTATCAAGCGACTGGAGGAGGTCTACGACATGGGCTACGAGGACTACTTCTTTTCGGGCCGGCTGTGCCTCATCGAATGGCCGGAGCTCATCGAAACGCTGTTGCCCGACGATGCCATGCGCGTATATATGAATGTAGAGAGCGATGGTAGCAGAACGATTTCGTTAAGCCAAATGAACAGACCAAGCTTGCTTGATGTCTGTCATGGCGAGAAATCGAAGGATGAAAATCCAACGATTTCGTTAAGCCAAATGAGCAGACCAAGCT
>JAFUSD010000026.1 GCA_017480685.1 Bacteroidaceae bacterium
GCGGAGCCCACACTCGGTTCACTTTGGTGTAGTCGGCAAACCAGTCTTTGCTCTGTGGGTCGGAAAACACTTCGTTGCCGCGACGGAAATCGAACGAGGTGGATGTCCAGTGTATGAGGTCGTTCGACTTCATGAGGTCGATGCCGTGGTTGAACCACGAGCGCGACTTGCGGTTGCTCATGTCGGTAGTCACCATGAGGTAGTTGCCGTCCTGTCCGCGATAGATGAAGGCATCGCGCACTCCGCCTTCTATTGGTGCCACCACTTCGGGGTCGTAGATGGGTTGGTTGTCGAGCAGGGGATGGAAGGTCACGCCGCGGTCGGCCTTGGTGCCGAGGGCATAGAGTGTGTTCTCGCTCGTACCGGCCATGTGGCAGTAGAGGTAGCCGTACATCTCGTCGGCAGGAGCAATGGTGAGCAGGAATGTCACGGTCTCGTCGCCTGCATGGCACAGCAGGGTACCGCCTTCGGTGTAGGTGCCCTTTGGCAGTGATGTGACTTGGAGTGTGTGTCCGTCGAACGAGATATGTGGCGAGCTGCCCTTCATCTCCCATTGCAGCGACTTGCCGTCGATGGTGGAGGGTAGGGCGATGCTGCCCAGCCGCATGGCATTGAACTGATAATCCACTGCCCGCATCAGCCTGCAACGAGTGCAGTTGGAGTCGGGGCAATAGTTGACTTGCGCCTTGGATGTGATGCCATGAAGCATGAACATAGCAACGATTAGTAATGTGGTTCGTTTCATTGTATTTTGATTTGTTGATGCAAATATACGAAACAATTTTGAAACATGCACAGATTTTCGAAAATAAAAAAGGGATGCAGCATGATGTTGCACCCCTTGATGTGTGTTTTTGTCTGTATTGATGGTAAAATGTGTGTGGTTACTCTACCAGCACCTTGACTTCGTCTTACTGCTTTACGCTCGACAAAGCTAAAGCAAGCTTACCTTTGCTCTCACTTAACCAGCACCTTGACACCGTTCTGTATGTAGAGTCCGCGTGTCGGATTCTTCACGACACGTCCTGAGAGGTCGTAGGTAGTGGCATTGTTCTCAACCTTGACAGCAGGAATGCAGTCGATGGCAGTAGCCGGGTTGTCGCTCAATGTGATGTTGAACTTGTATGCCTTGTTGCCATAGTATGCCACGATTGATGCCTTATAGTCGGTGCCTGGAGTGGCTGATGTGTTGCCTGCAAATGTGTGGAATTCTCCGTCGGCATATCCTATAGAGAATGTGGCATCGTCGCTGTCGCTGGCTGTCACGGTTCCTTCTGGGGTGAATGTGTAGCCGTAGATGTCGTCGAATGTGACGGTTCCGAGCAGTTGTCCGAGTTCGTTGTATGCCAACCATTTGATGTCGTCGGTGTTCTCGCATCCGAGTGCTTCGGCCACTACCGAGAGGTCGAATGTGGTGGCTGCATAGTCGTTTCCTTCTGCATTGGCTTTAGGCAGTGTGAGGTCGGTCTCTTCCACGATGGTCACCTTCGGGTTGAGTTCGTCGACATATACCACGGTGAGGTCGAGGTCGATGCGCTTGGCGGCATCGGTGTTGTAGATGATGAATTTAGCGGTGTAGTAGTCGCCGGTCTTCCGAACACCGTCTTTCTGCCAGAAGCTGAGTCGGCCTTCATCGTATCCGATGGCATATCCGGAAGTAAGCATTGGCAGCGGGTTGAATGGTGATGCGATGTGAGCAAACGAGTCGTCGCCCGTCTGTTGTACGAAGTATCCAAGGTCCATCATCTGATAACCCATGTATGGAGCATCCTCAATGCCAGAGTTGACACTGATTTGGTAAGCAGAAGCCATGTCTCGGTATCCTTGTCCAGGGAAGTAGCTGAGGGCTATGAACGATGTGCCGTCGTGTCCCAGTTCGGCTCCGACGAGTTCGGAGAGGTCGATGGCGTTAATCATATCTTCGCTCTGAACGTATGCACCGGTTCCTGCGGTCGAGGTCTTGATTTCGACGGTGTATTTGAGCGAGTCGATGACCTCGCAGTCGTTCATCGTGACTTGTGGACGGATGCTGAGGTTTATGTTGAGTGTATATATCTCTTCACCTACGAGATATAGCTTGGCCTGGATGGTGGTGTCGATAAGTGAGTAGTCGGGATATATACCTACGTGCAGGAGGTTGAGTCCGAGGCTGTAGTCGGGTTCTACAAACAGGGCACAATTTCCCGATTCCCAATTGCAAACATATCCGTTTTTGTCGAGCCAGTAGCCACCGTTGTTGGCTGTTGCTTTATTTGTAAGCACTCCGTCGGATTCAAGCGCATAGAATCCCAGTTCAGGCAATCCTTCGTTCCATTGAGCTGTGAAGCAGCAGTCGGGTACAGGCTGCAGGCCAAGTAGTGAATCGGCCGGGACATTGATGGTCTTGTAGCGATAGCTGCCGTTGTAGTTGATGTCGATGTCGGTTGTAAGGAGATCTTTA
>JAFUSD010000027.1 GCA_017480685.1 Bacteroidaceae bacterium
AACAAGGAGTTAAAGTGTTATAGGATTACTTTAACTCCTTGTAATTAACTAATTGATTTTCAATATATTAAATATCATTCTTCGACGGCTGCCTGCGCGGCGGCAAGGCGGGCGATTGGCACTCGGAATGGTGAGCATGAGGCGTAGTTCATGCCTATCTTGGCACAGAACTTGACGGATGATGGTTCACCACCGTGCTCGCCGCAGATACCGCAGCGGAGGTTTGGACGTACGGCGCGACCTTTCTCTACTGCCATCTTGATGAGCTGGCCTACACCTTTCTGGTCGAGCACCTGGAATGGGTCAACCTTCAGGATCTTCTTCTCCAGATATACTGGGAGGAATGATGCGATGTCGTCGCGGCTGTAGCCGAATGTCATCTGTGTGAGGTCGTTGGTTCCGAATGAGAAGTACTCGGCTTCGGTTGCGATGCGGTCGGCTGTGAGTGCGGCACGTGGTATCTCAATCATTGTTCCGATTTCGAAGTCGATGGTTACGCCTTCTTCCTCGAACACTTACTTGGCTACTCGCTGTATGATTTCCTTCTGCTGCTTGAGCTCGTAGAGGATACCGATGAGTGGCACCATGATTTCAGGATGTGGGTCGAAGCCTTCTTTCTTGAGTTGACATGCTGCGCCGAGGATGGCACGTGTCTGCATGGCAGTGATTTCAGGGAATGTGATTCCGAGACGGCAACCACGGTGTCCGAGCATTGGGTTGTTTTCGGCAAGTGAGTGTACGCGCTTCTTGATTTCCTCTACGCTTACTCCCATTTCCTTTGCCATCACTTCCTGTCCTGCTTCATCGTGTGGCACGAACTCGTGGAGTGGTGGGTCAAGCAGACGGATGTTGACATGGAGTCCGTCCATTGCCTTGAGGATTCCGTAGAAGTCGGCACGTTGGTAAGGCAGGAGCTTAGCCAGAGCTTTCTCACGTCCTTCTGCACTGTCGGCCAGAATCATCTCGCGCATTGCGATGATCTTCTGTCCGTCGAAGAACATGTGCTCGGTACGTGTCAGACCGATACCCTTAGCTCCGAAGTCGCGAGCTACTTGTGCATCGTGTGGAGTATCGGCGTTGGTGCGTATTTCCATCTTGGTGTATTTGTCGCAGAGGTCCATGAGTTCCTTGAAGTCGCCGCTGAGTTCGGCTGACTTGGTTGGTATTTCGCCTGCGAAAACCTGTCCGGTTGTTCCGTTGAGTGATATGTAGTCGCCTTCCTTGTATACAACTCCGTCGATTTCAACAGTCTTTGTCTTGTAGTCTACATTGATGGCACCTGCACCGCTGACGCAGCACTTACCCATGCCGCGAGCCACAACGGCTGCGTGGCTTGTCATACCTCCACGTGCAGTGAGGATACCCTCGGCTGCTGACATACCTGCGAGGTCTTCAGGGCTGGTTTCGATACGTACCATCACTACCTTATGACCGTCGGCGTGCCACTTTTCTGCATCGTCGGCATGGAACACGATTTGTCCGCATGCGGCACCTGGGCTTGCAGGCAGACCTTGTGTGATTGGCTTTGCATTTGAGAGGGCCAGCTTGTCGAATACTGGGTGGAGCAGTTCGTCGAGTTTCTGTGGTTCGCAGCGCAGTATGGCAGTCTTCTCGTCGATGAGTCCTTCCTTCAGGAGGTCCATTGCAATCTTAACCATTGCTGTACCTGTGCGCTTTCCGTTACGTGTCTGGAGGAACCAGAGTTTGCCTTCCTGTACGGTGAACTCCATGTCCTGCATGTCGTGGTAGTGGTGTTCGAGCTTGTCCTGCAGTGCGTTGAGTTCAGCATAAAGCTGTGGCATTGCCTCTTCCATTGATGGATACTTGGCTATGCGCTCTTCTTCGCTGATGCCGGCACGCTTTGCCCAGCGCTGTGAGCCAATCTTGGTGATTTGCTTTGGAGTGCGGATACCTGCAACCACGTCTTCGCCTTGTGCATTGATGAGGTACTCACCGTTGAAGAGGTTTTCGCCGTTACCTGCATCGCGGCTGAAGCAAACACCTGTTGCGCTGGTGTCGCCCATGTTGCCGAATACCATTGCCATGACGCTTACGGCTGTTCCCCACTCGTCGGGGATTCCTTCCATCTTACGGTAGAGGATGGCGCGGTCGTTCATCCAGCTGCGGAACACAGCACAGATGGCACCCCAGAGTTGCTCGATTGGGTCGTTAGGGAAGTCGGAGCCTGTCTGCTTCTTGATGGCCTCCTTGAAGAGGACAACCAACTTCTTGAGCGACTCGACAGAGAGGTCCTTGTCGAGAACCACACCCTGCTCTTCCTTCACCTTTTCGATGATGGCCTCGAATGGGTCGATGTCTTCCTTGTTTACTGGCTTCATGCCGAGAACTACGTCGCCGTACATCTGAACGAAACGACGATAAGAGTCGTAAACGAAGAGTGGGTTCTGTGTCTTCTTCACCATGCCTTCAGCCACTTCGTCGTTGAGGCCGAGGTTGAGGATTGTGTCCATCATACCAGGCATAGAGGCGCGGGCACCCGAACGTACTGACACGAGCAGTGGGTTGGTTGCATCGCCGAACTTACAATTCATCAGTTGCTCGATATGTTTCACTGCTGCGAGCACATCGTCGTTGAGCAGTTCCATGATTTTCTGCTGACCAACCTCATAGTATTCGTTGCAAGTGTCGGTAGTGATTGTGAAACCAGGAGGCACTGGCACTCCGATGAGGTTCATCTCTGCAAGGTTTGCACCCTTGCCGCCAAGCAATTCACGCATGTTGGCGTTACCTTCGGCCTGTCCGTTTCCGAAGGTGTAAACTCTTTTTTGACTCATAGATTTGTTTTAAAATTATGTATTTAGTTAATATTGATTCCAGAGAAATGCTTGTCGCACCGCGTGCTTTTCAGTCGCCACGCGTGAAACAGCCTGCAAAGATACACCTATATTTAATAATAAACAAGCATTTCACAAAATATTTGCATATTCTATCACATGAACCAGTCATATCACGCCTATTTTACCTGTTTCGAGAGCAACGCCACAGGGAAAAAGCATCGCTTCTACAAGTGGCTGTAAAGGGATGCGCCTGCGAGGATATCCTCAACGTCATGCGAGGATATCCTCAACAGCCTGCGAGGATATCCTCAACAGCCTGCGACGATATCCTCGCAAGAACGGCAGGTAGCACTCGCAAACCGGCGGCCGGCAAGTCATCCCACCTCTTATCTTCACAATTCCACTTTGCATACACCGACATTTAGCATGAAACATACACGGCCTTTCCTCTTTTTTATTCTTTTACATTAGTTACTTTCATTATTTTTTTGTAACTTTGCAGCCGATATGGTATGCAAAGTGGCGAATCATCCCACTTTCATCTGATGCCATGACAGAAGAATTTGAGACAAGCATGACAAAGATAAATGATAGTTACATTCGATAAGGAATATCTGAGAGAACTATACGTTGAAGGGAAATGCAGTGACAAGAAGCATCGGTTTCAGCCACAGATAGTCGGAAAATACGTAAAAGTAGTTAACCTCATGAAGCAGCAACAGAACGTACTTGGACTTACAAAATATGGTTCGTTGCACTACGAAAAACTTCGCGGTAACAAGCATGGGTATTCGTCAGTACGTATAAACGACCAATACAGGATTGAATTTGTCGAGGAGGTTGAAGACGGGAAACAGATTGCCTCAATTTGTAACATCACAGAATTGTCAAACTACTACAAATGACAAGGAGACAGAAGACATGATAACATTGAAAGGAGTTGACCCAATGATGATAGCCAACAACCTGAAGCCATATAAGCCCACACATCCGGGCGAGGTGCTGAAAGACGAATTAGAGTTCAGAGGTGTTTCACAGCGCGAAGTGGCAAGAGAGATTGGTGTATCCTATTCTGCCCTCAACGAAGTGCTTAACGGCAAGCGAGCCCTCAATCCAGAGTTAGCCTTGATGATGGAAGCTGCCATCGGAGTGGATGCTGCTCCGTTGTTAGCCATGCAAAACGAGTATGACATGCAGATGGCGGAGCGCAATGAGACATTCATGGAAAAGCTGAGGAAAATACGCCACATCGCAGCAGTGTTGTGAAAGGAATAAGTATGAATGACAAAAACAAAGGACGAAACATTTTTTCATTATAAACCAAAACAAACATGAACATCAAAGATTACAACTTCGATGGTAAGAAAGCCATCGTGCGCGTTGACTTCAACGTGCCAATCCAGGAAGGTAAAATCACCGACATGACCCGCATCAACGGTGCAGCCCCAACACTGAAGCTCATCCTCGAGAAGGGCGGAAGCCTCATCATCATGTCGCACATGGGTAAGCCAAAAGGCAAGAAAAAGCCAGAACTCTCACTCTCTCAGATTGTAGATGCAGTGAGCCAGACACTGGGTGTACCTGTTAAGTTCGCTCCCGACTGTGCCGATGCAAGCGAAGCCGCTGCACAGCTGAAGAAGGGCGAAGTGCTCCTGCTCGAAAACCTGCGCTACTATCCCGAAGAGGAAGGCAAGCCAGTGGGCATCGACAAGGAAGACCCTGCATACGACGCTGCCAAGAAGGAAATGAAGGCCCGTCAGAAGGACTTCGCAAAGAAACTGGCCAGCTATGCCGACTGCTACGTGATGGACGCATTCGGAACAGCTCACCGCAAACATGCTTCGACAGCAGTTATCGCCGACTACTTCGATGCCGACAACAAGATGCTCGGCCTCCTCATGGAGAAAGAAGTGCAAGCCGTCGACAACGTGCTGAAGAACATCAAGCGCCCATTCGTTGCCATCATGGGTGGTTCGAAGGTTTCGACCAAAATCGGTATCATAGAAAACCTGCTCGGCAAGGTTGACAAGCTCATCCTCTGCGGCGGTATGACCTACACATTCTCAAAGGCACACGGTGGCGAGATAGGCGATTCAATCGTTGAGCTCGACAAGCTCGATGTAGCCCTCGGCGTTGAGGAACTGGCAAAGAAGAACGGCGTGGAACTCGTGCTCGGCAGCGACTCAGTATGCTGCACCGGCTACGACTTCTCTACATTCTCAGTAAAGCCAGGCGCACAAATCAAGGTGTTCCCTTCAAACGCCATCGAAGCAGGCTGGGACGGCCTCGATGCAGGTCCTGACAGCCGCGAAAAGTTTGCAAAGGCAATCGAAGGCGCAAAGACCATCCTCTGGAACGGTCCTGCAGGATGCTTTGAGTGTGAAGACTTCACTGCCGGCTCACGCGCAGTAGGCGAAGCTATCGCAAAGGCAACAGCCGAAGGTGCATTCTCGCTCATCGGCGGTGGCGACTCTGTGGCTTGTTTCAACAAGTTCGGACTTGCCGACAAGGTTTCATACATCTCGACCGGCGGTGGTGCCCTGCTCGAAGCTATCGAAGGCAAGGTGCTCCCAGGCGTTGCTGCAATCAAAGGCGAATAATGCGTAAGACCACACTCATCTCCACCAAGGAGAGAAGACATATTCTGCTTCCAGCCCTAATTATAGGGTTGGGAGCAGTTGTGGCATTCATGCCCACAACATCGTGTAGCACCCAAGGAAGCGATGCCGACTCATTGACAGCCGACACCATAGTCCAAAACACATTCCGCATTGCAGTGTTGCCCACAACCGAAAGTGCCCCACTGGCAGCAGCACTACAACACGGATTGTTCGACAGTACCGACATGGAAGTAAGGCTCGACACATTCCTCTCGGCCATGGATGCCGACACTGCATTCATACGCGGATGGGTGCAGATGATGGTGACCGACACATTTCGCATGGCATACCTCAACACCATCATCCAGGGAGCGACCATCCATTCGGTCATCACCGACACCCTGCACCTCTCGATGCTCACCACCAAGAGTTCGAGAATCAAGTCGACTCAAAGCCTCAAGGACAAGATCGTGGCAGTGACGCGCAACTCGGCCATCGACCGATTTGCCGACCGCACCATGGAACGTGCCCACCTCAAGCCCGAAGGACTGAACCGCCCACAAATCAACGACATCACCCTCAGAGCATCTATGCTCAACCTGGCACAATACGATGGCGCCATACTGCCCGAACCATTTGCCACACAATGCGAGGAACAAGGTGCACGACGCATAGCCGTAATGCAGGAACCACAGATGAGAGTGGTAGTGAAATCGACCGACGAACGTAAGCACAAAGCCGACATACAGAAGATTGTAGATGCCTACTGGCAAGAAAGAAACACCCCACCCCAACCCTCCAAGCCATGACTATCAACATATACAGCACCCTGCACGAAGGACAACTGCTCGAAGCCTTCAACATGCTTCAGACAAAAATCGACAGCCTTGCCGACTGGCAGTTGCATGACGACCTCGACTCGGCTCGTGGCACATACTTCACCATGCTGTCATTTATAGTCAACGGGATGGAAGACCCCATGGCAGGCAAAATAAGACAAGGCATCATACAACAGGCATACTCCATCAACGACCGTGCCAACATAGCCATCCGGCTGCGCAAAACGCCCAACGACAAATACTGCCAGACACTGAAGCAATGCTCGGTCGAGACTTTCAACACGACGGCATTGCAGACAGCCATCGCCACCACCGACACACAACTCCGCCAACTCGATGCCAACCCACCGGCACGCGAAAGCAAAGAACAACACGAACGTGAGGCTCTCATAGCACAACACGACACACTCATGCAACAGATGTTCAACCACACATGGACATCATCCGTATGGACCACCAGCACCTATAACCAATATACAGACATCATAGCCGACACCGACATAAGCACAGCCGACCGCGCACTGGTGATAAGCGCCGTGACCATGTCGGCCTTCGAACTCTTCGACCCGCAGAAACTCATGCTCCTCATGGATGCCTACCTCATGAGCGAAGCCGACATAACGGGCCGCGCACTTGTAGGCCTGCTGATGCTCATCATCCGTTACGACAAACGCCTGAAGCACTACCCCGCCATCACATCACGGTTCAATCTCTACACCGAGAACCAGCAATTCATCACCGACTGTTATCAAACACTCATCGCATTGCAATACAGCAAGATGACAGACACCGTGAGCGCCAAGATTGCAAACGACATAATGCCGGCAATACTGAAGTCGGCACGATTCAAGAAGTCGAGCATCATAGAACTCAACGCCGAGCTCAACAAAAACGGCGAGAACCCCGAATGGCTCAGTGACCCGAAAGACGACTCGATGGCAGAAGAAAAGATACGTCAGATGACCGAGATGCAGATGGACGGAGCCGATGTCTACCTCAGTTCGTTCCGTCATCTCAAGGGCTTCAAGTTCTTCTCACAACTGCATCACTGGCTTTCAATCTTCTCATACAACTACCCCGAAGTATATGCCACCCGAAACTCGCTGAAAGCCGAGACACTCAACATCGTAAGCACACTGTTGCAGACAGCACCATTCTGCGACAGCGACAAATTTTCGTTCATAAGCATGCTCGGCAGCATACCGGCCAATGGGCACGACATCATAGCATCGCAGATACAATCGCAGTTTGAAGAAGCCGATATGGGCGACATACTCGAGCGTCACAAGCCACGCCAACGCAGCATGAAGGGAGTGATACGGGCATACATCGCCGACCTCTACCGTGTGTTCAAACTCTATCCCTACCACAGCCAGATGTTCGACCCCTTCAACAAACAACTCAACAACTTCTCGCCACTCTACACACAAACACTGTCGCCACTGCTCGAGCACACCGACCAACTCATGTCGATGGCCGAGTTCATGATGCGCAAAGGGCTCTACAACGATGCCCTGCAACTATTCCTGTACCTGAATCCGGCCGAACGCGAAGCTGATGCCAACATCTGGCAGAAGATTGGATTCTGTCAGCAGAAGATGGGTCAGACCGAAGCAGCACTCGACACCTACCTCAAAGCCTACGACCTGCAACCACAGTCGAAGTGGAACATACAACACATAGCACAAACGGCATTCGATTCACAAAACTTCGACACCGCACTGAAGTTCATCGACCTTGTGCTCGAAGGCGATGCAAACAACACCCGATGGTTGTCGCGCAAAGCCGAATGTCTGTTTGCAAAAGCACAATACACAGAAAGCCTGCCCGTACTCTATCAGATGGCTTACATCGACGAGCAGTCGGAACGCACAAAGGAGATGCTGGCATGGGGGTTGCTCATGAGCGGCCGCACCGACAAGGCCGAGAAAGTATTCACCGACCTCAAGACCGAAAGTCCATCGGTGAAGAACATCACAGCCTTGGCACACATGCAACTGATACTCGGCAACACGACTCAAGCCATGAACCTCTATCGTCAGGCATTCGATACAGCAAACGATGAAGACGAGTTTAACCAGCAGTTCTGGAGTTGGAAGGACTACTTCGCCCACTTAGGTCTCGATGCCGGCAAGATGCAAATCATCAACGATGCCATACGCCTGGCAGGTTCTTACCCATCATCACACACAGAAACCATAACACAACCATCACAAACCACGACCGATGATAAGTAAGAACCAAATAAAATACATCCGCAGCCTCGAACACAAGAAGTATCGCGACAAGTATGGAGTGTTTGTAGCCGAAGGAAGAAAACTGATTGACGACCTCCGCACACACTTCGATTTGGTCGACTTATATGAGGGCGACGATGCATGTCGTGCCAGTTTCCAAGACACGCCACAGGGCATGCTGGCTATATTCCGTCAGGCAGAAGACGGTGCTCCCGAGCCATTTCCCGAAACTGAACTATGCTTGGCACTCGACAACATACAGAACCCCGGCAACATGGGCACCATCATCCGTCTGGCCGATTGGTTCGGAATCAATCACATTTATTGCTCAAACGGCTGTGCAGACATCTACAACCCCAAAGTTGTGCAAGCCACAATGGGTAGCATGGCGCGTGTCAGCGTGCATTATGTCGACTTGCCAGCATTCATATCATCGCTCAACAACACACCCACATACGGCACTTTCCTCGATGGCGAAAGCATCTACACCACCCCACTCTCCCACAACGGCCTCATCATCATGGGCAACGAGGGCCATGGAGTATCTGACGAAGTGGCAAGCCGAGTCACCCACAAGCTACTCATACCGAGTTATCCACCCGAACGACCCACAGGCGAGTCGCTCAACGTGGCGATTGCAACATCAATAGTGTGTGCCGAGTTTAGGAGAAGGAGCCTGAACTTGGCGAACAAGTGCATCGACTCCACAAGTAAAAGTCATAATATGGCAAGCAAACTTTGTGCATTCCTGCTTCCGCTTCTGTTTCTTTTCTCATGCTCAGTCGACCGATATGTGGCCGACGACCAGCTTTACCTGAAGCAAGTGGATGTAGTAGAACTCAACCCACGTGCCACCAAGCACCTCTCGCTTGCCGACTATGTGCTTCAACAGCCCAACAACAAGTGGTTCGGGGCCAAAGTACCGCTCAAAATATACTGCCTCGGAGGTGTCGACTCTACCAATTGGGCCACACGACTGTTCCACAAGATTGGTCAGAAGCCCGTAATCTACGACTACGATAAAGCCCTGCGCACCACCTACGACATGCAGCAGGTACTTCACAACGAAGGATATGTGCATGCAAACGTAAAACTTCGCCAGCAAGTGAAAGGCAAAAAACTGTCGCTAACCTACGAGATTGACCCTGGCGAGCAATATCGCATACACAGCATACGCCGCAACATAGCCGACTCTACACTGGTGCCGCTCATCTGCGGAGCCGATACATCGCTGTCGCTGCTCAGGCAAGGCATGCCATTCAACATAAATCGTCTGAACGAAGAGCGCAACCGAATCACGACAAACCTCAGAAGCATAGGCTATTATAAGTTCAATAAAGAATATATCACCTTCACGGCCGACACCAGCGCACTGACCAACGATGTAGACATCACTATGAACATCGGGCTGCACATCGACGACGGACGCTCGATGCCAGGACTGCACAGGCGCTACAAGATAGGCAACATCAAATACTACATCGACGGAGCTGGCCTGCAAGGAGCACCATCGACGGAGCATGTCACAACATCGGGAGCAAGCATCTTCTACTCCGGTCGCATGCATTTCCGTCCGCGTCTGCTCACATCCAACACGGTATTCAACACCGGCAGCTACTTCAACGAGAATGACCAGAAGCTCACCTACCGCTACCTCACTCGTCTTGGCGCCATAAGCTACACCAACATCCGCATGGACGAAGTGTCGGACACGGTGGTCAGCCCTTCAATCATCATCAACCACACACCGACCCATTCGCTCAACATCGACCTCGAAGGTACAAACTCGGCTGGCGACCTTGGAGTGGCGGCCAGCACATCGCTCACACACAAGAACCTGTTTCATGGTTCGGAGGCACTTACGCTGAAACTCCGTGGAGCCTACGAAGCCATCACAGGGCTTGAAGGCTACGACGGTCACAACTACACCGAGTTTGGAGCCGAGGCTACACTGGCATTCCCTGGCTTCCTGATGCCCGTGGTGAGCAAGAAATTCGGTGCCACACACTCGGCTACATCTGAGATATCGCTGCAATACAACCTGCAGAACCGTCCCGAGTTCCGCCGCCGAGTGCTCACAGCTGCATGGCGCTATCGCTGGGCAGGCCTCGGACAGAAGACCACACACCGCTTCGACCTGCTCGAAGTGAACTATGTGAAGATGCCGTGGATATCGCGCACCTTCCGCGAACAATATCTCGACTCGTTGGGAAAGACCAACGCAATCTTGAAATACAACTACGAGAACCTGCTCATCACAAAGTTGGGATACACCTATGCCTATAATTCGCTCGGCACCGCAGCCACATCGACATACGGGAAGAACGCCATCACCCTGAAATTCAACATCGAGACATCGGGCAATGCGTTGGGTTTTATGACACACATCATCGACCCCACCACCAATTCCGAAGGTCAGCGCACACTGCTCGGCATAGCTTATGCACAATATGCCAAGGCTGATATAGATATAGCGCGCAGTGTGAGCATCGACAGCCACAACTCTCTGGCATTCCACTTTGCATTCGGAGTGGCCTACCCTTACGGCAATTCACGCATACTGCCGTTCGAGAAGCGCTACTTTGCAGGAGGAGCCAACAGTGTGCGCGGTTGGTCGGTGCGTTCGCTCGGTCCAGGTAAGTACAACGGAGCCGACCGCGGCATCAACTTCATCAACCAGTCGGGCGACATAAAGCTCGACCTCAGCCTCGAGTATCGTGCTTTCCTCTTCTGGAAGTTGCATGGAGCACTCTTCATCGATGGCGGTAACATCTGGACCATCCGCGACTACAAGGACCAACCGGGCGGAGTGTTCCGTCTCAACGAGTTCTACAAACAGATAGCAGTGGCATACGGAATAGGTCTACGCATGAATCTCGACTTCTTTGTCATACGATTTGATGCAGGTATGAAAGCCATCAACCCCGCCTACGAGTCGCGACGTCAGCACTACCCCATCTTCCACCCAAATCTTGACCGCGATTTCACACTACATTTTGCAGTAGGACTTCCGTTCTGAAATGCGGATGTCCATCTGTACTCTTTGCAAATGCACCGTATTTCTCAAAGCCGCAATGCTAAATACTTTGTTTCTTTGCGTTCAGAAAAAAAATTTATGTCGTGTTAATCGAACGCAAAGAGACATAAACCCCAAACCATATAAAGCATTATTCCCCAAAAGAGCATAACGACACTGCAAAGTGACGCAGAGTCTTCCGAATGACTAATCTTCAATATTTCTGAACAAGTGCCGATTTTTTATACCTGGAGAGCAAACCATGCCTATCGTGTATAGAAAAAGAAGCAATAACAGGATATTTTTCCTAAACCTACGCGCGCATGTCACCAATTATTTGTAACTTTGCAGATTGAAGATTAGCCATCTGGATGGAAATAGCTAAATAGTAAAAGGACAAATGAATTAAATAGTAAATAAAAATGTACAGGACACACACATGCGGCGAACTCCGCATCGAACATGCAGGGCAGACAGTGACCCTGGCCGGATGGGTGCAGCGCACCCGTAAGATGGGCGGTATGACATTCGTAGATTTACGCGACCGCTACGGCATCACCCAGTTAGTATTCAACGAAGAAAAAGACGCACCGCTGACCGAAGAGGCCAACCGTCTGGGACGCGAATACGTGATACAAGTCACAGGCGTGGTGAGCGAGCGCTACAGCAAGAACAAGAACCTGCCTACAGGCGATATAGAAATAGAAGTGAGCAAACTGAACGTGCTCAACAAGTCGATTACACCTCCATTTACCATCGAAGAAGAGACCGACGGCGGCGATGACCTCCGCATGAAATATCGTTACCTCGACCTGCGTCGCCCGAACGTACGCAAGAACCTCGAACTGCGCCACCGCATGTGCATCGAAGTGCGCAACTACCTCAGCAACCTCGGATTCATCGAAGTAGAGACACCAATACTCATCGGCAGCACACCAGAAGGTGCACGCGACTTCGTCGTGCCATCGCGCATGAACAAAGGACAATTCTATGCACTGCCGCAAAGTCCGCAGACACTGAAGCAACTGCTCATGGTGTCGGGATTCGACCGCTACTTCCAGATAGCCAAATGCTTCCGCGACGAAGACCTCCGCGCCGACCGCCAGCCGGAATTCACACAAATCGACTGTGAAATGTCGTTCGTCACACAAGAAGACATCATACAGACATTCGAAGGAATGGCAAAACACCTGTTCAAGACCCTACGCGGCGTAGAACTCAACGAACCATTCCTGCGTATGCCATGGGCCGAAGCCATGCGACGCTTCGGTAGCGACAAGCCCGACATGCGTTTCGGCATGGAATTCGTAGAATTGATGGACACACTCAAGTGTGGCACATTCCCTGTATTCGACAATGCAGCATACATCGGAGGTATCTGCGCACCAGGCTGCGCCGTATATACACGCAAGCAACTCGACCAACTCACCGACTTCGTGAAACGCCCGCAAATCGGAGCCAAAGGCCTCGTTTATGCACGAGTGCAGGAAGACGGCAGCGTGAAGTCGAGCGTAGATAAATTCTACACACCAGAACAACTCAACGCACTGAAAGAAAAGATGCACGCCAACCCGGGCGACCTCATACTCATCCTCTCGGGCGACGATGCCATGAAGACACGCAAGCAGCTCTGCGAACTGCGCCTCGAAATGGGCGGGCGCCTCGGATTGCGCGACAAAAACAAGTTCGCACTACTGTGGGTAACCGAGTTCCCAATGTTTGAATGGAGCGACGAAGAAGGCCGACTCATGGCTATGCACCACCCATTCACACACCCTATGGATGAAGACATCTACCTGCTCGACACACATCCCGAAGACGTACGCGCCGACGCATACGACATGGTGTGCAACGGGATCGAAGTAGGCGGAGGCTCAATCCGTATCCACGACCCAAAGCTGCAAGCCAAGATGTTCGAAATACTGGGCTTCACACACGAGAAAGCCGAAGAGCAATTCGGATTCCTCATGAATGCATTCAAGTATGGAGCACCACCACACGGAGGACTCGCATACGGACTCGACCGTTGGGTGAGCATCTTTGCCGGACTTGACTCAATACGCGACTGCATCGCATTCCCTAAGAACAACAGCGGACGCGACGTGATGCTCGATGCACCAGCACCAATCGACCAGAAACAGCTCGACGAACTGGAAATTGAAGTAAAACAGAAAGACTGACATACGAATGAACATCGACAAAAATACCATCATAGGCTTCATACTTATGGCTGCTGTCCTGTTCGGATTCATGTGGTATGAGAATACCAGCCGACAGAAACGAGCAGTGGAACAGCAAAAGGAACAAGCCATAGAAGCCGTGGCACAACAGAAAGCTGACAGCATACGCGCAATAGAAGAAGAGAAAGAGGCACGGAAAGTGATGGAGACACTGGCCGACTCGTCGAGCACACTATTCGCCGCACGTCAAGTGAACGAAGGTACCACGGTGATAGAAAACGAACTCCTGCGACTCACCATCAACAACCGAGGCGGACAACTCTGCCGCGCCGAACTGCTCGACCCTACCTACAAAAACCAGCAAGGCGGACAAGTAGTACTCTTCGACGGCGATGACTCGAACATCCAGTTCAACTTCGACGGAAAAGACGAGAACATAAGCACCGACGACCTCTATTTCACACCCAAGGACGTGAAAAAGAACTCTGTCACCATGAGCCTGCCGGTAGCAACAGGTACTATCGAAATAGAATACACCCTGTTGCCCAACTCATACATCCTCGGCATGAACATCAAAGCCCAAGACCTCAGCGGCTTCTTCTCCACCAAAACCAAGACAATGGACATTGTGTGGACTGAGCGCATGCGTCAGCAGGAGAAAGGATTCGACTTCGAAAACCGCTACAGCACCATTACCTACCGCACAACAGGCGACGACACCGACGAACTCTCGTCGGCTGGTACCGATAAGACCAAAGACAACTTTGACGAAGCACTCGAGTGGATTGCCTTCAAGACACAGTTCTTTGCGCAAGTGCTGATAGCAGACGGCGACTTCAAGGCCACAAACATGGAGTCGAAGCAATACAAGCGCGACGACAAGCAGAACCAAGGCTACCTAAAGACCTACAGTGCCGAGTTCAGCACCGACTTCGACCCCACAGGCAAACAGCCCACAAAGCTGAAAATGTACCTCGGACCTAACAAGTTCTCGACACTGCGCGAGAACGAAAAACTATGTGAGAGCGACAAAGACCTCGACCTCCAGAGCCTTGTTTACCTCGGATGGCCTATCATCAAATACATCAACCGCTTCGTCATGCTCTACATCTTTGACTTCATGACAGGACTCGGCATCAACATGGGAATCGTGCTCTTGCTCATCACCATCATACTGAAGATAGCCGTCTATCCACTTCAGCGCAAGAGCTACCTCTCGTCGGCACGCATGCGAGTGCTGAAACCAAAGATCGAGGAAGTGACCAAGAAGTATCCAGGTCAGGACCAAGCCATGCAACGCCAGCAGGAAACCATGAAGCTGTACTCCGAATACGGTGTAAGCCCCATGGGCGGATGCCTCCCTATGCTGATACAGATGCCTATCTGGGTGGCAATGTTCAACTTCGTGCCGGCAGCCATCGAACTGCGCGGACAGTCGTTCCTATGGGCCAACGACCTCAGTGCATACGACGACGTGATACATTGGGACACATGGATATGGGGAATAGGCAATCACCTCAGCCTCTTCTGCGTGCTCTGGTGTCTCTCCACAATTGCAAACACATGGATAAGCATGCGCCAGCAACGCGACACCATGTCGCCCGAGCAGGCACAACAGATGAAGATGATGCAATGGATGTCATACCTCATGCCGCTCGTGTTCTTCTTCACATTCAACGACTACTCATCTGGCCTCAACTACTACTACTTCGTGTCAGGTCTCATCTCAATCCTCACCATGTGGTACCTGCGTAAGACCACCGACGACAAGAAGCTCCTTGCACAGCTCGAACGCCGCCATGCCGAGCGCAAAGCCGCAGGCAGCGGAGTGCAGAAAACCTCGTCGATGATGGGACGCCTGCAGGCAATGGCCGAGAAGCAACAAGAGATGATGCGCCAGCAGCAGGAGGCTCAGAACCGAAAGAAATAAGAAGATTGAAAATTGAAGATTGAAGTAGCATCCGCTATTCATTATTCATTATCCATTATTCATTAAATACACACATCATGAACAAAACAACACTTGGATTAGTTATTACAGCTATGGCAATAACAGAAGCATGCACCAAGGTGGACGAGCCCGAGATAATTGGCCGTCAGGACCCAAAGATTGAAGACGGACGAATGACACCCGAGGTGCTTTGGGCCATGGGACGCATCGGAAGCTACTCTGTCTCGCCCGACGGCAAGCAAGTGGCATATCAGGTGTCATACTACAGTGTGGAAGAGAACCGCAGCAACACGGTGATATATGTAGGACCGGTTGACAACAGCCAGGACGAACCTGCACAGCCCACCCTGCTCGGACTTGGAAGCGACCCCACATGGCTCGACAACGAGACACTGGCCTTTGCACAGAAAGGCGAAGTATGGACAATGAATGCCGAAGGAAAAGCACGCAAGCAACTGACACAGACCGACGGCGAGGTGGAAGGATTCCTCTTCTCGCCCGACCAGAAGAAAGTCATCATCATAAAGCAAGTGCCGTTCCACGACATCATCAAGGAACGCCCTGCCGACCTGCCTCAATCTACCGGTCGTGTCATCACCGACCTCATGTATCGCCACTGGGATCACTATGTAGAATCAATACCACATCCATTTGTCCTCGACCTGCAGAGCGGCGAACAGCACGACATACTCGACGGCGAGCCATACGAATGTCCGATGGAACCATTCGGAGGCATCGAGCAACTGGCTTGGAGCCCCGACTCGAAACACATAGCATTCACATGCCGCACAAAGACAGGATTGGCATATAGCATAAGCACCGACAGCGACATATTCCTCTATGATGTGGAAAGCGGAAGCCTCGACAACACTGTAAATCTTTGCAAAGACTGCAGTGAGTTTGGTGTCGTGCCCGACGGATGTCTGCCATACGAGTGTGACAACCTGCTCGACCCAACCAAGACATTCAAAGATCAATACTTAAATACCAACGAAGACCTGAAGGACCGCAACTTAGGTTACGACCAGAATCCTAAGTTCTCGCCCGACGGCCGCTATGTGGCATGGCTCTCGATGCAGCGCGACGGCTACGAATCCGACCGCCAGCGTCTGTGTGTCTATGACCTCGAAGCAGGCACAAAACAGTATGTCACCGAGTCATTCGATTCAGGTGTTGACGACTTCTGCTGGGCTCCCGACAGCTACACCTTATATTATTTAGGTGTATGGCATGCAACTGAGAACCTCTACAGCACCAACCTTAAGGGTGAAGTCGTACAACTCACCGACTATCAAGCCGACTTCGGTTCGCTGCAGATGGTTCCAACCGAAGGAAACGAAGCAGACAACACACGTCTCGTGCTCGAGCGCCACGACTATATGCACCCTGCCGACCTCTATCTCTGTTCAGTGGTCGGTAATTCGGTTGCCGACATCAAACAAATCACTCACGAGAACGACCATATCCTTTCCAAGCTCGATGCAGGTAGCAGCGAAGCCCGCTGGATTAAGACCACTACAGGCGAGGATATGCACTACTGGATAATCAAGCCGCCACACTTCGACCCGACGAAGAAGTACCCTACCCTGCTCTTCTGCGAAGGCGGACCACAGAGCCCTGTAAGCCAGTTCTGGTCGTATCGCTGGAACTTCATGATAATGGCATCGCAAGGATATGTAATCATTGCTCCAAACCGCCACGGACTTCCAGGCTTCGGTCAGGAGTGGCTTGAAGAAATATCAGGCGACTGGACAGGTCAGTGCATGAACGACTATCTTGCAGCAATTGACGATGCAGCCGAAAACCTGCCATACGTTGACCGCGACCACATGGGAGCCGTAGGTGCTTCGTTCGGAGGCTTCTCTGTTTATTATCTTGCCGGACATCACGACGGCCGCTTCAAGTGCTTCATCGCGCACGATGGAGCTTTCAACCTCGAAGCCATGTACACCGAGACAGAAGAGAACTGGTTCTCGAACTGGGAGTACGACGATGCTTATTGGAACAAAGACCGTACGGCACGTGCCGCCAAGACTTACGAAAACTCGCCACACCGATTTGTTGACAAGTGGGACACCCCAATCCTCTGCATCCACGGCGAGAAGGACTATCGCATCAATGCCACTCAAGGCATGTCGGCATTCAATGCAGCACGTATGCGTGGCATAGAGGCCGAGCTTCTCATCTTCCCCGACGAAAACCACTGGGTGCTCCATCCACAGAACGGTGTGCTTTGGCAGCGCACTTACTTCGACTGGCTCGACCGCTGGCTGAAGAGCTCCAAGTAATCAATATGCACTAACTTAACAATACAATAATCATGGCAGAAAAACTTCAACAAATGCTCAGCGAGTCGAAGGCAGCTCGCTGGACCGCCCTCATCATCGTGTCGTTCACAATGATGTTCGCATATTTCTTCACCGATGTAATGTCTCCGCTCGAGCCAATGCTCACCGCAGCCAAGGGAGCTGACGGCGTAGGCCTTGGTTGGAGTGCCGACGACTACGGATTCTTCTCCGGTTCCTACGGATTCTTCAACGTATTCCTCCTCATGCTTTTCTTCGGAGGCATCATTCTCGACAAGTTTGGCATCCGCTTCACCGGCATCATGGCCACAGGCCTTATGTTTGGCGGTGCGCTCATCAAGTGGTATGCAGTAGGCAACGATTTCGAAGGCGAAATGTTCGGCTACCCTATGCAGGTCATCATCGCCTGCCTTGGCTTTGCTATCTACGGTGTGGGTTGCGAAATAGCAGGTATCACCGTATCGAAAGTAATCGTGAAGTGGTTCACTGGTCATGAACTCGCACTTGCAATGGGCCTTCAGGTAGCACTGGCACGTATCGGAACAGCCGGAGCACTGGCACTTGCACTGCCGTTTGCACAGCAGTTTGGCGGTGTGTCGGCCTCGGTAGGCCTCGGAGCATCGCTGCTCTGCGCAGGTCTCATCAGCTACCTCGTTTATTGTGTAATGGACACTAAGTTTGACCAAGAAAAGGCAAGCGCTGCTTCAGCCGAACCCGAAGAAGGATTCCGTTTTGCCGACCTCAAGCTCATCTTCGCCAACAAGGGCTTCTGGCTCATCACCTTGCTTTGCCTCATGTTCTACGCAGGCGTATTCCCATTCCTCAAGTTTGCAACCAAGCTCATGGTCACTAAATACGGCATCGACCCTGAAGTGGCCGGCCTCATACCAGCCATGCTTCCGTTCGGCACAATCTTCCTCACCCCGTTCTTCGGTTCCATCTACGACCGCTATGGCAAGGGTGCAACGCTGATGGTCATTGGTTCAATCATCCTCACCGTGGTTCACTGCATCTTCGCCATCCCAGGCATCACAGCCGTTGCTGTGGCCATTGCAGCCATGATTCTGCTGGGTATTGCCTTCGGCCTGGTGCCTTCAGCCATGTGGCCATCCGTGCCGAAGATTATCCCGATGCAGTTGCTCGGCACCGCCTACGCAGTCATCTTCTACATCCAGAACATAGGTTTGTCGATGGTTCCAATCCTCATCGGCAAGGTAAACCAGGCAAATACCACCAACGATGTGACCGACTACACCACCTCGATGGCCATCTTCGCCGCTTGCGGCATCATCTCCATCGTCATTGCAATGATGCTCAAGATGGAAGACAAGAAGAAGGGCTACGGACTGGAACAGGCCAACATAAAGAAGTAAGAAGCAATCCATTATTAATAAATGGTAAATGGTAAATAGTTAAATAGTAAATAAGATTATGTTTCAAGGACAACCAAAAGGATTGTTTGCCTTAGCACTGGCAAACACAGGCGAGCGTTTCGGTTACTACACCATGCTTGCCATCTTCACACTCTTTATGCAAGCAAAATTTGGTTGGGACGAGTCGGTAGCAGGCAACGTCTATGCCATTTTCCTTGCTGTAGTCTACTTCTCGCCACTCTTCGGTGGTATGATTGCCGACAAAATTGGTTATGGTAAATGCGTAAGCATAGGTATGGCCATCATGTTCCTCGGCTATCTGGCCCTGGCCATCCCAACAGGAGCCAACAACACCGGTATGTACGTCATGTTTGGCGGTTTGGCACTCGTATCGCTCGGCACAGGTCTGTTCAAGGGCAACCTGCAAGTGCTCGTTGGCAACCTCTTCGATGCACCCGAGTATTCGGCCAAGCGCGATGCAGCATTCAGCCTCTTCTACATGGCCATCAACATCGGTGCCATGTTTGCACCTGCCATGGCAAGCTACATCACCAACCAATACCTCAGCCGCTTCGGGTTTGAATACACCGCCGATGCAGCAGCCACCTACGGCGACCGCGCCGGCGAATACCTCGAAACCCTCTACGGCGCCTACGGCCTTTGCTTCGGAGTGGCATGTGCATCGCTCATCCTCTCAGCCATCATCTACTTCGCATGCCGCAGCTGGTTCCGTCATGCCGACGTGACAGCCAAGCAAGCCAAAGCTGCCGCAGCACCCGTCGAGGAACTCACACCGAAACAGACCCGCGACCGCATCATCGCCCTGCTGCTTGTCTTTGCAGTAGTCATCTTCTTCTGGATGGCATTCCACCAGAACGGCTCGGCCCTCACATTCTTCGCAAAGAAATACACCGACCTCAGCGTCACTGGTCCTATCCGCATCGGTTTCAACATCTTCAGCCTTGCATTGCTGGCAGTAGCTGTATACACAGGATTTGCCACATTCCAGTCGAAAGCTATGAAGAACCGCGTCATCTGCGGCATCATCACCGTGCTCTGCGTGGCAGGCGCCATCGGTCTCTACCTCGGAATGGCCGACCCCTACAACGCACAGCCATCCGACTTCCAGCAGTTCAACCCCTTCTTCGTAGTGGCACTCACACCATTCAGCATGGTGTTCTTCGGAGCCCTGGCCAACAAGGGCAAAGAAGTGAGCGCACCAACACGTATTGCATGGGGTATGCTCGTAGCAGCACTGGGCTTCGGTGTCATCACACTGGCATCTACCGACCTCATATCACCTAAAGACCTGGGCGACGGCACACAAGGCATCCTCTCGCCATCATGGCTCATCAGCACCTACTTCACCCTCACCCTGGCCGAGCTGCTGCTCTCGCCAATGGGTATATCGTTCGTGAGCAAGGTGGCACCTCCCAAGTACAAGGGAATGATGATGGGTGGATGGTTCGTAGCCACTGCCATCGGTAACTACCTCAGCTCAATCCCCTCGATGCTTTGGAACAAGATTCCACTCATGGCCAACTGGGGAATCCTCATCGCCCTCTGCCTCATCAGCGCCGTTGTGATGTTTGCACTGCTCAAGAAGCTGAAACAAATGACCGCATAAACCAAAGGGCATGACACATCCCAAAGGATTATACCTGCTTTTTGCAACCGAAATGTCGGAGCGTTTCTCGTACTACGGTATGAGAGCGCTCCTGACGCTCTATATGATAGCCGCCCTGTTCACCATGGACAGAGCCAGCGAGGTATACGGCACATTCACGTCGCTCGTATACCTCACCCCACTCATCGGCGGATACATAGCCGACCGCTACTGGGGCAACCCCCGCAGCATACTGGCAGGAGGCATATGCATGGCCATCGGTCAGTTCCTCATGTTCCTATCGGCCAGCATCATAAAGCCAAGCATACATGCAGCAGGCGGAGCAATCGACCCCACGGTCGACAACAGCCTCGCACTGTGGCTCATGTTCGGCGGACTCGGAATGCTCGTAGTGGGCAACGGCCTCTTCAAGCCCAACATTGCAACCATGGTAGGCGACCTCTACGAACTCAACGACCGCCGCAAGGACTCGGCATTCACCATCTTCTACATGGGAGTGAACATCGGAGCACTGCTCGCGCCACTGGTGTGTGGCCTGTTTGAAGGCGACTTCATGAACCCCACCCGATTCCGCTGGGGATTCCTCATCGCTTGCATCGTCATCAGCCTCTCCATGTTCATGTTCTGGTTGCTGAAAAGCCGATTCCTCGTCACACCCGAAGGTCATCAGATAGGTCTGCCGCCCAACCAGCGCCCCGAAAGCTTGAAGGTGCCCAACGAGCCACTCACACGTCGCGACTACATGCACATGCTCGTCATCGTGATTCTGGCCGTGTTCGTCATCTTCTTCTGGGCAGCCTACGAGCAGGCAGGCGTGTCGCTCACCTACTTTGCTGACAAGCAGACCGACAAGACCTTCTTCGGATGGGAGATGCCCACATCGTGGTTTCAGACTTTCCCCGCATTCTTCTGCGTGGTGCTGGCACCCGTCATGAACTGGATGTGGCAACGCATGGGACGATTCGAGCCCCACCCCATCCAGAAACTCGCCATCGGTCTCTTGTTCCTATCGCTTTCATATCTCGTGATAGCCGTCGGAGTGAAAGACGTAGGGCCGGGCATAAAGGTCAGCATCCTTTGGATCACAACCCTCTATTTCATACAGGAACTGGGCGAACTCTCGCTCTCGCCCATCGGTCTGTCGCTCGTCAGCCGCCTGTCGCCACGCAAGTTTGCATCGCTCATGATGGGCATCTGGTACCTCTCGTCATCGGTCAGCAACTACTGCGCCGGCTGGCTGGCCACGCTATATCCCGAAGGCGGACAGGCCAAGAGCCTATTCGGCATAGCAATCACCAACCTCCACGAGTTTTTCCTCATCTTCGTATTCATGTCGGCCATTGCAGGCATACTCCTCTTCATGCTATGCCCTGCACTGAAACGCATGATGAAATGACACCACAACCACCCCTTAACAGAAAGCAACATCATCACCCACTAATGACATCACGACTCTCAACATACGCACTGCTACTCATCGCCGCATGCATGATGCCCCACACGTCACAAGCACAAAGTGGCAGCGACTCGAAGTTCCACCTCGACGTAGCAGGCATCTTCGGCTCCCAGAAAATGGGTATCGAGCTTAGCACACCTGTGACGAAAGACATCACGGTGCGCGCTGGTGCCACGTTTTATAAGTTTTCCGACGATAAAAAGATGAGCCTCCCCATACAGACAGGCACCTACGACCCCAACCTCACTGCCGAGGAAAACCTCATGCTGTCGGCATCACGCTTCAACAAGGTCAACGACTTCATCACGCAGTTCAGCAGTTTCGACATGAATTCACACGTAAAACTGAAGAACAAAATTAAGCACGACAACTTCCACCTGCTGGTCGACATCACTCCGTTCCGCAACAAGCACTGGTACCTCACAGCCGGTTTCTACTATGGCAACTCGCAAGTGACCGAGGTCCTCAACCAGGAAGAATCGATGCCTACACTCATGGGCATGTCGATATGGAACACTATATACCAGAAAGTGATGGCCGAACAACCCATCATCGACCACAAGGGCATCAACGTCTACCTGCCCTACGGCTTCGAGGAGGCTATACGCACCGAATATGGCGAGATGGCTATGGTGGCAGGAACGTATAAGCACGACATCGTTGCCACCGAAGACATTCTGTGGGAATACTCGGCCTACGACCCCATCACAGGCGAAACCCTGCACGAAGAGGGCGATGTGCGCTACCACAAAGGCGACATCGTGCACCATCAGGGCGATACCTACTACCTCACTCCCAACGACAACAACATGTTCCGCCAGACACAACACGTGAGCAAGTTCAAGCCCTACGTGGGTGCCGGCTATCGCGGGCGCCTCACAAAGGACGGACGCAGCATGATACTCGTCGATATGGGTGTGATGTATATCGGGAGCAACAACATCGCTTTCCACGACGGCATGCGCCTTGGCAAAGATGTGAGTTCGCCACTCGCCAGCGATGTGAAATATGGCATATATCGCAACTCACATTTACATCCATCGCTGAGTGTGCGCATCACTTATCGTTTGTTCTGATATGCAACATGCAGACAAAAGAAACATGACATAAGAGAGAAAAAGACACTCATAAGTAAAAATAAATGCCTGATGTGAGCTGCAGATTTTGAAAAAAATCGTAACTTTGCACGCGCAAAAATGGTTACGACAACAAATTGTCGAGAAGCAAATAAGAAATCATTTATAAGTAAAAACAAAACATAAACAAACAAAAACGCATTTTATGGACGACAGTTATCCGGCGAAAAGCCAACCCGACGAACGCAGGATAGAGCCATAACAGAAGAATAGTAGGTTTAGGCTCTTTCCGAAATCAAGTGAATTCATACTTTTTCTTATTGATGAATCAAAGCAAAGAGCGTAAACTTATGCGTACTTATTGGAATTTTAATAAGGGCATCGGGCAACTCAACACATGGGAATCGGGTTGCTGGGTGCAGGTAACATGCCCCGTAGAGGACGACGTGAAGTATCTGGTCGATGAACTGGGAATACCCGACTATTTCGTTGAAGACATCAGCGATACCGACGAGCGTGCACGTTACGATTACGACGAAGGGTGGCTCATGATCATCCTCCGCATCCCACACATCAAAAACATCGCAAGCCGCAGTCCTTACACCACCATCCCACTCGGCATACTTATCAAAGACGACAAAATCATCACCATCTGCCATCAAGAGACGAAGATGATGATTGACTTCATCAACCATCAGCAGCGACGCGCCGAAGGGTTCATCGATGCCACCGACCTCGTGTTCCGGCTCTTCCTCAGTGCCAGCGTGTGGTACCTGAAGTATCTGAAGCAAGTGAACGGACTCATCGAGAAGGCCAAACGAAACCTCGACCGCAACATCGACAACAAAGACCTCACCAGCTTGTCACGACTGCAAGACAGCCTCACATACTTTGCTACATCAATACGAGGCAACGAGACCCTGCTTTCAAAACTGAAGTTCCGCCTGCCGGTCGACGACCTCGATGCCGAACTGATCGAAGACGTGAACATCGAGATGCAGCAGGCGCGAGAGATGACAGCCATCTACTCCAACATCCTCGACTCGACGATGGACACATACGCCAACCTCATCAACAACAACATGAACCAGGTGATGCGTCTGCTCACGAGTCTCAACATGATCATCATGCTCCCCACCCTCGTGGCAAGCCTCTTCGGCATGAACCTCATCAACGGCATGGAAGAAAGCCGCTGGGGATTCATCATCGCAATCATCATCTCCGCCATCCTAACCGTTCTTGGCTGGTGGTATTTCCGCAAACGTAAGTGGCTTTGAGGAATATATAATATATATTGATAATATATAATAGCCATTCGGATGGAAATGGTAAATAGTAAATGGCTAAATAGTAAATAATTCGATGATATTCTATTTCTCAGGAACAGGCAACAGCCAATGGGTGGCGCATTTTCTTGCCGACGAACTCAACGACACCATGCGTTTCATCCCCGACGAACTCAACACCGAAATGCTCTACACCCTGAAGGATGGCGAGCGACTTGGCTTTGTGTTTCCCACCTACGGATGGGGCGTACCACCATTCATCGAGCAGTTCATCAGCAAGATGCAAGTGGGCAACGTAGACTACCTCTACTTTGTAACTACCTGCGGCGATGATACAGGCATGACAGCCGAGATATTCTGCGACATCGCGGCTCGGAAGGGCTGGCGATGCAAACTGGGATATGCAGTCCAGATGCCCGAATCGTATGTTTGCCTGCCAGGATTTGATGTCGACCCCATGCCCAAAGAGCAGCGCAAACTCAACGCAGTGCCTGCACGTATGCATCAAATCGTAGACGACATCATCGACGGCCGTAGCATTTTCGACACTCTTCCTGGTTCGATGCCGTGGGTCAAGAGCCACATCGTACGACCGTTCTTCAACCGCTTCCTCGTCAATCCACGTTATTTCAAGACCAACGATCAATGTGTGGGATGCGGCAGTTGTGTCGAGGCCTGCCCCTTTGGCAACATAACGCTCACAGGAACCAACCATCCGTTGTGGCACGAACGCTGTGTGCAATGCATGCGATGCTACCACACCTGCCCCCATCGTGCCATCGAGTGGGGACGATTCACTCGTGGCAAAGGTCAATACCTGAACCGCAGATAAGGTACAAGCTACAACACAAGAAGAGGGCGACTCATTGTGAGCCGCCCCTTTTTCGTTGTATTGACAAATGAGTCGCTATTATGCCTTGATTGGCTTATACTTAGGCACGAGTAACTTCATTGCTACCCACGAGATGAGGTATGCGATTCCGCAGAAGCAGAACATGATGAAGTATCCTGCCGGCTTGCCTTCGAATCCGAGGAAGGTCATTGGTTCTGATACGATTTGTCCGCCAAGTTCGGTTATCTTTGTTATCATCTCGCTTGACGACATCGCTTTTTCTATTACGATGCCTCCCTTGTCTATTACGTCTTGCACCTCCGTACCTACGAGGTCTTGTGCATATTCGACAGGTATGTCGAACACCTTTGATATGTTCTTTTCGGTTATCTCCATTGCTTGTTCTACGCCCTCTGCTTGGAATGAACCTGAAGCTGTGGTAAAGAGGTTTCCTGCTATCTTCTGTATGAACATAGAGCCTATACCTCCGGCCGTGGCTCCGATACCAGTGATGGTGGCTATAGTCGATTTAGGGAACATGTCGCCGATGGTGGAGAAGAGGTTGGCCGACCATGCCTGATGTCCTGCAGCTGCAATACCGATGAGTATTGCAGGCCACCATGGGCTCGATACTCCCAATGGCTGTGCAGCAAGTGCCACGAGTGGCAGGAATGCGAATATGAGCATTGCGAGCATACGTCCGCTGTATGGGTTCATGCCTCGTCGCTCGACAAAGAGTTTTGGAAGGTATCCTCCGAAAATGGATATGATTGTCACAATGGCGTAGAGAGTGAAAATGAGGGCTTGTCCCAGCGGACTGGATGCCTTGGCATGGAACTGATTGTCGAAGTATGATGGTGCCCAGAACAGGAAGAACCACCACACGCCGTCGGTGAGCAGCTTACCGCAGATGAACGACCATGTCTGCTTGTAGGTGAAGCACTTGAGGAACGGGATAGCTTTCTCTTCGCCATCAGCGGTTTGCTTTGCTGCTTCTGTCTCGTCGTCTTGGTGTATGTATTCGAGCTCTGCCTGGTTCACATGCTTGCTTTTTTCGGGTTTGTCATACATGAAGTGCCAGAAGAACATCCACAGGAACCCGAGTCCACCGATGATGATGAATGCCCATTCCCATCCGAGGCTCTTGGCCAACGGTGGTATGCAGAGTGGTGCTGCCAGTGCGCCTACGCTGGCTCCTGCATTGAATATACTGGTTGAGAATGCGCGGTCTTTCTTTGGGTTGTATTCAGCAGTCACCTTGATGGCGGCAGGGAAGTTGCCCGATTCGCCGAGCGCCAGTATGCCGCGGCAGAGCAGGAACAGATATACCGAGGTAGTTGATACTGCCAATGCAGCTTTCGAGCCAATCTCTACGGCTGAGATATCGGCCTCGCCGGTGAGGAGCGATGTGCCCCATCCGCATGCTGCGTGGAGACATGCACCGGCGCTCCAAACTCCGATGCTCCACAAGTAGCCCTTCTTCGTTCCCATCCAGTCGATGAACTTACCTGCAAAGAGGCAGCAGATGGCGTAGAAGATGCTGAAGAAGGAGGTGATGGTACCGTAGTCGGCATCTGTCCAACCAAACTCCGGCTTTATGAATTCTTCATAAGTAAGACTGAGGACCTGACGGTCGAGATAGTTAACTGTAGTTGCCACGAAGAGCAACGAACAAAGCCACCAACGCCAGTTGGTCATCAGCTTTGTCTGTGTAGAGGATTTCGTCATATTAAGTATATTTAGGTTTTAACGCCACAAAGATACGAAAAAGTTTTCGTTGAGTGATAAGTTTTCTACATGTTTAATACCCTTTTTCATTCAACTTGCACCTTTTCCCTGCATTTTTCATGGTTCCCGATTGCTTTAAGCACCAGCCACCGACACATTATTATATTTTAACAAAAGAAAAGGCAAGCACACACAAAAGAAATGAAGGGCATATCGTTTGGCGTCATGTGAGGATATCGTCAACAGCCTGTGAGGATATCGTCAACAGCCTGCGAGGATATCGTCAACGCCATGCGAGGATATCGTCAACAGCCTGCGAGGATATCGTCGTCTCAAATGCTGCACGCACAGCCTTGCAGGCACAGCAGCGAGCGATGCCATCTGAAGCCCGTTTTTTATGCCGACAGAGGTCAAAACACAGCCAAAAACGATAAAAACACATGTAAAAACACATTTTTTACATCCAGGCACACTGCGGTTCGAAAAATAATTCTTACCTTTGCACGCTGAATTTGGCCACCGGCCTCGATGAAGCACAAGAGTTTATTGTTCACCAGAACAAGAATTGAACTGTATAAAAACAATAAAACAAAGAAAACGAAATGAAAAAAGGTATTCATCCAGACAACTATCGTCCGGTAGTATTCAAAGACATGTCGAACGGCGACATGTTCCTCTCGCGCTCATGCGCACGCTCTAACGAGACAATCGAATTTGAGGGTCAGGAATATCCCCTCATCAAGCTTGAAATCTCTTCTACATCTCACCCATTCTATACGGGTAAGGCTAAACTTGTCGACACCGCAGGTCGCGTAGATAAGTTCATGAGCCGCTACGCCGTGATGAAGAAGAAGTAAGAATCCATTCCTTACTACCCCAAAAGAGGGACAGGCATGCGCCGGATGGTTCTCCCCATAAGGGTAGGAAGATGTAAGAATGACACAGGGGATTTCTTATTAAGAACTCAAGGACACAGAATATATAAATAGAGAGGCGAGATGTATCAGCTACATCACGCCTCTCTATTTATATATTCTGTGTCTAAGGCAACGGGTGCCATGTGTCCCGCGTCCTAATGCTTCTGCATGTAGTCGTAAATCATCAGCACGTCCTGAGTGTCCACCACCCCGTCGCGGTTCACATCCTCGATGATGTCTTCACCGCCGTGTATTATTTCGTCGGTGTTCACCTCGTATGGCTGTATATACCACTGACGGTTAAGACTGGTGAGGTTTCTGTCGTCGCTCGTATAGCTTATGACCTTGTTTCCATTCTCAGACGACCCTGCATTGTTATTCATTGCAAAGCCAGTCTTCTTGTTGACAAGGTTGTAGACACCACTGTTGTTAACCTCCTGCACCGACCACAACTGGCTGTCGCTCGTTGCATCGGCCGTAACCACATTGAGCTGGGTAGACGTCATTGCGGTGCCGGGCGTAGGGTCGTTCAGTGCAAGTCCGCTCAAGCGGTTTATGAACTGAACGTAACCTTCAGTGTCTGATGCCTTGATGCTCCACTGCTGCGAAAGCCACGCCGTGTTTTCCTCCCACGTAACCACCGACGCACCGCTACTGGTTGACTGTCCGTTCACATCTACATAGTGGTTGTTGTTGACATTGCGAATGCGATAATAATAGTTGTCGATGAACTTGAACGTGCCGTCATCGTTCACCGGCTCGGCAGCTCTGAGGTCGAATGTCTTTGTGAGGAAGGCGGTGTGTTTCCTGATGAATGTCTTGAGGTCGGCCACATACTCGGCATAGGTTGAATGTGTTACACACTCATGATAAATCACGGTGTTTATGCTGTACTTCTGGTAGTTGAGTTTCTGCGATTCTTCGATTTCAGCTGCCATCTCGTCTACCTTGCCGAGCAGGTGTTGCTCTATGCCTGCAGCCACGAGTTCCTTCCAGCGGTTGTTGATGAGTTGACGGAACCAGGGGTCGCCCCACATGCGGGCAAACCAGGTACGTGCCACACCGAATCCGACCTCACTCATAAGGCTTTCAGATGTGTCACCCTTGCGGTAGTCGTTGCCGTAGGCTATATCATAGTCCCACATCGGACCGAAGTAGAGGTGTTCGTCGCCTGCTTTCTTATACATATACATGCTGTAGAATCCATCGGGATTGGCACACATCTCGGTTCCGATGTAGAGGTTGGCAAGCGAAATGGAGTCAACATATTGGCGGTAGCCTTTATCTGGATCGCGGAAATCGTTGCCCATGAGTGCAGCCTCAAACTTATTGACAAAGGCTGAGATAAACGAAATCTGAGTAGTGGTGTACTCACCGTCCTTTGGTGAGTGTACACGCACTGGCACTTGGTTCTTCTGTGTCTTGAAGCATTTATGGTCTTCCCACCCGTCGGCTTCAAGGAAGTATCCACGGTCTACGAGTTTGCTGTCGAGGTCGCTTCCCAGGTCGAGTCGTCCGTCGTTAGCCTCGGGATGGTCGGTTATCTGATACGTACCCACGTATGTGCCGTTGAGCACCAGGTCTACAAACTGTGCCCCAGGGCAGAATGGCATACCAAGGAACGATGCCAGCACATTTGATGTGAGCGCATTGCGCAACATTGTCTTGTCGTAAGCATTGGCCATGAGCACCCAGTTGTGGGCCGTGGCATGTCCTTCGCCCAGCAATGCAATAGCTTCGTCAAACTTCATGCGGTATGCCAGTTTGGCCTTGCTGGCAGTGAATGTAGAGTTGCCACGACAGCGAATCTTCATCGAAGCCACTGTCTGCTGGCCGTCGGCCACAAGAGTCATCGTAGCAGTCTTCCACAATTTCTTGTCGGTAACAGCTGCTTTACCTTCAACATCGACATACAATGTAGGCAGGTTGGTCTTCTGTTCCAAAGTCTGTGCCGACAGCTTTGTTCCTGGCATGAACCACATCATCAATGCAAGCATCATGCCAATCATGAGTGAGAAAATTCTTTTCATAGGTCTGTTTGGGTTTATGTTTAGGATTGTTTTAATAGTTGTTGTACGCGTGCGAAGTCGGTTATACAATATGATAAAACCGTTTTTCCGCCTACAAATATAGCGTTTTTTATTGATACGAGACGTGGTTCACAACAAATAAATGCCCATTAAGGGCATATATTTAATAAAAAGTCCGTATCTTTGCATTACGAATTAAACAAATACACACAACGTAATGGCCCGACTTTTTCTTCCGCTCATACTAATGCTTTGCAGTCTCGGCATAGGTGCACAACCCATGCGCGAACTATTTGCCCAAATGCCCGACTCACTCCTCCCCACCCTCACCCGCAACAATCGTCTCGACCTCATCGACTTCATCGAGGCCGGACTCGACAACATGGTGAGCAACCGGCTGGGTGGTGAGTCGCGTCTCACCATGCTAACCGTCAACCGTGCAAAACTGCGCCTGTCTGAAGGAGCGACCATAGAACTTTGCAAGTTGGAAGGCAGCCAGGTGATGTGCTACATACACAGTGTACGTCTCGACAGTGCATGGCATAGCAATCTGCGCTTTTATGATGTATCGACATGGAAACGACTGCCATTGCAACAATATATAACAATGCCCACCACACTTCAATTTCTCAGTCCGCCAGCCGATGCAACAGCAACCGAACTGCAAAACCTGGAAGTGCTGGCAGGCATGCCACTCATCCACGCATCATTCACTTCTGACACCACAATACATTTCACGTTCTCTTCGGCCAACCATGCCGACAGCGACTACCGCCGTTACATACTTCCACTGCTAGCGCGCGAAGGCATCAGCCTCGAGTGGCAATCAGGCTCTTCACAATTTTCGAAGCCTTAGCATGAATCAAGCTACGTCCCTCTGAATCACATCCCAGCCAATATATGCTTGCACCTACCGACAGGAGCGACACCACCGACACCACCAGCACCTGGCTGAGCGGGTAGCTGTGCATGCCGCCATACTGGTGGACTAACACGGGCAATATACTACCTAATACCATCACGCCCAGTGTGCGCAACACCACTTCCCTGACATAGCGCCACACGGGCAATTCCACCATCGGACACACAATCAGCACCCTCACCACATGGGTCAAGATAAACACTATGAGCTGAGCCACATATACTACAATGGGCGAATAGCCCTTCCACAACAGCCATGCAGCAATGGGCACAATGAGCAGCAACATGTTCGACTCTATCATCTGGAAGCGTGCAATGCGCCCCGTGGCATGAACCGTAATACACATGACCTGCCCCATGGCCTGAACTATAATCATCATGAGCGACAAGCGCACAAACCACACAGTGTATTGAGGCAAATCCTCGCCCAGCCACACAAAGAGCACGAAGTGAGTTTCGAGCATGATGGGCAACGAGATGAGGAAGAGCAACAATGCTGCGATGCGCGATGTGTTGAATATGAGTTTGTGCAGATACTGCCAGTCGCCCGCTGCATAACTCTTTACCATCTGAGGCCGTGCTGCCACCAAGAGGTTGTCGGCAAACGAGCTGACCTTGTTTTGGACAGCAAATGCAATGCCAAATGCAGCATTGAGCAACGTGCCATAAAAGTAGTTGAACAAGAGGTTGATGCCTTGTGTATAGCCAGTCACCGCCAATGTGCCGTTGAAAAGCCAACCGCCGAACTTGAGCATACGCACAAAAAGCTGACGGTCAAAACACCACCGGCCACGAGTCTCGGGAAATTGCACATAACAATACCAAGCATAAATAACCCGCATACTCACTTGCACCAATATCACAAGCCCTGCATAGAGTATCAGTTTGTCAACCTCTGCATACTGCACTAAAAAAACAATGAGCAGGTTGGCAAGCACATTGTATATACCAATAGACGCAAATACCCCCATGCGCTCGTGAGCTACGATAAGAGCATCAAACGGGGCACAAAGAATGCCGGTCAAAGCACCGAACACATAAAATTCGTAGACAACAATGGTGGCAGGGAGTCGGGCAGGCGGAACATTGAGATAATTGCACACATAGTAGAGACCAACCGTCTCGGCAAGCAGCAACACGATGCCAGCAATGGCAAGATGAACCGATTGGGCAGTGCTGAACACCATATGTTTTCGAGCCTTGTCGGCACCACGTCCTTGCTCGTATATCACAAAACGCATCGTTGCAGACTCTATGGTGTTCAACGTGAGGAAGACACTCATCACCCCGCCCACAACACTGAATATGCCATAATCGCTCTGGCCAAGAGTATCGAGCACAACACGCGCAGTGTATAAGCTCACCACAAGCTGAACCAACATCTGCCCGTAAAGGTAAAGAGTATTGCGAGCCAGCCTGCCCGAACGGCTGCCACCCTCTACATCTACACTTATGTTCTCGTTCTCTACTGACATATCCTTCTCTTATAACACAATAACGAAAATACATGCCCGCATATTGTGCAATCCAACCAATGCAGCCAAACGTATTACGTAATTGATACTGCAAAGTTAGCACTTTTTTAGAGAATAATGCGTGATAGTCGGTATTATTTCGTAACTTTGCAAATATAATTGCAATATAGGTGCAGTCTGTGAGAGCAAATCAGAACAAACGCAGGCTCGGGCAGACGTAAACTGCAAAACACATGACAATACATAAAACGCATGAAACGCATGAAATACATGAAACACATGAAACGCATGAAACGCATCACACTAATAATGCTTCAGCTTGTGTTCTTTGCTTTTTCAGGCACGGCCTGCGGCAGAACCATTCAGCAAGCCCCCGAAGCAAGACACGCCTCATTCACAGTCAACGTAGAGAACCCAACAACGCAATACCTCATGGAACATGCGGTTTCCACCTTCGAGCGTGGCAGCCGCTCCACTCTCGACGATGCTGAGTTTCGCTCGCTCCGTTCCTCTGCCCTTGATTCAGGCTACAGAAACGACGAGCCACAAACGGTGCAAATACATTTCGACATGAAACAAACAGGCACCGCACATATAGAAATGGCAACCGACAAACGATTCCGCCAACATGTTCTCGATGCCAGTATCGAGGCCACAAAAGGCAGAAACACATACATACTTCGCAACTTTGTGCCTGGTAACAGATATTTCTACAGGGTGACAGAAGGACGTAAGGTCTTGACACAGGGTAGCATTGCAGTGACCGGACAATTGCGGATGATTCAGGCATCGAGCAGCTGGAACATACGTGACCTTGGAGGCTGGACTGGATGGCATGGCTACCAAGTGCGCTATGAGCAGATATATCGTGGGGGCAGCCTTGGCGGACAGAATGCATCACACGAGACATACTTCATGACAGATGCCGACCTGGCAGAGTTGAGCCGCATAGGAATCAAGGCACACCTCGACCTGAGAGCCATGCCTGGCAAAGGTGCATGGCCACGCGACCCAAAGCGTAATGCTCACTCGCTGGGGTACACCATCCTACCCGACGCACACTTCATCAACACAGCCACCGACTTTGCACTATATGATGCAACACGATGCTCGGCAGCTGTAGGAAACGTGGCATGGATTATACAGCAACTGAAAGAAGGACGTCCCGTATACTTCCATTGCCGTACTGGTGCCGACCGCACAGGAGTGATGGGCTATACAATACTTGGGCTGCTGGGATGTGACGAACATACCACACCTGCAGGCGGCAACCAAATTGCTGCCGACTACGAACTGACATCGCTTGGCATGGATGAAGAGGGCACAATAGCCTTCAACACCTACGGCACACACCCTCGAAACTATAGCAACCGATATGCAAACACCATAGAGACCACAGACTACAACTATTTCCGCACCTTGCGACACATGGAGGCCGGAGATTTTGACATTAGTACATTCCAGCTGAAATGCTACTATTACCTCAACCGATACTTCATAGACCATGAATGCGAAAGCGCCGGACGCGTAGCCATAAACCGCACAGACCTCGACTGGTTCATAAACTACATGCTCGGAATTACCGACCGCATGGGGCATCTTGCCCCAGGACATAAGACTTTATTCACAGGTCCCGACTGGTCTATAGATGATGCATCCAACAGTCTTGAAAAGGCCTACACCACTGCAAACCATAAACAATACATGTGAATATAATGCATCATGTAATACATGAAACTGCACATGTAATGTATGACACTACAGTTGTCTTCCAGTAGCAATACCTGTGAGCGTATTGCTGGTGAAGCTATGTACTATATTCCTTCACCATCCATAAATCCTATGTGATGGATAGGTCGTGACTGACGCACATGCGAGTAGGCTGGCACATCATGTGTTATCCACAAGTTACCACCGATGACCGAGTCGTGACCTATGCGTATGCGCACCAGCAGCTATGTGTTGGAGTAAATTGTGACATGATCTTCCACGATGGGGTGGCGAGGCTCATCAATCATGCGCCCCGCCACATCGCGAGTAAAGTGTTTTGCACCCAAAGTCACTCCCTGATACACCATGACCCCCGTACCGATGATGGCAGTTGCTCCTATAACGATGCCTGTCCCATGATCGATACCAAACGCAGCACCGATTTCAGCAGCCGGATGTATGTCGATACCAGTAACCGAATGGGCACGTTCGGTAATGATGCGCGGCAGCAAAGGCACCCCAAGTTTATGCAGAGCGTGAGCTACACGGTAGTGCAACATAGCCGTGAAGGCTGGATAACAGCTTATGACCTCCAACGGTGATGTAACCGCAGGGTCGTTGGTTGCCACTGCATCTATGTCGGAACGTAACAGATTGCCAATAAGAGGCAGCTGACCGACCAACTGACTGGCCACAGCCTCGGCATCAGGCGACGTTCCTTCGGCTTTCTGCTCCTGAGTAGAGAAAGCGAAACAGATGTGATGCACAAGCAGGCCATAGAAGTCGCTGTCGCCGATGGCTCCAAACACCTCTGGAAAAAGCACGCTTGCCACCTCGTGCATCATGAGGTCGATATCTGCACTGGTAGGTAATATGAACTTTGGTTGCATACAATAAACACTTTATTACAAATAGTTTACTTTATTACAAAAGGGTTTACTTAATTAAATAATCCTGTAGACAAGTAGCGTTCGCCTGTATCGGGCAGCAGAGCCACAATGGTCTTGCCTTCGTTTTCGGGCAGTTTTGCCAACCTGAGAGCCGCAGCAAACGCAGCACCCGACGATATGCCTACCAACAGGCCGTCGGTATGTGCCAACGAACGTGCTGCCTGCATGGCTTCTTCGTCGGCAACAGTGAGGATGTCATCGATGGTTTCTGCATCATACGTATCGGGCACGAAGCCTGCACCAATTCCTTGAATGCGGTGTTTGCCTGCAATGCCTGTGGATAGCACAGCCGATGACAGAGGCTCGACAGCCACCACTTGCACATGCTGGTTGTGTCGCTTCAGTGCGCGTCCGGTTCCACTGACTGTACCGCCGGTACCTACACCTGCAACAAATACATCGATGCGGCCATCGGTGTCGGCCCATATTTCCTCACCTGTGGTACGTTCGTGCATAGCTGGATTGGCAGGGTTGATGAATTGTCCGAGTATGACGGAACCAGGAATCGATGCCTGCAACTCGTTGGCACGAGCTATAGCTCCTTTCATTCCTGCGCTGCCAGGAGTCAGTTCAAGCTGGGCTCCGTAGGCACGTAGCAGATTCCGTCGCTCCTCGCTCATGGTGTCGGGCATGGTGAGTATGACATTATAGCCACGGCTCACTCCCACCCATGCCAGTCCTACACCTGTGTTGCCACTTGTGGGTTCGATGATTGTAGCACCTGGCTTCAGGATGCCACGTTGTTCTGCATCGGCAATCATGGCCAATGCAATGCGGTCTTTCACGCTGCCACCTGGGTTGAAATACTCAAGTTTAACTACTACTCGCGCCACTTGTCCGTCGCGCTGTTTGGTCTCCAACAAAGGAGTGCGACCAATAAGGTCGGTCAGTGATTTGTAAATCATGATAGTTTTATTTTGTGTGTTAAACATTCTCCGCTTTTGCCTCACTTCTTAACGAAAAAGAAAACTCCGCCAATCGTGAGTGATTAGCGGAGCTTAATTCTTATCGTTTGTTCTGTTTCGGATGTTTGAACCTTGACATATCACAACGAGGCAGTGCCGCTAATCGGATGATTAACGCAACAACAACATGCTCCTTTCTCGATGAAAGCCACGATGTGTCCAATTGTCTGTATATGTCTTTGTTCTATCTTCATCAGTTTGTGATTATTCAACGGTTATGATTATTCAATGGTTGTGATTATTCAACGGTTGTGGGTTATCAGGCTTCGGCCGGCATCTCATCCTTTGAGTTGCTGCTCTTGTGGTGATGACGCTTGTGCTTCTTTTCGTTTTCACGACCGTAGCCGTATCCGTATCCATATCCGTAGCCATACTTGCGACCGTAGCCGTAGCCATAGCCATACTTGTAGGTGTTCTTGCGCTTCGAGAGGTCTACACCGTTGAGTGCTATGCAGAACTGGTCGAACTTCTTGTCTACCTTCAGTTTGTTTACAAACTCGATTGCGGCCTTTGGTGTCACGTCGGCACGGCATACGTAGACACAGACGTCTGCCACACGGCTGATGATGTCGGAGTCGGTAACGATTGTGATAGGTGCCGAGTCGACAATCACGTAGTCGTATCGTTTACGCAGTTCTGCGATGGCTTGGTCGAGTGTTTCGCGTGCCACAAGTTCGGTTGGGTTTGGTGGCACAACTCCGCCTGGCAGTATGTCGAGGTTTGAATGTAAGTAAGAGTGCTGTATGAGGTCGTCGAGCGGATACTCTGTCGGGTTGGCAAGGTAGTTGGATATACCGACCATGCGTGTAGAGAGTTTGAACACTTTGTTCAGTCCTGGCTTGCGGATGTCGAGACCTACTATGATTGTCTTCTTTCCGAGGAAGGCAAGGCTGACGGCGAGGTTTCCTGCCATGAACGATTTACCCTCGGCTGGCTGTGTTGATGTGAATTGTATGACTTGCTGTCCGGGTTTGAGCATGAAGAGCAGGTTGGTACGTAGGTTTCGGAATGCCTCTTCCATGAGGTCGTTCTTGTTTTCGTGTACTACGATTGATCCTTGCTGTTTTGTCACATTGTTAGCATACGGAATCTCTGAGACGATTGGCACGTCGGTGAGTTTCTTTATGTCGTCGCTGTTTTCTATCTTGTACTTGAGTTGTTCGCGCAGCCAGATGATTGCGAACGGCAGTCCGAGGCCGAGTACGAGTGCAATGAGGTATATCATGCTTCGACGTGGCGACTTTGGAACTGATGATGCCATCGGTTCTTCGATTATACGTCCGTTGTTGGCTGTTGCGGCCAGGGTGATGAGGTTTTCTTCGCGTTTCTGTAGGAGCATCATGTAGAGTTCTGACTTGATGGTCTGCAGACGTCCGTAGGTGTTGAGTTCCTTCTCTTGTTCTGGCGAGCGTGCTATCATGCCCTGGTATGCTCCGGCCTGGCGTGAGAGGTCGTTTTGTGCTATGCGCAGTCCGCGTATGGTGCTTTCCACATTGGTCTTCACGGCTTCATGCATTGCTGCAATCTGTGAGTTGAGTTGTATGACTTGTGGGTGCTCGGGTGTGGATGTCTGGAGCAGTCGTTGGCGTTCGAGCACGAGTTCGTTATACTGGTTGATTGATGTAGTGAGGCTCTTGTCCTCGAGTCCTACGTTTACTGGTATCACGTCGTTGTTGTGTGATGGGTCGTTGACGTAGTTGCGCATGTATTCGGCCATGGCTACTTGTGTGGCCAGTGCTGTGCGTTGCTGGTCGTATGCGGTCTTTTGGTTGAGAGCCACTTGTGCATCGGTTGCCAGGTTTGTCACTCCGGTCTTGCGCTTGTAGCTTGCTATGTCGTCTTCGGTCTCGCCCAGTTCTTCGTTGATGGCCTTGATACGTTCGTCGATGAATTCGGCAGTACGTTTTGCTACTGCGTTCTTCTCGTCGTTAGCATCTTGGTTGTAGTCGTCGATGAGTCGGTTGATGAAGTCGATGCCTCGCATGGGGTGAGCATCTGCCACCGAGATCTGTGCTATGGTTGTGGTCTTCGATGTTGCCTGCACGCTGAGGTTGTTGGCGTAGTTTGATGCTACGATGTCGGGGGCTGTGATTCGTACACGGAGTTCGAGGTCGCGGTCGGGTTTCGGTACCGAGTCGTTGTATGCAAAGTTTATGGTACCCACTGGCAGTTTCATCGTTGCCGGCAGCGAGGTGAACTTCTGCTTCTTCTGCTCTTTTTCCTTACGTCCTACGTAGTATGTTGCGTCTACGTCGAATGTTCCGTCCTTTCTGTAGTCTATGTCGAGCACTATGGGTCCCCAGAGTTCGTCGGCAATGGATGTTGGGAAGTCGACGAGCAGGGGGGTTGAGTGGTAGAGTGGCACGTTTGAGCCGAGTGTGCGCTTGAGCGATGTCGATACGTGCAGGTTGAGGTCGGTCACCACTTTCTTTATGAGTGTGTGTGTACGGAGTATTTCAACCTCGTTGTCGAAGTTGCGCGATGTGGCTACGTAGCCTAAGTCGAGCATGTCGGTGAGGGCCGACATCTGCTCGCTGCCCTTCTTGTCGTTGTCTTTTATGAGTACTGAGCCGGCTATTTCGTAGACTGGTGTCTTGAAGCGCAGGTAGACGAACGCTATGATGAGACACACCACTACACTTACTATGAACCATGGCCAATAGAGTGAGAGTATATAGACTAATTTGCTTATGCTGAATCCCTCAGATTCTTCGGTTTGCTGATTTGTCTGTGCTGTTGTGTTTTGTGATGCTAATGCACTCATGAGTTTTTGTTATTGATATTTCGTGAGTATTCGATTTGTTTCTACACCTATCTTATATATAATATAGGGGGTGGCAGTGGTTGGTTGTGTCTGCCGCCTGATGCCGTTTTGTTATTTGAGGATGTTGTAGAGAAGGCTGGCGAGTGATACGAGTATTGATGTAGCCGAGAACCAGAGGCTGGTGCTTGTACCCACGTCAGAGTTCTTTGCCTTTGTCTTGTTGGGGGTTACGATTACGATGTCGTTCTGTTGCAGCTGGTAGTATGGCGAGAATATCACATTGGCATCGTTGAGGTTGAGGTTGTGATACTGGCGCACTCCGTTTGCATCTTCACGCAGCACTTTCACGTTGTCGCGCAATCCGTAGATTGTCATGTCGCCGGCCTGTGCCAGTGCTTCGAATATGTTTATCTTCTCGTTGGTCACGGTGAATTGTCCCGGGCGGTTCACTTCGCCCACTACTGATATCTTGAAGTTCGGCATCCTGACGTTCACCACCATGTCTTCGTCGATGAATGTCTTCAGTTTTTGCTTCAGCATGCGTTCACACTCGTTTTTGGTGAGTCCGGCCACGTGCAGTTCGCCAAGTCCGGGAAAGTCGATGGTTCCTTCGTTGCTCACCAGATACTGCTGCAGTGCGGCCTGCGTGGTCACGCTGCTGCTGCTCAGTGCCACTGCGGCGTTCGACTGCACTGTGAGGTTGTAGGGTGCCGACACCTTCGGGTCGGTGGTGTTTACGGTGATAGTAAGCAGGTCTTTTGGCATGATTTTGGCATCATAGAGCTCCATGGCCCTTACTACGTTTTGTAGCGAATCTGAATTCATCACATAGGGTACGTTTTTATAGGACGTACATGCTGAAAAGAGTAGCGTTGTGCATACTGCAACTGATAGGATAATTCGTTTCATTTGTTTTATTTCTTTTTTGTTCGTTTCGTCAGTTATGCCTGTTACTTCCCAAACAGTCGTTGCAGGAACGATGGGCGGACAGGCTGGTTGTCGTGGTCGGCTTCTTGTTCATAGCGTGCCACAAGATCCTCGTAGGTGAGTTTGTTGTGTATCATGTCGTAGATGGTACCCCAGTCGGGCAGGCCGCCAAGGTTGCGGTCATCGATGAAGAGCCCCACCTTCAGTTTACGCGAGAAGTGGTTGTTCTTGTCTTCTTCCTCCTCGGGATAGTCGCGGTTCACAGCATAGAACTCAAGCCCGCGCTGCCGGCACCATTCCACTGCCTCATCGAGCAGCTGGCCCTCCCTCACACTCCAAAGTATGAGTTTATGACCCTCATCCTGCAATTTGATAAGGGTCTCTACAGCAAATGGGATTTCCGGTCCTATCTCCGGATAGCGATGTTTCACTATCGTACCGTCGAAGTCTACTGCTATGAGCATATTCTGAACATCCGATTTTGCCTGCAAAGTTAGTAAATAATGTTGAATAGACATATATATTTTACAAAGTTTTTGCACACAATGATAAAAAATTGTCAAAACATATCTATATTTGGCTTTCAAAGCAAACATCTACACGACTTTTTTCACACAAACAAGCCCAGCCACCACCAGCCCCGACGGTGCTCATACAACCGCGCGGTTGCAAGGATATCCTCGACGCCCTGCAAGGATATCCTCAACGCCCCGTGAGGATATCCTCAACGCCCTGCGAGGATATCCTCAACACCCCGTGAGGATATCCTCGTTTTCCATGCGCCGCAGAAACGCCTCCAGACACAAAGCACAGAAACCGCGCCACCAGCACGGAGCAAAACAACCCATTATCACCCAAAATCACAACCAAACACAAAAAAAACACAAACGGTGTATTGCCAGTTGACAAATAATTCGTACCTTTGCACCGCTTTTTTGGGCAACACTCAATGAGCCGACCCATCGGGACGGCAACGTGTGATGGCGAATTAAGCACAAACAACTTAATTTATAGTAACACAAAAACAAAGAGAAAGAAATGAAAGAAATCTCACTCAACGGTCAGCTCCGCACCGACCTCGGAAAGAAAGCCAGCCGCACACTGCGCAGCGAAGGCAACGTACCATGCGTAATCTATGGAGTAGAAAAAGACGAAAACGGACAGCCCAAGGCTAAGTCGTTCTGCGTTTCACAGAAAGAACTGGCTAAGCTGCTCTACACTCCAAACGTCTACATCGTAAACATCAACATCGACGGCACAAGCGTGAAGGCTATCCTCAAGGACCTGCAGAACGACTTCGTGACCGACCGTCCTGTTCATGTCGACTTCTACCAGATTACTGAAGACAAGCCTGTAACCATCGAAATACCTATCAAGCTCAACGGACTTGCAGAAGGTGTGAAGGCCGGTGGTAAGCTCGTGGCAACAGTGCGCAAGCTCAAAGTAAAGGCTCCTTACACCAAGTTCCCCGACACACTCGACATCGATGTCACAAACCTCGGTCTTGGTAAGTCGATCAAGGTGAGCGAGCTCAGCTTCGAAGGACTTGATATCGTAACTCCAAAGGAAGTGGTGGTTTGCAGCGTACGCATGACACGTGCCGCACGTTCTGCTGCCGAGGCTACAACCGAAGAAGAAGCATAAAGCCCTGGCTACAAAAAAACCGATTAGAGAAAAATGAAATACTTGATTGTAGGTCTGGGCAACATCGGCGACGAATACGATGGAACCCGCCACAACATAGGATTCCGAGTGTTGGATGCTTTTGCCAAGGCATCCAACATTTCGTTTGAAGACCGACGCTACGGATTCGTAGGCACCGGCCGCGTGAAGAACGCCGAGGTGGTGCTCCTCAAACCATCCACCTACATGAACCTCAGCGGCAACGCTGTGCGCTACTGGATGAACAAAGAGAACATCGACCCCGAGCGCCTGCTCATCATCTGCGACGACATCGCACTGCCTTTCGGTCGCCTGCGATTGCGTCCCAGCGGCAGCGATGGCGGACACAACGGATTGAAGAACATAGCATCGGTGCTCTGCTCGCAGCAATGGGCACGCATACGCTTCGGAGTCGGAAACGACTTCCCACGAGGCAGTCAGGTCGATTTCGTGCTCGGACACTTCGAACCCGAAGAACTCGAACACATGGACGAGCGTGTCAACCTCTGCTGCGACATGATTCGCGCCTTCTGCCTTTCTGGCATCACGTTCGCAATGAACAATTATAATAATAAGTGAGTGGAAGGGAATGGAAAGGAAGAGAATGGAAGGGAATGGAATTGAAGGGAAAGGAAGTTATCGCTTCGCTCAGAAGTTAAAGGGACGATACATGCCGCATGGCATCATTCGTCCCTTTAACTTCCCTTTAACTTCCTTTTAACTTCCTTTTAACTTCCTTTTAACTTCCCTTTATCTTCCATTTAACTTCCTTTTAACTTCCTTTTAACTTCCCTTTTAACTTCCCTTTAACTTCCTTTTAACTTCCCTTTAACTACCCTTATTTTCAATCTTCTTCTTCCTCATCGTCAAAATCGAAGTCAAAATCGCCGAAGAATGCAGGCTGAACAAAGTCGTCGAGTTCGCGGCGGTCCTTCTTCGTGGGGCGTCCCGTGCCTCGTGCGCGATTCACGAATCCGCTTATGCGGTTCATTTCGAGCAGTTCATACTGATCGGGCGGGGTGATATTCTCCAACACTTCGGGCACTAACTTCGCCCCTACCCTGTTCTGTATGGCTTTCAACACACGGAAAGTGTAGGTCACAGGCGGTTTCCTCACCTGTATCTCGTCGCCCTCCTTTATCATTCGCGAGGGTTTCATCTTCACCCAGCCTATCATCACCCTGCCGTTCTTGCAGGCATAGATGGCAATCGAGCGCGTCTTGAATATGCGCGCCGCCCACAACCATTTATCCAATCGTGCTTCCATGCTTAGCCACCATCTTGCAGATATTCACCACTGTCATCATTGCTTTCTCCATCGACTGCACGGGGCAGAACTCATACGGGCCGTGGAAGTTGATACCTCCCGCGAAGATGTTGGGACATGGTAATCCCTTGAACGACAACTGCGCACCGTCGGTACCGCCACGTATGGCCTGCACCTTCGGTGTCACTCCTGCTTCCATCATCGCCTGCTTGGCTATATCTATGATATACATCATCGGTTCCACCTTCTCGCGCATGTTGTAGTATTGGTCGTTCATGTTGAGCACCGCCACATTCTCGCCATACTTGGCGTTGATTACTGCCACCACTTCCTCCATGCGCTCCTTGCGCTGCTCAAATCTCAGGCGGTTGTGGTCGCGAATGATGAACGAGAGCTGTGCCTGCTCGCATCCGCCGCTTATGCCGGTCAGGTGGTAGAATCCCTCATATCCTTCGGTCGTCTCAGGAGTTTCGTCGGCAGGCAGCATCTGAGTCAGTTCGGTAGCCACGCGTGCCGCGTTTATCATCTTCCCCTTTGCATATCCGGGATGCACTGAGCACCCGTTAATCTGAATCTTGGCCGATGCAGCGTTGAAGTTCTCAAACTCCAGTTCACCCACATCGCCGCCATCCATCGTGTATGCAAACTGGCAGCCAAACTTCTCCACATCAAACAGATGCGCACCCATACCAATCTCTTCGTCGGGATTGAAACCAACGCGAATCTGTCCGTGCTCCACCTCGGGGTGTTCCTTCAGATACACCATAGCCTGCACTATCTCAGCAATGCCGGCCTTATCGTCGGCACCCAGCAACGTATGTCCGTCGGTCACGATGAGGTCTTCACCCCTATGCAAAAGCATCTCTGGGAACTTCTCGGGCGATAAATTGATACCTTCGCTCAGCTCGATTTCACCCCCATCATAGTTCTCCACGATGCGCGGTTTCACGTCCTTTCCCGAGCAGTCGGGGCTTGTGTCCATGTGCGAAATGAAGCCCACGGTCGGTACCTCACGCTCAGTGTTGGCAGGCAACGTGGCATATATATATCCATGTTCATCCATCTCCACATCCTCCAGGCCCTCAGCCACCAGCTCCGCCTTCAGGTATTCAGCAAACACCAGTTGCTTCGCCGTGCTGGGACACCCCTCAGCCTCCTCGCTCGACTGCGTGTCGAACTTCACATAATTCAAGAATCGTTCTGTTATGTTCATAGTCTTTCTGTTTTGTTTTGATGTGGCAAAGATACGAAATAAAACGAAAATGCACAACTGATATGACGAGATATTTCACATTGCAGGTGTTATTTTCGTCCATTACTTCATACAATGCAGTTTGCGAGTGTAGGCATGGCAATATTGGCATAAAGTTTTCTCATGCCGAAGTAGACATTGATTGTGATGTAAAGCCCGAAACGGCTTAAACAAAGCAGATGATTCTATACAAAAGTTCTTACGATAAGATAGCCAAACAAGACGGCTATAGCAGATAAAACAACAAATATCCAGGTGTTTCAGTTGCTGTCACTATCGTCTTTTTCTATCTTTTCTTTCACCACTTGCACCCTTCTCTCATCTGCCGACTCGCCCGCATCACCTTCTGTCAGATTGGGTTGTGAGTCTTCAGTTTCCTGCTTTTTCTTCCTCCAGAGTCCGCCTTTCTCATACCATAGAGGTTCGTCGTCCTCATCGGCCTCCTTCCACTTCCAGAGTTTGTTGATTAATCCATACAACATCGCGGCCAGCACCGTAGCAACGATTTTGATAACTCCTTTGTAGTGATAGTCGGGGTGCCATATAAACAATACATACACAATCAAGGCACCAATGATTGCCTGAATTACGAGGTCTTTTTTAGTCTTTGCTCTCATAGTAATATATTTTTATTATACACAAATAGTTGAAAAATGCACAATGCCATGTATCTGTTATCAGGTACAGGACACAAACAGATTATTTCAGTCGATATTCAGTTTGTGTCTCACCATCTTCTTCCCAAGTGAATTCGCTGTCGGTAAGCGACACGACACTCAGTGTGCGAGGTTCACGCAGTTGGGAGCGTAGTTCGTCATAAAGATCATCTACATAGTTCTTAAGAAAGTCAATGTAGTATTCTTCATCTATGTCGATATCAGGATCATCCATTACCTCCTTGGCACTAACAAACTCCGATTCGAACGACTTGAATCTCAAGCGAAGTTCATCTCCTACAAGCTCCCACGTACCCTCATAGTGGTCACGATACTCCATTACTATGCAGTAGTAATCATCAAGTTCCTCGAAGTCGAAATAAAACTTAAACTTCGTCACTCCATCTTCCACCTCAGTGTGGTCGCTACGAAATTCGTCGGTCGACTCTGTTATATAGTCGAAGCTGAGGTAATCCTCCTCATCACTGACAGAAATGTCTCGTTCTGTATAAGAACTATCCCATTTGCCAACCAGCAAGCGCTCGCGTTCACTAAGACTCGAACATCCTGTAAACACCAGCATCATTAACATACACAATGCCGACAACAAACGGCTGCCACATTGTACATAAAGTGAAATCGTTGTTTTCATATACCAAAATATTTGATTAAGACAATACTGTCAATAGGCATACACGCAAAAATGGCGTGGTATCCTTATGCACTTGACCTTAGGGGCGAGCTTAGGAATCGGAACCCCTGTCCACATAATAAGGCTTACCACACCATGTATGATGGTGTGTACATAGCTTTATTGTGGACAAAGGCGTGCTTGTTTCCACCTTACGCCCTAGTGCTTCTTAAATCGAACTATTCCTTAAAGAGGGTCCTAAGCTGCTTCGGTCAAGTGCGAATTAATAAGCATATGCATTCTCACATTCGGGATTTCTCCCCCAAATGCAACGACAAAGGTATATCTTTTTTTCAACATACGCAAACGCTTACAATAAAAAATATCAAGAATCCATAAAAAAACATCCGCAAACTATGCGGATGCCATTATTTCATCAGTCTCGCAGACCTTTTGCATCTATGCATCAACCCTCCGTCCCTAGCGTTTCAGGCTTCCGTCCCTAGCATCTCAACCCTCCGCTCCTAGCGTTTCAGGGCAAGACAGCCTGCGCGTACGTACATAAAGCCCCACGCTTATATACGCACAACCCTTCACGTATATACGTCTCCTCCCGCATGGCCTTACATCTCTTCATCTCTTCATTTTTCATTACTTACATGTTTACAGGGCCCTTTTATCCGTCATTCTATCACTTTTCTCATCAAACATGCAGACAATCAACAATATAGAATATTATATCATACATAAAAA